>CAYZTJ010000057.1:4068-13416 GCA_964481215.1 uncultured Nitrospira sp. | reverse complement strand
TTGCTGACCATCCGCTGTACGACGGCTTGGGTTTCTCGAATCTTATGGATGATCGCGGCTTCGTCGGCTGAGAGCGCGTGGCCGTCCTGGCCCGTCGCTGGCTGTGCTGTGTGGGACTCTGCCGATCGCGGCGGGGCCGGAGGCGCGTCACGATGTTCGAGGACCGCTTTGGGCTTGCGCGGGGGCGGCGCCAGCTCTTCCGGTGGCGCGATGCCCAGCATGTCCGCCTTCTTTCGCTCCAGCATGAGGATCAAACTCTGGAGCGTATAGATGGTCTCTTCGACATGTTCCTGGGAGTTCGACCGGATGCGCAGTTGCTGGTGCTCGGCGTACTCCGGCGAATGGTCGCCGAAGACCTCCCGAATCGTTTCGCGAATCTGAAATTCCGCCGTCACGCGCAGGGCGTCGCGGAATTGCAGTCCTTCCTTGCGGAGCTCATGGACCTGGACGAGTCTCCGGCCGAGTTGCTCGATGCCCTGCTTGATTTCGTCGGCGGACGTAAAGATCTTTTCGCGAATGGGCGAGGTCGAACTCATAGACAGTGTGTCAGAGGATGGCTCCGGCCTCGGCGATGTTGACCATGGAACGGTCGCCGGGCCCGCTGGTCCTTTCTGAGGGCTATCCTCTCACCCTCAGGGGGTAAATCCTAGAAAAATTTGGAAAGTTAACGGGTTGGGGGATTACCCGGATCGGGCACAACGAAAGCCCAGAGTCGGGGCCCGCTGATCGGGCGGGGCCCCGCCGCGGGTGGCTGATCTGAGCATGGTGGGGTTACTCTTCCAGGACCCGCCGCGGACGACTTTATAGCGGCCGCTGGTCGGGCCTGGCGGGTTGCGATCCGGCATGATCGCGTAGTAGTCGAAGCCGAACCAATCCTGGACCCATTCGGCGACGTTGCCCGCCATATGATGGAGGCCATAGGGGCTGCGCCCGGCCTCGCGATCGTCGATCGGCGCGAGCAGGGGGACTTCATGCACGTGGTAGTAGCCGAACACGGCCAGGGTCGCGTCCGGCGCGCCGGTTCCCCATGGAAAGAGCGCCCCGTCGTTCCCGCGGGCGGCCTTCTCCCACTCGGGCTCGGTCGGCAGCCGCTTCCCTTTGGCTTTGCAGTAGGACTCGGCTTCCGCCCAACTGACGTGCATTGCCGGCCAGGCCGCCAGGCTGGCCGGGGCCACGCCATGGACGCCGGTGACGTGTGTGAGCACGGTGACAAGGTCGTCCGGGGCGGGGCGATTGATCGCTTTCAAAAAGGCCAGGTAGTTCCCCATGGACACTTCGTGGCGATCGATGCGATAGGCGTCGAGCCAAATGCGCCGTTGGGGTTGTTCGGTGTCGTCGTAGGGCGCCGCCATGCCGAACGGATCGTCGTCTTTCCGCAGCGAGCCCATGAGGAATCCGCCGGCGGGGATCTCGATCATCGGCTCGGCCCTGGTCGTCGCTGCGATCTGCGAGATGATGTCAGGGCTCACCGGCGCCGACTGGTGGTGATGCGGCGATTGGGCGAACGTCTGCATCAGCGGCCATCCGATGGTGAGTCCGATGAGAAACGCGGCGGCCGCGGTGAGGGCGCATCGGTCTCTGGTTCGATCACGCGATGCCATGCCGCCAGTCTGCACGTCTGACCCCGTTGCTTGCAAGGGGCGATGTGGGTAGGATGATCCATGGCTCTCGCTCCGGCGCTGCTCCGCAAGACGTTCTCCGTTCCTCCCCTCGGCTGCAACTGCACGATTCTCGGCGATCCGGTCACCAAGCAGGGCATCGTGGTCGATCCCGGCGGCGATCCGCAGCGGATTGTGCGGGAGGCCCAGGGCATGGGCCTGACGATTGTCGGTATCTATCACACCCATGCCCATTTCGACCACTTCATGGCCTCCGGCGCGGTGAAGCAGGCCACGGGCGCGACCATCTGTCTCCATGAGGCGGACCGTCCGCTCTGGGACATGCTTGAACTCCAATGCCGCGCCTTCGGGATCACCTATCAAGGCACGGCGCCGGCGCCGGATCATCTGATGGCCGACGAGGAGAAGATTCCAGTCGGCGGGCAGTCCGGCGTGGCGCTCCACACGCCCGGCCATACACCCGGCTCGCTGTCCCTGTCCTTCCCGACTGAGCGGTTGGTGCTGGCCGGGGATACCTTGTTCCAGGGGGCGATCGGGCGCACGGACCTGTGGGGCGGGGATTTCGATGCGATCGAGCGGTCGATTCGCGAGCGCTTGTACACGCTGGATGAACAGACGTTGGTGATTACCGGCCACGGGGCTGAAACGATGATCGGCTTCGAAAAGGAAGAGAACGGCTACGTGCGGGCGAAGGCGTAGGAGAGTATGGAGCAGCTAAGACGTGTCGCCTCACCTGACGACGGGTGGGAGCATCCGGGTCTCGCTCTGATGCGTGAGACACAATTGGCTTACTGTGATCAGGGGATTGGCCGTCGCGCCTCGAAGGCGTGGCCGGGGCGGCCACAGGCCGGCGCGTCGGCAGTGACAGCGGCTGCTGAGTATCGATGAGCCGCCAGCGCGTGACCCTCTGGTCCACTCCGTCCGGTTTCGGCGTGTACACAGACTCTCGGTCCATTCGCGACGAGTGGAGTGGGGAGAAAAGAGGAGGAACACATGACACAGCACAGTCCTCGTTGGCTGCTCCTCTGGCTGGTGGCGGGTGCTCTGACTGTTCTTCGGCAAGACGGGTGGGCGGGAGTCGATCAGGTGCGGATTCAAGAAGTAGAGGTGCGCGCGTCCGATCACGGGCCGGTTGTGCTCTTGAAAGCCGAGCAGAAAACGATTCCGATTTTTGTCGACTATACCGTCGCCGGGTCCATTCAGGCAGCCTTGACCGGCCGCCAGATGCCGCGGCCCCTCTCTCACGACCTCATGCATACGATCCTCGATTCGCTCGGCGCCAAGGTGACGCAGACGGTGATTACACTGAAAGACAGCACCTTCTACGGGGCGCTGTCGGTCGCCACCAAAGAAGGGACCAAGGTCTTTGACAGCCGGTCCTCCGACTCTATTGCGCTGGCGGTGCATTTCAAGGCCCCGATTTGGGTCAGCCGTGAATTGTTGGAAAAATCCGGCGGATCGGCGGCAGGCGCTGACCGGCCGAAAGATCTTCTCTAATTGCGACGCCGATTGACAGAGTCCTGATCGCCCTTGCCGTCTTTTCTTGACCCACAGACCGTCGCCGTGCTCCTCGACGAGCTGCGTCGCTCAATGCGAGGACTGCTCCGCGATCTCCGCCGCGATCTCGCGTCCTATTCTTCCACCGTCACCGAGTTTCACCTGCCTCTGGAGTACTGGCGGCTCGTCGAACAGCGCCTACCCGGCGAGGCCTACTCGAACTGGAAGGCGGTTGGCTGGATCGAAAGCCTCAACGACCTGCTGTTTTTTATCGACGTGCGGGCGCAGTTCAACGCTGAGCGTGACCGTCGTGGATTCGCTGACTCCCTTTTCGAGGACTGCCGCACCCGCTTCTACGAAAACAGCTATCTGGATGAATTGTTCCCGTCTGGAGCTGCACAGGCCGGCGGATTGGACCGCCGGCTCACTCTACTTTGTGGTCGATTGGCACGGGCGGCCATTCAGGAGTCGATCAGTTTGATTCCTGATCTCGCCTGCGAGTGGGTGGCGAACCAAAAACGGCGAACCTGGGACGTTTCGTGGGAGGGCGGGGCCGATTTCGAGCAGGCCATTGCGGCGGGCACAATCGCAGTTGGCTGTGAGGGGGCCGGCCTGCGAGCAGCAAGCTCTCGGCTCCTTCAAGGGGCGACGCTGCACATCAGTGCCGACGGCCTGGCCGTGAAGCGTGGTCGAAAGACCTCGCTCCTGATCTCAAAGGGAGAACTCGTCGATCGTGACTGGCGGTATCAGGCCGAGCAGTGGATCAGGCCTGGCCTGACCCTGGGGCCGACGCTGGTCTACGGCAAGGATCGAACGCCGATTCGGGTCGATCCGACACAACCTGGGACCGGGACGAAAATCCGTCGCGCGCTCCATGTGATCGAAGAGGCCTGGCCTGAGGGGGCCGAGTTACTGGGGTTGCTGACGAGTCGTATTGTGCCGCTCAAGGCCCGTGGCGTCGTCAGCTTCAGCTACCGTCACCGGCCTGGCCTCTCCTTTATCAATGTCTTCGACCGCACGCCGCTGGATTTGATCGACGATCTGATTCATGAGAACAGTCACCACCATCTGAATCTCCTGCTGCGGAAGCATCGCTTTCTCAATGGAGACCATACGGACGAAATCTTCTATTCCCCCTGGCGGCGGAGCCTGCGGCCCATCCGCGGCATTCTCCATGCGACATTCACGTTCACCATGGGAGCGATGTTGTTCGAGCGACTGTCGTCGTGGAAGGCAATAGGCAATGGGCGAGAGGCGAGGGGAGAAACTGGGCTCACAGAGGAGGAACTGTTGCGCGCGCGGTTCCGGTGTATGGAAGAAGTAGCCTCGGTGCACTATTCATTGCGCGACTTGGCCCATGCCCGGACACTCGGCTGGCTTAGCGGCTCAGGTGGGAAGCTAGTCAGTCAATTGGAAAAAACGATTGGAAAGGTGGAACAGAACCTCGCGCCCTATAAGCGAGTGGTGCAGCATTCCCAATTCGGCCCCGTCCTCCGTCGGCATATTGACGAACTTCGCACCGCCCGCCAGGCTTATGGGTCCGTGAAGCTGAGCACAATCTGACCATGATGGGGTGTAGTCTTTCTGCGGAGTAATTTGATTGGCGAGAGGCCGTCGAATGGTGGTACAGTGATACGCAATGAGACCAGCGGGGAAAAAGATCATGGCGCGCCGTAGCAAACAGAAAAAATCCCATGCCAAGCGACTGTCGCGCATACAGCAGCGAGGTCTGCAACAGCGGGTGGCACGTCAGAAAAAAGCCCTTCTGTCCCTCGCCGGTATTGGGGCCAGTGGGTTTACCGATATCAGCGTCGAGCATGACACCTACCTGCACGAGAAGCCTTGAGTCCGCCCGTTCATTCCCTTCGCACGTCCGTCTTCGTTGACACCTCGGCATTCTTTGCTCTTGCGGATCAGACTGATCGATGTCATTCCCTTGCAGTCCGGTACGTCGAATCCACAGACTGCCTTCTCGTCACCAGCAACGTTGTCGTCCACGAAACCATCACGCTGCTCAGAATGCGCCTTGGGCATGACCCGGCCGTGCAATTCGGACGTCGGTTCTTGGTTGAATCCGTCATGCCGGTGATCCGGGTCACGCCGGAAGATGAACGGCGGGCATGGGACCTGTTCCGGCAGCACCAGGACAAGCGATTCAGCTTTGTGGATTGCACAAGCTTCGCCGTGATGAAGCGTATCGGGATGCGGACAGCCTTTGCATTTGACGACGACTTTCGTCAGCTTGGGAAGTGGGTTGTGGAGCCGTCCGTCGAGAGGAGTTGAGAGTGCAGTAAAGGTCGCGGAGTTTTGCTGACGCTACGAGTCACGAGAGGTGACGGTAGATCTCCGCGTTCTTCTCCATCACTCGCTTGGCGGCGGTGCGGAAAGATTCATCAGGTTGGCCGATGAAGTCGTGGATGCCGAGTCGAACCATTTGCTCGACGGTCAACCCCTCGCGCTTGCTCAGCTCTTGGAGCCGGCGCATTTCCTCATCGGTCAGGGAGACGGTAATGTTTGTCATCTCGCTGACTCCTTTGCTCCCCAGCTATGATCCTTCTCAGTATATTGGAAAGAATCTGAAGGGGTAAACAGAGTGAGCGTTGGCGCGCCGCTCGCTCCGAGCCTTGGCTCATGCCCGCCGCCTCGGCTGGCTGACTGCCTCAGGATGGAATCTGGTGGAGTCACTCAAACGAGAGATGGATAGGGTTCAGAAACGAATCGCACCGTTTGATCAGATGGTACTGCGGTCAAAGTATAGACGGGAACTCACGCGCCATCGGAAGGAGCTGGAAACCGCCCGAAAAGTGTATGGATCCTTCCGCTAGACAAGTAGCCCTCCGTGTACTAACATTGTAAGGACTCGCCATTCATATTCATCACAAGTCACGAGGGACGACATGATTAAGCGGCTGCAAAAACATGGGAACAGTGTGGCGCTCGTCATCGAAAAGCCGGTGATGGAGGCCCTCGGCATTACGGAAGCGACGCCGCTCCAGGTGACGGTCAACGGCAATGCGTTGGTCATCACGCCGGCCAATGTGGGTGTCGGTCCCGAACGCATGAAGGAGATCATCAAGGACATCCGCAAGAAATACGGACCAATGCTGAAACGGCTGGCAGATTGAGCTGTGGAGTCCATCGTCTTCTTAAACGTGGAGGATGTGTTGCTCCTCCACGCCGACACCATTGATACCGACGGCGGCTCGCACGGGATCAGAGACCACGGTCTGCTGGACGCGGCAGTCGCCATGCCGCGTCAACAATTCAGTGGGCAGTATCTGCATGAAG
Source organism: uncultured Nitrospira sp. (assembly GCA_964481215.1). Lineage (GTDB taxonomy): Bacteria > Nitrospirota > Nitrospiria > Nitrospirales > Nitrospiraceae > RSF151. The sequence continues at coordinate 7,012 of CAYZTJ010000057.1, read as the reverse complement.
ATCTCGCCGCCATGGCCGCGGCCTATCTGTTCCATATCGCGCAAAATCATCCTTTCGTGGACGGCAACAAGCGTGCGGCTGTGATGTCCGCCCTGGCATTCTTGCGCGCAAATGGTGTCGAGTTGACGATGGCTCCCCAGGAACTGGAGGCGAGGACTCTCGAAGTCGCGTCGGGTGAACTGTCAAAAGAACATCTGGCAACGTGGATACGTGGCCAGATCAGGAAGCGTCGCTGATTGGTTCCTGACACGAATTGGTTGTTCCCTCTCCACTTGATCCCGGTTCGATCTGCTCCTAGGATCACAGCCATGCAAGGGCGCATCGGCAGGAACTCTGCCAAATATAGCCAGGCAACGCGTCTGGCTGAGATGATGCGTATACTGTCCGCGAGAGCGGTCACGGTCAATGAGCTAGCGGCGATGCTGAAAATCACCCGCCGCCAGGTCTATAGAGACTTGGCGCGAATCGAAGAGGAAGGGCATCCGCTCACGCATGATGAGGCAGACAAGGAACGACTGTGGCAATTGCCTTTGGGGTATAGAGGCCTTCCGCCCGTTACCTTATCTCCCTATGAGCTGATGTCGCTCTATTTTGCGCGAACGTCCCTTGCTAGTCTCGCCGCGACTCCCTTTGATGATGACTTGGAGCGGGTGTTTCTGAAGCTCACGGCAAGTTTACCCCGTAAGACTGTGGCTCACCTGGAACGTGTCTTCCAGATATTTGTCCCACGGCCAAAGGCCATTCGAGCCTATTCGGCGCATAAGAAAACCATCGCAGTTTTACGCCAGGCGCTCTTGCTGCAGCAGGCCAGCGTCATTACTCATGCGAGTGGGGGAAAAGCGCAGCCAATCCAGTATCAAGTCCATCCCTATTGTTTCTTGCTTCATGAGAATGGACTGTATCTGATTGCCTATTCGACTGAGGCCAAAGGTCTCCGGAAGTATGCAGTGGAACGGATTCGAAAGGCCGAAGTGACGACGGAACGGTTTGAGATTCGCAAGGATGCCCTCGATGCATTTCTCTGCAATCGTCCCTTTGGCATCATTGATGAGCCTCCGAGATCGGTTCAGATCAGATTTTCGCAGAAGATCGCCCATCTCGTGAGAGAACGTACCTGGCACCCTACCCAAAAAATCCAGTCGCTCCCCGGTGGAGATGTGATTGTCAGCCTCTATGCAGGGGGACTCCAGGAGATCGCCGCATGGGTGTTATCGTGGGGGCCCAACGCCTGCGCTCTGGAACCGCCCGAACTGGTTCATTCCGTCAGATCCCAGCTAGCCGCGGCCCACGAGCTGTATCAGTCCTCTCAGCGGTAAGCGTTCCTTCCCATCATGGCGGCCTCGACCGTTTGCTGTGACCTTTTCTGTCACACATCCGCGGTACAAGCATCCTGAAAGGCAGAAAGAGGGGCTGCCCTGTGGCGGTCGTATTACCAAAGAGGAGGACGCTGTGATGGAAACAATTGCGATCGGCAAGCAACTCGACGCCTTTGTATCGGCGCACGCTCGCCAAGATGGCTGGCACGTGTATAAGTTTGAAAAATCGCTCAATGAGGAGTTCAGCCTGGGCAGTCTCCTGGACTTTCTCCGAGACCGGCATCCAGGAACGATACGAAAGCGGTTCGCCGTGAAAGAGATTGCAGAGAATGACTGGCTGGGCGCAACTGAAGAAATGGCTGGTCTGCATGGAGAAGGGGAGCACAACGTTGAGAAAGAGCTGAATGGTGCTGAATGGCTGGGCGTCCTCGAAATCGAGTGGAAGGGTTTCGCCATCCATATCCAATGCGTCGAGCATCTCGAATCGGTGTTTCCTGTGGAGCATCTCGTCATGGTGGCCACGAAGAGTCATGCGGCGCTACGAGATTTGAGAGACGCGCTCCAAGACTATGTGCGGAGCCGCGAAAGAAACAAGTCGCATCGCGAAGTGTTGGTGGCCAACGGTCCTTCAATTTCAGTGGCTCCCGTAACCTGGGATGAAGTGGTACTGCCGGCCGGGATGAAGGAGGATATTCGCGCCAACGTGCGCGGCTTCTTTCAGAGTCAAGAGCGCTATCAACGCCTGCGTCTACCGTTCCGCCGAGGGTTCCTGTTTTCAGGCCCCCCTGGCTGCGGCAAGACGTTGACGCTGAAGGCATTGCTAAACACCACGGATGCGACTTTTATCGCGGTGCACATGCGGGCGGATCTAGACGAAAGCTGTATTGATCGGGCGTTCGCCATGGCCAGGAAATACGCTCCGGCCGTCGTGATTCTCGAAGACCTTGATCGGCTCGTCAAATCCACAGAACTCTCGATGGCCTATCTATTGAATGCCCTTGATGGTCTGAGGTCGCTCGATGGAATCTTGGTCATCGCAACCTCCAACCATCCAGAAGACCTGGATCCTGCGCTCCTGCATCGACCGAGCCGATTTGATCGGGTGTGGAAATTCTCTCTTCCCGACGAGAAACTGCGATATTCGTTGCTCTCTCAGAAGGGCCATCTATGCTTTTCTCAAGAAGCGCTGACTCGGGCAGCCGAGGCCTGTGGGGGATTTTCCATGGCCTATGTTCAGGAGATTGTCGTCAACGCGTTGCTCCAGTGCGCACATGAAGGAGTCGAGCCAAGCGATCTCCATCTCTTCAGGAGCCTCGCCATGCTGAAAACTCAACGACGGGAGGCGTCCAGGCCGGATGACGCGATCGCTGAACGCGAAAGCCTAGGCTTTTCGATACCCTCTCGGAGACGGCCTGGACTGCTGTTGGGCGGTCTCGGCGTATAGAAGGTTGAACCTTTCACCCCAATCTGAAGGAATCTCAGGGCTGGATCATGGTCAAAGAAAGGAGTTCAGTCTATGAGGGAGTACGAATCTGTCATAAGTGATGCACTTCGTTGCATTGGAGAGGGAGATAAGGAAGATGGGCAGAGTGAGCTAGCCTATCTGGCCCTCACCTCAAAGCCTGAGT
>CAYZTJ010000057.1:0-3968 GCA_964481215.1 uncultured Nitrospira sp. | reverse complement strand
GTCGACGTACGACGGCGGTGAATCCGCCCCCTTCTTGTCGGTGACCCGCAGCTTGAACCGGTAGAGGCGCTTTTCAGAGACTTGCGGCGCGAGGAAGGAGGCCTCGGCCATGTTGAGATCCAGCAGCGACACCTTGCTCCCGCGCACTTGGCTCCACGAATAGTAGAGCGCTTCCCCCTCCGGGTCCTTGCTCTTTAAGCCGCTCAGCTTCACTTTGGTGCCGGCCTTCACGGTTCGACTGGGGCCGGCGTCGGCCGTGGGGGTGCTGTTTGGCTCATCGTTCACATCGACCGAGACATCCAAGGTGCCTTGCTTACCATGATTGTGCACAGTGAGCGTGGTCTTGCCGTTTCCCACGATCTGGAGTAGGCCTTCCGGGAGAACCTTGATGACCTTCTCATTCGAGGATTCATAGATGGTGCCGGCGGACGGGGAGGCCATGGCGCGCGTGACGCCATCGGCAAAGGTGCCGACGACCGGCAGGTCGAAGGTCTTGCCCATGGAATCGATTTGCCCGTAGGTCGCGGCTTGGCCGGCGCGGCCGAGACGCAAGGGCTTGTCGGTCTCGAAGTCGATCGACACCAGCTCCGCGTTGGGCTCGACCAGCACCACAACTTCATCGAAGAGCGTACGCGTGCCCAGACGGCCGCGCGAGACTTCGGCGACGGCCAGCAAGCGCATGCGGCCGATGGCATCGTTCGGGACTTGGAGCTTGCCACCGAAGGGTGGCGTCTGGTCCGACCCGGCCACGAGGGTGGCGACGGCGACCACCGATCCACCCCCGGTTGAGTCTGAGAGCGAGTCCTGGCCGCGGGACGATCGTCCGGCGCCCGGCTCTCGGATGCGGAAATCTTCCTGCTCGACGAGGGTCTCCCCCAACTCCGGATACCAATAGTAGCGGACGGTGACGATGCCGCTGTTCTGTCCGGGGTCCACCGACGCCGTCACGAGCTGCCCGGACTTGACCACCGCGCTATCGGCCGGCGATACGATCTTGAAGGCCAAGGCCTCCCCGACAGGCCAGCACATGCACAGTGCAAAGGTCAAAATGCAAAAGGGGCGGACGACTTTTTTAATTTTGCATTTTCCATTTCTCACTGGAGCTCACCTCGTCAGATGGTACGGCACGTCGGTCAGGATCACACGCTCTTTGAAGAGCAGCGCGGCCTTGAGCATCAGTGCGCGTTGATTGTGCAAAATGTTCTGCCACCAGCGGGCGGGGAGGATTTCGGGAATGACCACGGTCACCCAGCCGTCGGAATCTTTCTTGAGCAGTTCCTCGATATATTCCAGCAGCGACCGCAAGATGGATCGGTAGGGAGAGGGCAGCACGATGAGCGGCACGCCGCAGCCCCACTGGGCCCACTTGATCTCGGTCTTGGCCGTCTCCTCCGTATCGATGTCGACCAGCACCGCGCGCACATCGGCGCCGCGCCCGCGGGCGTAGTCCACGGCGCGAATGACGGCCCGATTGACCCCGCTGATGGGGATGATGACGGTGTTGCGCCGGGGTTGGGGCGGACGGGTATCGCGCGTCAGCCCCACCTGCTGCGCCACCGCGTCATAATGCGCATGGACGGCCCGGAACCACATGATCAGCAGGGGGAGGAGCGCGACGACGATCCACGCCCCGTGCATGAACTTCGTGCTGCCGATGATCAGGGTCGCAATTCCCGTGGCCACCGCCCCGGCGCCGTTGATACATAGCTTCTTGCGCCAATGGGGTCCGCGCTTGGCGACCCAGCGCTTCACCATGCCCGCTTGGGACAGGGTAAACGAGAGAAAGACCCCGACGGCGTAGAGCGGAATCAGGGCGTGGGTATCGCCTTGGAACAACACGATCAGCAAGCAGGAGAAGAAGCCTAAGATGAGGATCCCGTTCGAGAAGACCAACCGGTCGCCCATGATCGCCATCTGGTGCGGCATGTAACTGTCTTTAGCGAGCAGCGAGGCCAGGCGGGGAAAGCCGGCGAAGGCGCTGTTGGCCGCCAACACCAAGATCATCATGGTCGAGGCTTGGACGAGATAGTAGAGCGGCCCGGTGCCGAAGGTGACCCGGGCCACCTGGGAGACGACCGTTTCATCCGTCTTGGGCAGCACATTGAAATGGTAGGCCAGGACGCTGATGCCCATGAAGAGCGTGCCCAGCACCAACGCCATGCCTACCATCGTGAGCGCCGCGTTCTTGGATTCCGGCGGCCTGAAGGCGGACACGCCGTTCGAGATGACTTCGACGCCCGTCAACGCGGTGCAGCCGGATGAGAAGGCCCGGAGCAGCAGGAACAGCGTCATGGCCTCGGTTGCAGCCGGGGCTGCCGCGGCCACGGTTTCGGGATTGGCCGAGGCCCCGCCCCACAGGAGTCTGACGAAGCCCACGCCCAGCATGAGCAACAGGGAGCCGATGAAGACATAGGTGGGGATGGCGAAGATACGCCCCGATTCCCGGACGCCGCGTAGATTCAAGACCAGCACGAGGACAATGGCGGCCAGGCCAAGGGCTTCCCGGTGGGGAAAGAGCTCCGGCACGGCCGAGGTGACGGCCGCGATGCCGGCCGCGACCGACACGGCGACGGTCAGCACATAGTCGATCATCAAGGCTGCGGCGGCGATGAGCCCCGGCATTTCCCCCAGGTTCGAGCGGGCGACGGTATAGGCGCCGCCGCCCTGGGGGTACTCGAAGATGATTTGAGAGTAGGAGATAGTAAGGATGGCCAGGAGGCCGACGATGAGGGCGCTGATCGGCAGGGACATGGGCACGGCGAGGGAGCCGGCCAGCACCAGGACCAGGAGGATTTCCTCCGTGGCATAGGCGACGGAGGAGAGGGCGTCGGAGGAGAAGACGGCAAGGGCCAGTCGCTTGGAGAGACGCTCATGCGCCGCTTGCGCCGTTTTCAGCGGCAGGCCGACCAGGACGCGCTTGAGGAGCATGGGCTCATTATCTCACAGAAATTCGAAAGGAGACAGGCTCGACTTCAGAGGCGGGGCGAGGCTCGGGGAGAGGCCACGGGCGAGCGCGACTCACGGCGGGTCGCGTGCACTTCGGGCGCCGCCTTCCGATACCGGCGGTCCTGTCCAAAGATATTGACAGCGCTCCGGCAAGTTGAGTATCTTTACCCCCCTGCGAAAGCCGACGGTGTCGAGGCGGTACGCGAAGCGACTGCTCGGCACACCTAGATGTGATCTGAGAGGGTGTCGAGCCCGATTAGAGTCGATAGAAGCCATGTCGTTGATTCCAGCCTGCGGAGTATTCATCGCCTTATAAGCTTGTAGGGTCCTTTACATCTAAGGAGGCCGGTCCATGTTCCATTCCAGACTTACCACCACATCTCTGTGCGCGCTCAGCGTCCTCGCCGGAGCAGCCCTGCTGTGGCTGCCTCTCTCGGCGACCGCGGAGCCCGTCGCCCAGGCCGACCATGCGGCGGCGCATCCCGCCGCCATGCATGGGCAATCGCCTGCGTGGCTCGAACAGTTGAAGGGACAGACCATCGTCGAAGACACGATCTCGGGACGTCCAGATCGTGCCGCGATGGTCGAGCAGCAACACCAGCGGATCATGTTGCAGATGGGCCAGGATCCGCAGGTGCATCAGGTCAATTCGGGCGTCTACAACGGCATGTCCATGACGCACCAATATGGCGCGGGCGGACAGGATCTGTTGTTGATGACCGATGGTCGCGCGGAGCCGGTGGCCGGCCAAGGGGGCAAGTGCCCGGCCTCGGCCCCGGTGCGGCAGTACAACGTGTCCGCCGTCAATGTCGAGATCACGCTCAATCAGTGGCTGGATTTCTATCCCGGCTACATGTACGTGCTCGATGAGAATCTCGACAAGGTGCGCGAGGAAGAAGGCAAAAACAAGGCGGCGCGCGAGAAAGAAGGCTATGATCCCGGCGCCGTGATTCCGGGCGTGCAGGCCCAGTGGATTCAGCCGCTGGTCATCCGCGGCAACCAGGGCGACTGCGTCAAGATCA
>CAYZTJ010000056.1:11385-20730 GCA_964481215.1 uncultured Nitrospira sp. | reverse complement strand
ACGTGAACGCCGGCTATACGGTGCTGGGAGCGCCGCAAGGGCAAGAACGCAGCGGCGGCTATCGTTTCGTGGCGGCGCTGAGCTATCCGATCGGCTATCCCACTCGGTTTCGCGAGACGCTGATTGCAGACGTCTACACGCGCCAGTCGGACCTTGTGGGCCAACGAAATCACACCGGCGTGGAGCTGGGGCTCCGCCATCAGCTCAGCTCGCGCATCGTGGTGGACACCGGGATTGGAACGGATGTGTTGGGGCCGGCCGACCGGTCCGCGCTCACGGGTACGCTCGGGCTGTCGGTCGGGTTCTGAGTGCAGGGTGTTACGGCGTCCGCGACCGGCCCTTGAGCCTGGCGAGTTCCTCGGTCTGTTCGTTCAGGCGCTGAGTCACTCGCCCCAGTTCCTCGCGCAGCCGAACCACTTCCTCTCGGAGCCGGTCGACCTCTGCGCTTGCGACAGGAGGACTCGGCGGCGACGGGGCAGTCCGCTGGGCGACATCGAGCAAGGTTCGATAGTCGAGGACGAGCTCACTGGCAGGTGAACCGGAGGTGCCGCCAAGCCAGCTGGCGCCGGCGCTCGTGACATAATGCGCCGGGTCGAAGGTGAGTCCGCCGCGAGGACTTCGCAGGGGACGAAACGGATTGGCGCGGAGATCTTGTTGGCCCTTGGCGTCTGCGGACAAGGGCTCATGATCATTGGCGAGGATCACATGGAGCTTGCGGTCGACGAGCGCGAGGGCGCCGGATGTCGCCGTGCGGGGCCCGGTGGCGGACGTATCCGTCAGCACGAAGACGACCCAATCCGAGGGACGCGCGGTTTGAAAGGCCTGGCGGAGGCCGGGCAGGAGCCGAGCGAGCTCGTCTGTGGCAAACAGCGGACGCGGAGGCTTCGTCGGGTCCATGAGCCCGCCGCGTTCCTGAATCAGCAGGCGTCCCAGGATGGTGCGCAGGTCCGCCTCGGTCCAGCTCGCGGGGTGTTCATGGCGGAGGGTGGCGGCCTCCGCGCGATCCGCATAGCCGGAGAGGCCGGTGAAGACCTGCGGGTCCTGGTGGATCGGCTGGGTGATGAAGCTCGGCGCGGCGCAGCCGGAGGCAGCGAGGACCAAGAGGGCACCGAGTCGGGAGAGCATGGGGCTGAGCGCAGGCCTCATCACGTGACGACTGTAGCCGGAATCGATGGAGCGGGGCAACTGGCCCGTCGCTTGCAAGGTAAAGTTAGGAGAGAAGAGCCATGTTGAAGGTGATATGGGGGAAACGTCCGATGCCACACCATCTCGCTCTCTCACTGGCGGTCTTGTGTGGTCTCATGGTAGCCGCCTGCGCCGCGGTCCCGACGGCCGACCTAGCGACGGTGCCCTCCGTCGATCTCACACGCTATGCCGGCACCTGGTATGAGGTGGCCCGGCTGCCCATGTTTTTTCAGCGGCATTGCGCGGCGTCGAAGGCCACGTACCGGCTCCGGCCGGACGGCGCCGTCGATGTCCACAATGAATGTGTGACGACCAGCGGCCACCAGGCGACCGCGGATGCCGTGGCGACCGTCGCCGATCCGGCGACCCGAGCCAAGCTGCGCGTGGTGTTCGACAACTTCTTCGCCCGCTTGGCCGGCGCGTCCGAGGAAGGCAATTACTGGATTCTCCATCTGGATGAGAAGTATCGGACGGCCGTCGTCGGCACGCCGGACCGCCGCTATCTCTGGATTCTGGCTCGCCAGCCTCGGCTCGATGATGAGACGTATCAGCAGTTGGTGACTTTCGCGCGGAGTCGGGGCTATGCCACCGACGAGCTGATTCGCGATCAATGGCCGGCGACGCCGTGAAGCAGTCGGCGGTGTTACGAGAGATCGTGAGGGAGAGGGGGATAGGTATGCAGGGATGTCGAGTGGCTGGGTTCCTCTGCGCGTTCACGTGGAGCCTCCTGCTCGCCGCGCCTGAGTCGTTCGCGGTGGTCCAAGTGTTGCCGGACGCCGCGATGACCGTGGAGGGGCGGGCGGTCACAGGGCGCAAGGCGATCACGGCGCACCCGCTCGCCAAGGAACTGCTGGCGGCCTTCGAGCGCGCCGAGGCCGCGGTGCAACAACAGCACATGGAGACACTCATGGCTTTCTACGGCCCGGAGTACAACTACCATGGGCTGGAGCAGGCGGATGTGCGCCGAATCTGGGGCGAGGTCTTCGAGCATTATCGGGGACTGACCTCGACTCACCTGTTTTCAGAGATTCGCATCGTCCGGGTCGGCGCCCAGTTGCGAGCGGAGGTGACCTGTACCGGCGGGCTGTACGGCACGGAGGTGAAGTCCGGGAAACGCATCACGTTGGACAGTTGGTTTCGCGAAGTCCATTACTTGGCGCAGGAGCAAGGAGGGTGGAAGTTCCTCGGCAACGCCGGTGAGGCCCCGACCGATGTGCCCTCCTCCTCCGCGCCCCACCATCCGCTGTTTTAGAGACAACGCTGAAGGCTGAACTCAGAACGATGAACGATTCCCCAGCGTAGAAGTGAGAAGGCTGAGCGCAGACCTCAAGCATACGGCGTCTCTAACCTCAATCTTTTCATGTTCCGCGCTCATCGCTCCTCGTTCATCGTTCACCGTTGAGCGCTTCCCGGCCGTGCGGGGCGGTCAGGTCTTGAATCGGGCCGAGCGGCACGATGCGGCTGGGGTTGATGTCGTCGTGGGTGACGTAGTAGTGGCGTTTGATGTGGTCGAAGTTGACGGTCTCGGCGATGCCGTCGACTTGATAGAGGTCTTTCAGATAGCCGAAGAGATGGGGGTAGTCGATGATGCGGCGCAGATTGCATTTGAAGTGGCCGTGATAGACGGCATCGAACCGTACGAGCGTCACGAAGAGGCGCCAGTCGGTCTCGACGAAACGCGATCCGAACAGATAGCGCCGCGTGGCGAGGCGCGCGTCGAGCTGATCGAGCGCCTCGAACAAGTTCCGCACCGCGCGTTCATAGGGTCGTTGCGCCGTTGCGAATCCCGCCAGGTAGACCCCGTTGTTCACCCGCTCGTAGATGAAGCGATTCAGCTCGTCGATCTCCGGCTGCAGCTTCAGAGGATAGAGGTCGAGGGCGCTCGCGGTGAAGGCGTTGAATTCGCGATTGAAGATGCGCATCAGGTCGTCGTCGGAGTTCGTCACGATCCGTTTGGTGACCGTATCCCAGAGGACCGGCACGGTCACGCGATGCGCATAGGTCGGGTCGGTGGCTCGGTAGGCCTCGCTGAGGAACTGGAAGCTGTTGATCGGATCGGGGGAATGTCCGGGTCCCTCGCGAAAGGCCCAGCCCCGCTCATCGCGGATGGGATCGACGACGGTCATGCCGACCACCGATTCGAGCCGCTTGAGCTTGCGGACGATGATGGTGCGGTGCGCCCAGGGGCAGGCCCAGGAGACGTAGAGGTGATACCGGCCTGCGGCCGCGGGGTAGCCGGACTGTCCGTCGGCCATTACCCAGTGACGAAAGGCGTCATCCTGACGCCGATACTCGCCATCTGCCGACTGTTCTTGGGGAAACTGTGGTTGGGCGTTCACGTCGATCCAGGGCCGATGCTGCCCCTCGCCTCTTGCCTCTAGCCACGCGTCCGTTCATCCACCGCGTCGGCCATGTGCTGCAGCGCGGGCGCGATGCGCACATCATACAGGCCCGGCGGGATAGGGTCGAGCGCTTGAAGATCCGGAGGCAGCCTGGCGACGTCGGACGCGATCCGTTTCCGTATGGTGTCGAGCGGAGGCGAGGCGGCGATCCGCCGTCCAGTCTGCATGACCGGTTGCAAGAGCGGTTCGCCCGGCTGAGCGTCATCAACGAGGCTGATCACGTCATGGGCGAAGCGGCCATCTGGGGCATAGGTGCGGAAGACCTGTTTTCGCCCCGGCCAGGTGGCTTTTCCCTCCGAACGTTTCCGACAGGGTCTGCCGGCATATTCTTGCAGCTTGTAGGCGCAGTCGAGCGAGGGGGCATCGGTCGAGGCCGTCATGGCGGTCCCGACGGCGAAGAGATCGATCGGCGCCTGCTCCCCGATCAACGCGCGGATTCGGTACTCATCCAAATTGCCGCTGGCGAGGATCTTGGCCTCGCGCAGACCGCCGTCATCGAGAATGCGGCGGACCCGGCGCGCGTGCTCGCCCAGATCGCCGCTATCCAGTCGGACCCCCTTGACCGCAATCCCCCTCGCGCGCAAGCGCGGGGCGAGGGCCACCACCTTGCGGGCGGCGGCTTCCGTGTCATAGGTGTCGATCAAGAACACCACGTTGCCGGGATGGGCTTCGGCGAAGTGCGCAAAGGCGGCTGATTCATCGTCGTGGGCTTGGATGAAGGAATGGGCCATGGTGCCGTAAATCGGGATGCCGAATTCCTGGCCGGCCAGCACAGTGGCCGTACCGGCAAAGCCGGCGAGATAGCTCGCCCGTGCAGCCAGCAATCCCGCTTCCGCGCCGTGGGCTCGGCGCAACCCGAAGTCGATGAGCGGCCTGTCGGCGGCGGCCAGCACCGAGCGCAGGGCTTTGGAGGCGATCATCGTCTGAAAGTTGAGCAGGTTGATGAGGCGCGTTTCCACGAGCTGAGCTTGGGGTAAGGGGGCCGTGACGCGGAGGATCGGTTCGTGCGGGAAAAAGACGGCGCCCTCCGGCATGGCGTCGACGTCGCCGGTGAAGCGCAGTCGCGCCAAGTAGTCGAGCGCCGGGCGGCTGAGGCGCTGATGGTGCGCTAGCCAGTCCAGCTCCTCTTGCGTGAGGCGGAGGGATTCCAGAAAGTCGAGCGCCTGTTCCAAGCCGGCGGCCACCAGGAAGCTTCGATGGGGCGGCAGCTTGCGTACGAAGAACTCGAACACCGCGCGGTCCGTCATTCCCTGCTCCACGTAGGCTTGGAGCATGGTGAGCTGGTAGAGGTCGGTCAGGAGGGCGCTGGTCGAAATCATCATGCAGCCACGTGCTCCAGTCGAATCGGCACCGCGCCGAGACGGACCATCTCCGCTTCCGCGTCGCGCCCGTCGTTCGGCCGGACATTCACGGCGCGGACGGCGTCGGTCAGGAGAATGGTCTCATAGCCGAGCGTTCGCGCGTCCTTGACGCTGTTCAGCACGCAATAATCGGTCGCGAGGCCGCCCACAAACAGACGGCGGACATGGAGCGCCTGGAGATGGCGGTGCAGCGGCGTATCTTGGAAGGCCGAATAGGCCTCGCGGTCTCGGTCGATCGCTTTATAGATGATGACGGCCGCGTGGGGTGCGCGGAAGCCCTCCGGCGGCAACGAGCCGGGCGTGTCCGCCACGCAGTGCCGTGGCCAGGGGCCGCCCTGCTCGCGGAAGGAACAGTGGTCGGGCGGGTGCCAATCTCTCGTCAGAAAAATAGGAAGGCGGCGCTGCTCGAAGCGTCGGACGTATTGTTCCACGATCGGGACGATGGCATCGCCGCCTTGCACGCCCAGGGCGCCGCCGGGAAGAAAGTCATTCTGAATGTCCGCGATGACCAAGGCATCGCCCGGTTCCAGGTGCATGGCGGCCTTCCGCGAGTTCCCGGCCCTCGCTATTGCCAGTAGAGCAAGGCCTTGGCGGCTGCGGCCAGCACATCGCTGCGCGCCACGATGCCGATGACCTGCCGGTCGCGCACGACCGGCACCCTCGTGAGATACCGGTCGCGAAAGAGCTTGGCCACTTCTTCCAACGTCTGGTCCGGCTTCACGGTCAGCGGCTCACGCGTCATGATCTCCTCGGCCGAGACCTTCCGGAGATCGCGGCCGTCTAGGATGGCATCGAGCAGGTCATACTCGCTGACCAACCCCACGAGCGCTTGGTCCTCCCCCACGACCGGCATGCTGCCGATTCGCCGCTCGGACAGCATCTTGGCGATCGTGAAGGCGTCGGTGTCGGGAGGGCAGGTCACCACGTGCCGCTCCATGATCTCGCCAATCGACAAGCTGCGGGGATCGTCGGCCTTGGACTGCCTGTTGGTATTCCCTTGGCTCATCGTGCATTACCTCTTCATGTCTTCCGATTGTTCCTTCGCGCCCAAATAGGCGCGCAGCAGGTCCCGTCGCGCCACGATGCCGACCAGCTTGTCCTCCGCGTCAACGACCGGCACGCGAATCAGGTCGCTCGCCTGCATGACGTGGATCAAGGTGCCCAGGCGGGTCTCCGGCCGGACGGAGTAGGGATTGACGCTCATGATCTTCTCCACGGAGGTCTCCCTCCACAGGAGCCCGCGATCCAGCGACCGCAAGAGGTCATGCTCGCTGACGAGGCCGATCAGTCGCCGGCGGTCGTCCACGATCGGCACCGATCCGAAGCCCTCGATCATCAGCGAGGCCGCCACATCGGCCTTGGCGCCGGCATGGGCCGTCTGCACCTGACGCTCCATCACGTCGGCGACGGTCCATTCGGCAAAGGGCCGCTCACGGGCGGCGGGGGATGGATTCGTTGCCTGCGTCATCGCACACCTCCTCTTCAAGTCGTTACGTTATCGCCGGTGCACCAGCACCGAGCAGGGCGCATACTTGACCACGCTGTCCGACACGCTTCCCATGAGATAGCGGGTCGCGCCGGTCAGCCCGCGAGAGCCGACCACCAGGAGATCGGCCTGGTCCTGCTCCGCGAGTTTGACCAGGTCGGGGGCGACCTCGCCATGCGACACTCTGAGATGGACGTCGAAGCCTTCGTCTTTGATGCGGGAGGCTTCTTCGGCCGCCGTCGCATGCGCCTGTTGCGTGAGAGACGCGCGAACTTGGTCGGACAGGGCGCCGAGGCCGGCGGGCGCATGCCCCGTCTCGATGGGCAGCGGCGGCGCCACCGTCGTGACGGTGAACCGCGCCGTGCTCGGCAGCCGTAGGGAGAGCAGGAACTCCAATGCGGCTCGGGCCGGCTTCGAGCCGTCGGCGCAGATCACGAGATGCTGCAACGCCGTGATCGGCCGCTTGACGACGAGCACGGGACAAGGCGCCGTCGACACGACGCGCCGGGAGACGCTGCCCAAGAGAAAGGGACGAAAGTCCGTCAATCCGCGCGATCCCATCACGATCAGGTCGGCATGGAGGCGTTGCGCCGTTTGAGCGATCATGGCGGCCGGCTCACCCTTGGCGACTTTGGTCCTGATCTGCTTCCACTGGGACGAGACCGCCTCGTTGGTCTGAGCCAGCAGGCGGCTGCCGCCCTGTTCCGCCATCGCCAAGGCTTCGGCAATGGCCTCATCCGTCTGGGTTCCCAGCTTGCGAGCGGCCCTGAACTTGGCCGCATCCACCACGTGCAGCAACACCAGCGTCGCGCTCATGGGATGGACCAATTGCGGCGCCAGTTCCAGCGCCCACTCGGCGTGCTGCGAGCCGTCGATGGGACAGAGGAGCGTGAACGTATCGCGACTCATGACGGTTCCCTCAAAAGAGCCAGCTTGGTTTCAAGATGAGCAAGGTCCCCAGCCCGGCCATGACCGTTCCGCTGATCAGCTTCAGCCAGCGTCCTTCGCGCGCGTGCAGCTTGTGGCGGCCGAGCGTGACGACGGCGATGCCCACCATGAGGCTGTCGTCGGCCACATAGGCCAGATTGTAGAGGGCGAGATAGCCGTAGTACTGCCACCCGCTCAGGGGCTGGTGGCTCAAGATGTTCGTGTAGATCGCCGGGAACCCGGCCGTGCAGAGCAGTTCGACGGCGTTGACGAGCAAGGCCAGCAGGACCACCGCGACCAGCGCCCCCGTGACTTCCTCCGCCTGGATGATGCGCCGCATGCGCGCATAGAGTCCCGGCTTGGCCGACTCGGGAATGCTCAGCGAGGGGCCCTGCGCCCAGCCGATGCCATCCTTGATGTGCACGAGCCCCATCAAGAAGGCGATGGCTCCCAGCGCCGCCTGGGTGGGCCTCGCCATCCCGATGAGCAGAAACACGTTGAGCCACGCGGCCATGAAGGCGAAGTAGACGAGGCCGCTCACCGCGACAAAGGCGCCGGCGATCAGGGCCATCTTGGCCCGGTTCCGAATGCTGGCGAGCAACGAGAGGAGAAACAGCAGGACCCACATCGCGCAGGGGTTGAAGCCGTCGAGCAGCCCGAGCGCCAGCGTAAAGAGCGGCAGCCCCAGTTCCTGGACGCTGATCGTGCCGAACAGCCGCGTGGTCACCCGATCCGATGGCGCGGGAGCCGTTGGCGAGGCCGTCCGGCATGGTGTCACCTCGTGAGAGCTGCATGTCCCCTCTTCCGCCCCTCCGTGGCGTCCTTCGGCGCGCCGATCGAGCAACGCCGTGAGTCGCGCGCCGGTCCCCTCAGGGCCGGTGAAACCGATGACGAGCTCGCCTCCCACCCAAAAGGCCGGCACACCGGGCGCCCGGATGCCCTGCGCCGCAGCCAGGGCCTGGAGTCGGGCCAAGGCCTGCGCGTCGCGTCCGACATCGTGGACCTGAATGCGAATCGACGGGCGTTCCCGCTGCAAATCATCCAAGAACGTCTTGGCCGCCGCGCAATAGGGGCATCCTTCCCTTGAAAAAACTTCGATATCCGGCTCACGGGGCGGGCTCTGCTCCGCCCCCGCGAGCGAGACCGCACAGAGCAGGATCGCTGCGAACACAGCTCGCCACCTGCGGGCGGGCACGCCTTCCTCAACTCACCGCGTCGAACGGCGCCATCATCCGAATGTAGGACAGCACATCCAGAATCTGATCCTGTGTCAGCCGTTCCCGCCATCCGTGCATGGGCGAAAACATCACCCCGTGGGAAATCGTGATGAGCAATTCCCAATCCGTCTTTGCGCGGGAGAGGGGCGCCTGGAGGTTGGCCGGCGGCACGATCAAGGTTCGGGCATCGGGACCCTGGCCGTCCAGATTCTTGCCGTGACAGCGAAGGCAGTTTTTCTCGTAAATGGTTTGGCCGTTGGTCGGGTTCCCTCTCATGGTCTGCGCCGAAGCCGACAGGGCGAACACCAGAATGAGCACCAGACCGACGGCAAAACGCTCGGGATATCGCATGGGGTCCTCCTCCAACTCGACAACCAGCCGTACCTTCTTGAGCTTTTGCACGGACAATGCCGCACTCGATGGCGCCGAGGATTTCAAGATCCCTCATAGAGCAAGGAGTTAGGGGCCTCGGGATGCCGGATGAGGCCTCACCTGCCGACGGCCTGGGGCGTTTCAGGTCATGCAGATGTACGAAGCTGGTGCGTAATTCCCCAGGCAGGGCACGTGGAGCCCCACGGCCATCTAGCCTTGGCTCCCGCCTGCCGGAGCCATGCGGCGGGCAGGTCCTGCGAGGGCGGGCGAACTAGGCGCTCGGCGGATGAGCCACTTCCGACATTCGTCCGCGAGCAAGAGGCAGATGGCGCCGGCCAGGAGGGGAGGCCACACCCAGATCGGCAGCGGCGCGGTCCCAAAAATCAGATTGCCGA
>CAYZTJ010000056.1:0-11285 GCA_964481215.1 uncultured Nitrospira sp. | reverse complement strand
AGGGGAGGCCACACCCAGATCGGCAGCGGCGCGGTCCCAAAAATCAGATTGCCGATCGGCGTGTAGACGATGAGCAGCATGAGCACGATCTCGACGGCGATGCCCCAGAGCAGCAGTCGATTCGTGAACCACCCCAAGGTCAAGGCCGACAACCGTTCGTCCCGGCAAGCAAAGACGTTGGCCACCTGACCCATGACGATGGCGGCGAGGGTGACGGCGGTCGCCTGGCGGTAGAGCGGATCGGTCCAATTCAACGGTGTGCCCCAGGTCCAGCCTTGGGCCCAGAGGAACCAGAAGAACGCGCCCATCGCAATGCCCGCTTCGATCAGGCCCAAGAACAGGTAGACCCTCAGGAGCAGTCCGCGGCTCAACAGCCGCGCCGTTCTCGCTCGCGGCGGCGCCTCCATGACGCCCGGATGCGGCGTTTCCGCGCCGAGCGCCAGCGCGGGGACCATGTCGGTGCCGAGGTCGACGGCGAGGACTTGCGGGATCGTCAAGGCGAGCGGCATGCCGAACAGGCCGTAGCCCAGATACGGGACGACTTCAGGCACGTTGCTCACCAAGACGTAGGTGGCGAACTTGCGAATGTTGGCGTAGACGGTCCGCCCTTCCTCGATCGCGTTCACGATGGTGGCGAAGTTGTCGTCGAGCAGCACCATGTCGGCCGTTTCCTTGGCCACGTCGGTGCCGGTGACGCCCATGGCGATGCCGATGTCGGCTTTCTTGAGCGCCGGCGCGTCGTTGACGCCGTCCCCCGTGACGGCGACCACCTCGCCCATCTCTTTCAGGAGCGAGACGATCCGCATCTTTTGCCGTGGCGCCATGCGGGCGAAGATGGGCTCGGTTTCTCCCCGGGTCTTGGCGGTGAGGAGGCGGCGCAAGGCCTCGTCGTCCATTGCATCCAGGCGCTCACCTTCCACGACCGGGACGAAGGCGCCGGGCTGCTCCCCATCGCTTACCGGCACGAGGCCGATCTTCCGCCCGATGGCCAGCGCCGTCAGCGGATGGTCGCCGGTGATCATGATGACGCGGACCCCGGCCTTGCGGCAGCGCGCGACCGCCTCCGGCACTTCCCGATGCGGCGGATCGATCATGGCCACGAGTCCGAGGAAGGTAAGCGAACGCTCGACCGTCTCCGGCGACAGGGTCTCGGCGCCATGCGGGATGTCCCGCGCCGCCACAGCGAGCACGCGATAGGCCTGCTGCGCAAAGGTGCGGCTCTGGAAGAGGAGCTGTTCCCGTTCTCCGGGCGTCATCGGACGGCCCGCCCCCCGCTCCATGACGTCATCGCACAAGGGAATCACGAACTCGGGGGCGCCCTTGACCAGGGCCACCAGCTTGCCCTCGATCCAGTGAATCGTGCTCATGCGCTTGCGGTCGGCATCGAAGGGGATCTCGTTCATGCGGGGAAACCGCTCGCCGTCGGGGATGCGGAAGCCCTGAACGAACTCGGCGAGGGCGACTTCGGTCGGATCGCCCTGCCAGAGGGCCTGGCCGCCATGACGCCGAACCCGTCGGGCGTTGTTGCAGAGCGCGAGCGCCTGGAAGAACCGTTGCCACTGGGTCAGGGTCTCGGCATGGATGCCGCGCCCGTGGCGCATGAGCGCGCCCTCTCGAACGTCGACGACGGCGCCGTCGACGAACAGCTGCTCGACCCGCATCCGATTCTCGGTGAGCGTGCCGGTCTTGTCCGTGCAGATCACGGTCGTGCAGCCGAGCGTCTCGACCGAGGTCAGGTGCTTGATGAGCGCCTTCCGCTTCGCCATTCGCTGACTGCCCATCGCGAGGGCGAGCGTGACGGTGGGCAGGAGGCCTTCCGGCACGTTGGCCACGATGATCCCAATGCCGAAGATCGCGCTGATCCAAAACCCGAGGCCGGCGGAGAGCCCGATGAGGAAAAAGAGCGCGCCCATTCCCAACGAGAGGAGGGCGACGACGTGGGTGACATGGATGATCTCGCGCTGGAGCGGCGTCGGCCCGGCGTCGGCGCTCGTGGCGAGACGGGCGATCTTTCCGAATTCGGTGCGCATGCCCGTGGCGTAGACCACGGCGCGGCCCCGGCCGGAGAGGACCGTCGTGCCGGCCAGCACGAGATTGGGCGCGTCGGCGAGATTGGTATGCGGCGCGATGTCGGTCGTGCGCCGTTTGGGCCGCGATTCGCCCGTGAGCGAGGCCAGGTCCATGCGGAGCCCGACGGCGTCGATCAAGCGGGCGTCGGCGGGGATCTGCTCGCCTTCCTCCAGCACCAGCAGGTCCCCGCAGACGACGGCCTCGCGTGGAATTTGATGCGTGTGCCCGCCGCGGAGCACCCAGGTGGAGGAGGGGAGGAGTTGATGGAGCGCCTGAACGGCGCGTTCCGCCTTGTACTCCTGCGCGAAGGTGAACAGGGCGTTGATGACGATCACTCCGACAATCGCCCAACCGAGCACCGCCATCCCCTCGCCGGGGTTGAGGCTCTCGGCCACAAAGGCCAAGCCGGCGGCCGCCCAGAGCAGCACAGCCAGAAAATGGGAGAACTGCTTCAGGAGCAGGGTGACGACGGGAACCGGCGTCGAGGCTTGCAAGCGATTGGGGCCGTCTCGCGCCAAACGGCGGCGTGCCTCATCATGGGAAAGGCCGGCAGGCGAACTGTCAACTTCCTTCAGGAACTCGGCTTCGGGGATTGAAGATAGACGCATCGCGTATTCCTTCATGGAAGCTTGCATCCCCTGTGCCATGGGGGAGCTTCGGCGGAACAGGTTGACCAGCCAGATCAGAAGAGTTCTCATGAGCCGCTGGCTCACCCAGCATGATGAAAATGCGGGTGGTGCCAGCGGGCACCCAAGCGCGCGCAGCGGGGGTCCCTACACCGGGCGGGGGTGCGAGCGGGGCACCCATTGCTCTGAAGATTGCAATGGGTCCCAGGCTGCTCGGAGACAGGACCCGCATTTTCAAAGCAGCCATAATGGCTGTGGCGAATTGCGTCAGGGGCTGCGTCCCGCTGGGGCTATTCTCGCCAACCTTCGAGTGGAGGTCGTCCGCGGGGCATAGGGTTGTCGCCGCCTTCCGGGCTCTCGTCTCACACGGCGGCCTGGCACTCCTCTTGCCCCATTCCCCATGGGAGCGATCACTCATGGGAGATGCCTTCGCCGTGTGGCTGACGGGGTTGCCCGCCTCAGGGAAAAGCTCGATTGCCCGAGAGCTCGCGGGGCGGTTGCGGGACAGCGGCCTCAACGTGCAGGTGCTGGAGTCGGATGCGGCGCGAACCGTCCTGACGCCGGCCGCCACCTATGCGCCGGCCGAACGAGACCTCTTCTATCGCGCGCTGGCCTATAGCGCCAGCCTGTTGGTCGCGCATGGCGTGCCGGTCATCCTCGATGCGACGGCGACGCGGCGGGCCTATCGCGACCTCGCGCGGACGCTCATCCCTCGATTTCTCGAAGTGGCGGTCGAATGCCCGTTGAGTCTCTGTCAGGAGCGGGACTACAAGGGGACCTATCGAAAGGGCAAGGAAGGGGGCAGCCGGACCGTTCCAGGCCTTCAAGAACCCTACGAGGCGCCGCTCACGCCCGACCTCGTGGTGGAGACGGCGCGAAGTTCGCCGCGCGAAGGAGCCGATCGGATCATGGCGCTGCTGCATTCGCGCGGCTTTCTGACCGGCGCCCGAGCGTATCGAGGAGGACCTATGGTCGTGCTGGATCAGTTGGAGAACGATGCTTTCCATCATCTGATGCGGCTCTTGCAAGAAGCCGACGTCAGCCCGCCGGTGACGGCGGACGCGAGCCGCCTCTCGCGCGCCAAGGACGGCCGCATTATCGTGCCCGTTGAGATGGAGGCGGTGGAGCCCTCGGTTCCCTTGGCGTTGATCGCGACGCACAAGGCGGAACAGGTCTACAAGCAGACCGGCTGCCGATTTGTCATCGCGCAGCGGCCGGTGCGCGATCCGCAGCGCCGAACCTATGTGTGGGGAGGGGAGCGGTGGGAGACGTTCCCCTGACTCGCAACGCGTGACGAGCGAGGCGAGCAAGGCAGGCGCGACAAGTGCAGGATTATCAGTCAGGGAAGTCCCAGCTTCTCCAGCGTTTTGCCTTTCACGCCTGTCTCGCTCGTCTCGCGCGAGAGATCCCTTCCGGCATTCACCGCGCGCGCTGGGTCAGTAGCCGAATATAGGCCACCACGTCCCGCATTTCCTGGTCGTTCAAGCGGCCACGCCAGCCATGCATCTTGCTCATGGCAAGCCCGAACTCGATGGCCATGATCAATTGTTCGTCGGAGCGGCCCATGACGATCGGCGAATGGAAGTTGGCCGGGGGAACGAATTCTTCCTGCGCGGCCGGGCCGTCGCCCCAGCCTCCCTTCCCGTGGCACTTCGCGCAGGACCGCTCATAGACGGCCTTGCCGGCCATGAGGTCGCCGCCGAGTTCCTGGGAGCGAACCGGCTGTGTGAACCAGAGGACCGCCAGTGTCACGGTGACCCCCATCCGAAGGGTCTTGCGGAGAGAATCGTTCATGGCCTCTGTCCTCCCGTCTCAGCTCTTCTTCGTCGTGTGCGCGACGAAACTCGTGTAGATCTGCTGTACGTTGGCGCTGCCGCAGGCGGGACACTTGACCGGTCCCGCGCTGCGCTCCTTCAGCGTCAGCACGATCAGTGATTCTTTCCCGCAATCCAGACATTTGTAGTCGTACATGGGCATGGCTCCCTCCGGTCGCAAATCAAAAGGCAAAGTGAAAAATTACCAAACAAGGCTCGCTAGTCACCCGCCTGCCTCGTTTTGCATTTTTCATTTTGCATTTCCACGTTCCGCCCGTTCTCCCCACGTGGCCACGATCTGCGCCATGTCGTTGATCCGGCGGGCCACGCGTCCGTAGAGCGTGTTCTCCGGATAGGCGCCGTCCGCTTGGCGCTCGCCCGCCGGCACGCCGGTCAGTAGTTCGAGCGCCTCCTCCACCTCGCTCACGGCATAGACGCTGAACTCACCACGTTCCACGGCCTCGACCACGTCTCGGTTGAGCGCCAGATGCCGCGCATTGCGCAGGGGGATGATCACGCCCTGTCGTCCGGTCAGCCCCCGCGCCTTGCAAGAGGCGAAGAACCCTTCGATCTTTTCGTTCACGCCCCCGATCGGCTGAATCTCCCCAAGCTGATTGACCGATCCGGTGACGGCCAGCCACTGGCGGACCGGCGCCTCGGCCAGGCTGGACAGGATCGCGGCCAGCTCGGCCACCGCCGCGCTGTCCCCTTCGATTTCGGAATAGGTCTGCTCGAAGGTCAGGGTGGCGGAGAGGGCGAAGGGATGGGCTCCGGCGAACTTGCCGGCGAGAAACCCGGAGAGCGTCATGACGCCCTTGCTGTGAATGCTCCCTGCCATCTTGGCTTCCCGTTGAATGTCGATGACGCCCTTCGTGCCGACGAAGGTCCTGGCGGTAATCCGGCAGGGGCGGCCGAAGGCATAGTCGCCGAGGAGATGAACAGAGAGACCGTTCACCTGGCCGACGACTTCGCGCTCCAAATCCACCAACAGGGTGCCTTCCTTGATCTCGTCCTGTACCCACTCCTCGGGCAAGTTGACGCGGCTGCGGCGTTTCGCCACCGCCTGATCGACGTCCTCCCGCGAGACGCAGTAGCGTTCCTGCTTGCGGGCCCAAAATCCGGCTTCGCGGGCCAGGTCGCTCAGGAGGCTCATGCGCAGGGAGAGCCGATCGTGTCGATCTGCCAGCCGCATGCCCTGCCGAATGAACTCCGCGACGGCGTCGGCTCGGAAAGGCGGCAAGTTCTCATCGCGGCAGAGCCGCGCGAGAAAGCGGGCATAGAGAAGATCTTGCGAATCGTCTCGCGGGACGTCCACGTCGAAATCGGCCTTCACCTTGAAGATCTTTGGAAAATCTTCCTCGTAGGCTTGGAGCAAATGGTAGATGGCGGGCGGTCCGATCAACACGACTTTGGTGTCCACCGGGATCGGCTCGGGTTTTAAGCCGCTGGTGGAGAAGCCATAGAACTCGCCGGGGTCCTCGATCTTCACCGCGCGGGTCTTGATGACACGCTTCAGCGCATCCCAGGCGAAGGGCTGGCGCAGCAGGTCCATGACGTTGAGGATGAGATAGCCGCCGTTGGCTTGATGAAAGGCGCCGGCTCGAATCTCCGTGAAGTCGGTGAACACGACGCCGAAGTGGGATTTGCGCTCGATCTTCCCGATGAGGTTGGTGTAGGTCGGATGCGATTCATCGACAATGGGCGCACCGGTGCCGGGCGTCCGCTCGACGACGAGGTTGACCTGATATCGTGTGAGGTCGGCCTGGCGGCCGCCGACTTCGATGCCGAGAATGGGGATGGCCGGGGTCTCGCGGCGCAGGAAGTCTTTGTAGTTGGCCACAATGTCGTCGTGCGCCCGCTCCAGATAGTCCAGCACCGGCTTGAGCTCATGGAAGGTCTTCTGCAAGAGGTCGAACCGGCTTTGCAGCACGTGCCGCACGACGTGCCGGTCCATCTCGCGCAGCCGATGTTCGGCTTCATGGTCCAAGGCATGGATGTGGGACTGGAACTCGCGGATCTTGGTCTCCAGTTCCTTTCTCGCGCCGGTGATGCGTTCTTGGTCGCTCTCGTTCAGATGGGTCAGCTCTTCGTCGGACATGGGGCGCCCTTCCCGAGTCGGGACCAGGCTGAAACCCGTCGGCTCGTCCTGGAACCCGAACTTGCGCGCGCGGGCCTCCTCGCTCACCTCCTTGAAGAGCGCTTTCTTCTTGCTTTCCGTCTCATCCATCAGCTTCGCCCGCGCCTCGAGGTACTTGGAACTTTCGAAGGCGAGGGGGATCTCGCGGCGTAGGGATTGAATCAAGGCGGCCATGGCGACCTTGAAACTACGCCCCTGGCCGGCGGGAAACGAGAGGCAGCAGGGGCGGGAGGGATCGAGAAAATTGTTGACGTAGCACCAGTCAAGCGGGGTCGGGGCGGACTGCGCCACCCGTGTGATCATTTGCTTGATGACGCCCCACTTGCCCGTCCCGATCGGCCCGGACGCGTAGATATTGAAGCCGTGCGATTGCATCGCCAAGCCGAAGCGCAACGCCTCGATGGCGCGCTGCTGGCCGATGGGCTCTTCGATCGGCTTCAGCTCGCTCGTATCGGCAAACCCCAGTTGATCGGCGTGGACCGTGGGGGTCAGGGCCGAGACCGGCAGCTTCCACTTCTCGATGGTATTCACGGGCGCACCGGCACCGGATTCACGGTGGTGGCATGGAGGCCCTTCTCGCCCGGCTCGACGTTGAAGGCGACTTCCGTGCCGTCTTCGAGCTCTTCGAAGGTCATGCCGTGCACGGCGTGTCGGTGAAAATAGATCTCCCCTCCGCCTTCCGGGAGTATGAATCCATAGCCTTTCCTGGGGAACAGCTTCGCGATGACCCCGCGCAGCGGCGGTTCCCCCACGCGCACCTCCTTGTCGGCCCGCTTGTCCCGAAACTTCTTCAGCTCGATTTCCACGGCGTCGAACGCGGCGCGAATCGCCTCTTCGAAGGTCTTGTCCTCCTTGCGGGAGGTCATGGTATGCCGGCCGGGCAGTGTGACGACGACCACCGCCTCTGCGACCAGCTTGGCCTTCTTATGATGGCGATTCTTGGTCAGGGTCACGCGCCCATGGGTGATGTCCTCATGGCCGCGGTCCAAGTCCGCCAAGCGCTCCTCAATCTCCGTCTTCCATCGCGGGGTCATAGCCACATTGCGGCTGTCGATCCGAATCTTCATTGTGCCTCCCTCAGCATAGGACCTGTCGAAAGGGCAGCAAGGGGTATGCCATGCGATGCGCAGTGGCGACGAGGGCAAGAGGCACGGGGCGAGAGGCAATAGGCGCGAGATTTCTGCCCCCATAGCCTCTGGCCTAGGGCTTCGCGCCAATCCGCAGCTGTCCCATAATTCCTCACTTCTGCCTGTAGAGATGGAGACGATTGGGGCAGTGGGGTGGAAGTTTGAGGTGGGGGACCTCTGAGGGCGAACGTTCTGGGCGAGACAGGAGAGGAATGCTGAAAGCTGACCGCTGACAGCCCCTGGGGATCCCTTCATCGAGATACGAACGATGAGCGACGCTGTCTTGCGGGGAACAGGACTTGCTCACTCCATAAGCATGCCGACCTTGCATCGACAACGGCTGGTGCGCTATCTCCGCCACACCTTCGGTCCGACGGCCGAGTTGGTGAGCTTCGGCCCGATCGGGCAGGAAACCACCGGCCAGGCACAAAAGGGATACGGCTATGGCAAGCCGGTGGGCGTCACCTTTTCGGTAGGCGGGACCATTAAGCGAGCTGTGATCGAAACGATGAGTCCGGGGCCCTTCGGCCATGAGCACATGGCCGATCGCGCGCAGGCCATGCTCTGGGACTATGATTCGTATGGACGCCTGCCTCGGCACGTGCCCGCGCTCGATGTCGGCACGTTTACCAAAGACGGCGGGCTCGTCTCCGTCGCGTCTGGGCGGGAATTCTTCGTGCTGACGCAGTGGGCCGAGGGCCGAGGCTATCAAGACGACCTGGCCCGCCTCCTCCGTACCGGCCGCCTTTCCGCGCTCGACCGACCCCGCGTCCGCGCCTTGGCCCGCTATCTGGCGAGCATTCACCGCGTCAAGCGGCGCGACCCTGATCTCTACCGGCGTCGCTGGCGCGAACTCTTGGGCCACGGCGAGTGCATCATGGGCTTGACGGACAGCTATCCGACCAGGACGGAGTTCATTACTACCGAGATGCTCCGAACCATCGAAGAAGCCTGCAATCGGTGGCGCTGGACGCTGAGGGACAAGGGAGAGCGGCTCTCCCAGGTGCATGGGGACTTTCATCCCTGGAATGTGCTGTTTCGGAAGGGAACCGATTTCTCAGTGCTGGACCGCTCACGAGGCGAGTGGGGCGAGCCGGCGGACGATGTCACGTCCATGACCATCAACTATCTGTTTTTTTCGCTCCGTCGGTGGGGGTGCCTGAAGGGGGCTTTCGAAGTGATCTTCCGAGAATTCTGGGAGCGCTACCTCAAGGACAGCGGGGATGAAGGCGTGCTGCAGACGGCCGCGCCCTTCTTTGCGTTTCGCGGGCTGGTCATCGCCAGCCCGCTCTGGTATCCCCATCTCACGGCGCAGATTCGTCGTACGATCTTCACCTTCGTCGAGAACGTCCTCTCGATCGACCGCTTCGATCCCGCCGACGTCAACCGCTACTGCCGCGATTAGGCGTTCTCAACAGAGTCCGCGAGTTCAACTCAGCGGCGCTTGCCTCGTACTGCCCAATACCCAGGTTTGCGCTTGAGGTGCATCACCGCCGTCACATAGATAGTCTGCCGCTCGATCGTGTAAATCACGCCGTAAGGAAACTGATGGATGAGAAAGCGACGAAATCGTCCTTTCAAGATACGCCAGAGAGTGGGGTGGCGGCGAATTTGAGTGAACGCTGCGTTCACTGCGTCAAGAAACTCAAGGCCGAGCCCATCTCGGCAGTCCTATAGAACAATGCGGCCTGCCGAAGTTCCGCGCGAGCTTCGGGGTCGAGAACCAATTTCACCGACGGAGTTCCTTGCGAAGGTCGGCAATGACTTTGGCGGCGGGGATTGCCCTTGTTCTCTTTCTTTTCCAGCTCGAAAGCCGCCGCTCGGCCTCTGCCACCCAGGCTTCATCCACGGCCGTGAGTCGGGCATCCTTCATCTGGTCGAGTAATCGCTCGGCGAGCCGTTCACGCTCCGTCGCGGGAAGCTTCCGCGCCTGTCTCTCGATGGCGAGTGCCAGCGTGGTCATCGGGTTGCCTCCTTAATCTAGTTTCGTAACTTTGTCGGAGAAAGACTGTTCGATATCGATCACCGGGCTTGCCCAATGCGGAGAAATCATCGCTTCTTTGAGCAGGGAGATGACATTAGAGATTGCCCCCCAGATCCGGAAGCAGTCTAGCGAAGTCACCTCACGAATGCTACGGTGGCCATGGCTCCCGAGCCGCGACCAGGAAGAGCCTACGAGTGAAAGATGATGTGTGGCGGCAGGAGGGGTGGTCGGCGAAAGTCCTCCAGAGCGGGGGGCGCAGACGGTAGAGCAAGTCTAACGCAGCGCCGACTTCGTGCCTCCTGGCACGGCCGCAGAGGCGGGGCGTCCGACTGTCAAGGAAAAGGCGTGGCCCATCAGCGCATTCTGGAGGACTTGAGGCCGACTACCTCTCCGTCGCCGCCGTCCCATGGCTTGGCAAGTGGCGGGGCGGCTATCGCATGATCAGCACCGGGCAGGGCATGCGGTGCAGGATTGCATGCGACACGCTGCCGAGGACCAGCCGCGTGATCCCCTTGCGCCCGTGCGAGCCCATCACCAAGAGGTCAGGCCGCCGCGAGGCGACTTCGTCGAGAATCGTGAGCGACGGGACGCCGATGACGGCGCGGGCCTTGGCCTTGTAGCCGGCGGCTGAGAGCTTGGCCGCGATCCCCTCCACAAAATCCTTCGCGCCGAGCAACAGCTGCTCCTGCACCAACTCGCCCGCGCGGAAGTCCGCCGGCCAGGGCGGCTGGCTGTAGGGCACGACCGTCAGCACCGTGATCTCCGGCGGCGACTTGAAGGGCATGGCGCTGAAAAATCGGAGCGTCGCGTCGGCGTCATAGGATTCTTCCACACACCACAACACGTCACGCAGGGGGGTGTGCGCGTGATTGACCACGAGGATGGGACAAGGCGCGCCGTTGAGCACCCGGTGGGACACGCTGCCGAAGAGCCGCTCTCGAATAGGTCCCAGCCCCCTGCCGCCGAGCACGATCAGATCCACTTTGTGTTCCTGCGCCACAGAGAGAATCAGGTCCGCGGGCTTGCCCAGCTCCAGCCGCTTCGAGACCGGGCCGGCCGGCATGGGGAGCGACGTCGCTGCCCGATGCAGCACCCGCTCGCCTTCCTCCCGCATCTGGCGCTCCATCGTCGTGTAAAGCTCGCCGGCGACCTCCGGCATCATGGTGGGATAGGCCGGCTTGGGCACATCCAGCGCGTGCAGGAGAATCGTCTGCGTGGGGCGCGAGAGCTCGGATAAGGTTTTCGCGGCCTGATAGGACTCTTCAGATCCGTCGACGGCGAGTAGGATGCGCATGTTTCCTCCTTCGGATAGTCACTGGTCATCAGTCATTTGTCATTCGGACAGAAATGAGAGGCCGGCCAGGTCTCCCTCTGATTCCCGTCTTCACCGATGACTATTGACCAATGACGATTGACCTTCGTAGTACCGTTCACATTCTGCCTCCCGGCCGCGGACGATGCGATGGCCCCGAAGGGGGCCGCGGTGCGCGGTGATGACCGTGCATTGCCGTTCGCCGCGTCCGCCGT
>CAYZTJ010000055.1:0-20755 GCA_964481215.1 uncultured Nitrospira sp. | reverse complement strand
CGTTTCCCGCTCCTGCCATATGCCATCAGCCATTCGCCATAGGCTCTTGGTTCACAGATCATCCTCATTCAGACAGGCCCCGAAGCCCTGCTGCTCGGCGAAAAAGTAGGCGTAGTGCATCGCCGCCAGATTGGCGACCCGCTCTTCAGCTTCCTCCCGTCCTGACGTCTGAATAATCTGCACCCTATACCGCGCGGTCAGCGCATCCAAAAAATCAATCAAACTGTTCCGGTGATATTGTTCCAGCCGTCCCTCGGCTTTCTGATGGGGGAGGTCGCCTTCGATGACCAAAAAACGATGGGGATAGGGGCGGAGTCGTTCCAAGGCTTGCAGAAGGGGCTGGCGATTATCGTGGGGGTTTGAGAAGGCCGCATAGATCTCCTCGACGCGCTTCCGCTCGACAGAGAAGAGCTCCGGGGCCTCTTCGATCAGGTAGTCGCCGGCCGGCAAGGCCTGGCGCATCGTCCCGGCGATGCGCGCGAAGCCCTGAAACTCATAGGGCTGATGCTCCTGACTGTCTACCAGTATGGTGATGGCGGGCACCAGCAGCTTGGGATGGCCTTGGCGGGAGAGGGTGATGAGCGATTGCGGTCCCCGTTTCTCCTGCCTGGGCCGTGGAGCCGGTTGAGGGCGAGGCGGCGGAGTCGTCCGTGGCGGAGGCGTGGTCTGGGCGGGCGGGGTGGCCGCGGGAGCGGGTTGCACCGCCGCGTCGTACTTGGCGCGCGCGGCCGCATCGCTGAGCGTCTGATAGGCCTGATTGATCAGTTGCGTGCGGGCTTCCGCCTTCCGGTGCAAGGTTGTGGAATAGGTGAACCGGTCCGGATGCCAAACTTGTAACTGCTCGATCCAGGCTTTCTTGATGTCGGCGCTGCTGGCTGTAGGCGGCAGCTCCAACAGGGCGTAAT
This sequence comes from uncultured Nitrospira sp., assembly GCA_964481215.1. Taxonomy (GTDB): domain Bacteria; phylum Nitrospirota; class Nitrospiria; order Nitrospirales; family Nitrospiraceae; genus RSF151. The sequence continues at coordinate 19,850 of CAYZTJ010000055.1, read as the reverse complement.
AGTTCGGTTTCCGATCATCCCGCATCGGTCAGCCTCGCTCCGTCGCGGGAGTGTAGCGGACTGCGCGCTGAAGTTCTAGCGTGGGTGGTCGTGAGCCGGCGGGTCGGTGATCAGTGAGGGAGGGATCGGGGCGGTCTGGGTCTCGAAACGCACGAAGGGGCGCTCGGATGATCCGAGCGCCCCTCGCGTCATGGTCGACAGACCGATCGAGTTAGAATCGGCTGCGTCCGCCGCGGTCTCCACCGCCGGAGCGGGATTCCATCGGCTTGGCTTCGTTCACGGTCAAGGGGCGTCCGCCCATCTGCGAGCCGTTCAAGGCCGTGATGGCCGCCTTGGCTTCATCCTGCGAGGACATTTCCACGAAGCCGAAGCCGCGTGATTGCCCGGTGAACTTGTCCGTGATGATCCGCGCGGACGCGACGGTCCCGTGCGTGCCGAACAAGGTGGTGAGTTCCGCTTCGGTTGCCGAGTAGGGCAAGCCGCCGACATAGAGTTTTGAACCCATGGGGTTCTCCTTCCTGATGAGTGATATTGTCTGAGACGCGAGAGTGAAAACGCGAGGGGAAGGAGCGGGCCAAAGACGCGACGGATGAGGCGGCTTGGTCTGACTTCCGATCAGCTTCTCGGTAACAACAACATCGGTGATGGACCGTACGATTCGACGTTTCATGCGAGGTCCGCCGCGATGAAACAAGGACAGCCTAACAGACTGCGGGGCAAAAGGCCAGCGGGACGCCCAACATCGCAGCGTCCCGTCCCGCCTGTCTCATTAAGACGGCTTGATGAATCGATCCTCGGAAAAGGCCCCGCGCAGCCGTTCGGTGACGGCCTGGCGGTGCGGGGCCTTTTCACGCGCCATGATGACGAGGCCTTCCGCATCGAGCAGGAGGGCCAGCTCATCCTCCGCGAGCAAGGTTCGAATGTCGGTCCCCACATTGATGCGATACTGCGTGCGTCGATCGGGATTCCGGTTGGGGCCGGAGACGATCTCGGTCAAGCCGTCGACGAATCCTTCGAGATTGGAGTGGCGATGTCTGACCTTGGTGCCGTCGGGGATGCGCACCCAAGTCGTGGTGGCGCCTGCGGCCGGCTGGTTGTCGGTGGTCATGGGGCTGTCTCCTTTTGTTGCCGATCGTTCCCTGGACCGCACGAATGCGCGGTCGGTTCTGCTTCTTCTCCCTTCTTGAACGAGTCTGCCGGCGCGACCCGCCGTGGCGGCGACGGCGATCATCAAGAAGCCTCCTGCGGGGCTAATCCCGCCGGGGTTGCGGCCCGCAAAAGAGTCCTGCCAGGTCCGGGTCCTCGCCCTCCGTGACGGGACGTCGTTGCAGCTTGGCCGCCTTGCGCTGTGCGCGACGCTCCTCCTGCTCTTTGGCCCACTGCGCTTTGGCCTTCTCTCGTTCACGCTTCGCCAAGGTCATCTTACCCGGTCTTGCCATGGGAATCCTTTCATGTGTCGAGCGTTCTCTCGTGGCCGGTGCGTGCCTAGTCCGTCGCGCCGCGCCGTAGTGTGACGGCGCCGTCTTGATCCGGCGCGGCGCCATTGATGAACCGATCCCGCATCACCAACCGCGCCCGCGCGCCTTGCGGGAGCCCCCGGCTCGCGGCCAGCTCGACCTGGCGGTGCATGTTGTCTCGCGAGACGCGGTGAGGCCCGGCGCCGTCAGCGGCGCCGATCGTCGTGACGACCGGCTTGGATGCGCTGCGTCCGCCTCGGGCTTCTCGTGTCGCGCGCGCAGGGCGTAGGCGGATGGAGATGGGTTTCATGTGATGAGTCCTTTTGAGCCTCGTTGAATCGGCATGGGTCTTAGCAGGATGCTGAACAAGTCCGCCAGCGGCGTTGGGGTACCCATTGCTCTTCTCCTTGCAATGGGTCTGGCGCGAGGAGGCTCAACGTCCGTTTCACCCGTTGCAATCTGCGGAGCAACGGGTCCCCGGTACGATTCGCCTCTTCGCTTGCTGCGGCCCGGGTACCCGCCTGGCGGGTGCGACGGCCTTTGTGAGCATCCTGCGTGGCCACTGGTTCTCATCCGCGATCTCGATGCCTGTGACGAGTGCGAGGCGCCATGACCGTTTTTCCGCAGCCTGCTAGGCGCTGCGTGTTGAACTCACTGCGATGTGTATGGCCCGTGCCAGATCAGATAGGGCGGCTTCTTGATGGTCAGCGCCTCGTTGGGATAGAGCCGGGTGGCCGAGTGATAGGCGCTTTCCTGGGCCGCCAGGCAGGTCTCGGCCACGCACTGGTTCGACACGGCGCGCAGGCTCAGCCGCTCGGCCTCGTCCGGCTGCGCGACGTAGAGCTCGCAGGCGACCGTGCCGTCCTTGGAAATCTGCGTACTCACGAGCAGATGACTTCCGTCCGCGAAGGTTGCCAGGGGATCGACGTTCATGCGTGCCATGGGACACCTCTCGTGCGGCGGGCGGAGGCCCGAATCGGATGTGAAGACTTCCCGGGAGCAAGCCTGCGTTGCGTCAGAGCGAGAACGGGAGAACCGGTCGCGCGGGGCTGCGGCCGCATGGGAACGCGCGAAGGGTAGGCACAGGGTCATCACTCGAACGATGGTTCACGGTATCATGCGGGGTGATGGCTGTCAAAGTTTGGCGCCCAAGCGGCGGTCGGAATCGGCGAGGGCCAAGGCGGCGATGCGTGGCCCGCCGCGCCGACTCGTCGTCAGTGATGGAGCCCGTAATTTTTCAGCTTGGTCAGCAGGGTTTTGTAGTCGATCTGAAGGGCCTTGGCGGTGTGGGTCTTGTTGCCGTGATGGGCGTCGAGCACGCGGAGGATGTGGGCCTGCTCGGCGGCTTCCAGCGTCTCGGAGGCGGGCGGGATCGCGGCCGGCGCGGCGCGACGCGGGGCGGGCAGGGCGGCGGCGACGTCCTCGGCGGAGATGGGGCGCGTCGCGTCGAGCGGCGCGAGCAATAGAATGCGCTCGATGACGTTGCGTAGCTCGCGAATATTCCCGGGCCAGGGATAGGCCTGGAGCGCCGCCAGCGCGTCGGGCGGCAGGGCTCGCGGCCCGACGATCGGGCCCGGTGAGGCCTGCAGAAAATGTCCGGCCAGCGCGGAGAGATCTTCGCGCCGCTCCCGGAGGGGAGGCACGGTCACCGGGACGGTGTTGATGCGGTAGAGCAGATCGTCGCGGAAGCGGCCCTGCAGCACTAATTCTTGAAGATCCCTGTTCGTCGCCGCTATGAAGCGCACATCGGCGTGCAGCGTGCGCGTGCCGCCGACCTGCCGGTATTCGCCTCGGTCCAAGACCCGCAGGAGACTCACCTGCATCGGGCCGGACATCTCGCCGATTTCATCGAGAAACAGGGCGCCGCCTTCGGCGGCGGCGAGGAGGCCCACCTTGGCCGTCACGGCGCCGGTGAAGGCGCCTTTTTCATGGCCGAACAGCTCGCTCTCGAGGATCTGTCCGTGAATCGCGCCGCAGTTGACTGCCACAAACGGTTTGTCCCGGCGCGGGCTCAGGCTATGAAGCAGGCGAGCGATGACTTCCTTGCCCGATCCGGTTTCTCCCTGTATTAAGACCGGCGCTTGCGAAGGGGCGATTTTTCGAACCAGCTCGAGCAGCCTCCGCCAGGCGGGGCTCGTCCCGTCCAGCAGCGGTTCGCGATGGTGCGCCGCAGCCTCGCGCCGCAGCGCGCGGTTTTCCCGGCGAAGTTGCCGGACCGTCGTCAGTTTGGCGAGGGCTGCCGTCACCTGCGCCGTCTCGAAGGGAATCTCTTTGAGCAAATAGTCCCAGGCGCCCGCCTTGACGGCCTCCACCGCCTGTTTGACGTCCACGTGGCCCGTGAGGACGATGACATCCACATCGGGCTGGTGCTCTCTCACCCATCGCAGGACGTCCATGCCGTCCTTGCCCGGCATGCGGAGGTCGGTGATCACGCAATCGAAGGACTGCTCGCGCAGACGATCGAGCCCGGCCTGTCCGCTCGTGTCGGTGGTCACGTCGCACCCGGCCGTCTTCAAGGTGTCGGCCAGGGCCAGTCGGACAAATTCTTCGTCATCGATGATGAGGAGGCGCATGAGGTACTCAACAGCGTTCACAGTTGTCAGTAATCAGTTGTCGGTCAGTGCGCAAAATCTTGCTGATCGCGCCGGGTCCAGACTGAACACTGTCAACTGTGAACCGATAACCCTTCGCCGCTCTGATTCGGAAACGCTGCGTAGAAGGTGGCTCCCTTGCCGGGATCGGATTCGGCCCAGACGCGGCCACCGTGCTTGTCGACGATCAATTTGACAATCGCGAGCCCCACGCCGGTGCCCTCATAGCGGTCCGGCCCGTGCAGTCGTTCGAAGAGACCGAAAATCTTCGTCGCGTCCTGCTGTTCGAACCCGATGCCGTTGTCCTTGACCCACAAGACGGTTTCGCCGCCGACGCGTCGTGCCCCGAGGTGTAGCTCGGGCGGATGGGCCTCGCGGGAAAACTTGAGCGCATTGGCGACCAGATTGACCAGGACCTGTCGGAGCCCGGCCGCATCGCCCTGGAGCGCCAGGTCCGGGCACTCCATGTGTACGTGACAGTCGGAGGCCTCGATCATTCGCGCCTGGTCCCGTAGCACGGAGTCGAAGAGCGGCTTGAGCGGGACGGTCGACCGGGTGAGGGCCTGTTGTTCCAGTCGCGCATAGCGCAACAGGTCATCGATCAGTCCCGAGAGCCGGAGGATGGAGCTTCGGATCGTCGTCAGATAGTGCCGCGCGGTGTCATCCATCCCGCTTCCGTACCGGCGTTCCAGCAACGACGAAAAGCCTTCGATCTCCCGAAGCGGGCCCTTCAGGTCGTGGGCGACCGAGTAGGTGAAGCCTTCGAGCTCTTGCGTCTTGCGCTCCAGGGCTCTGGTGCGGTCCTGGAGCGTCGTCAGCATGGCGCCCAGCGACCGACTGAGGGCGCCCACTTCATCTTGCGAGGGCCACGGATCGAAGGCCGCGGTGAGATCCTGGCCTGCCACGCGGTCCGCCGTCGCGGCTAAATTGGTCAGGGGGTCGGCGATATGGCGCCGAACGGTCAGGAAGGCGACCCCGATCATGGCGGCCAAGACGACCGCCAGCCCGACGATCAGCAGGCGGGCCCGTTGCTCCAGACGGTCTCCCTCGAGTTTCATTTCCAGGGCGATTCGCGTCTGAATGTCGACCAATTGTTGCAAGGCGTGGGTCAGGGTCTGAAAGTGGACGTCCGATTCCACGGCCTGGCGAAGCCGGACCGCTTCGGCGCGGGTGAGATCGGGCGCACGCTGGTCGGTCCATTGGGTCCCCAGGGCCTCCACGGCCCTGCCGATCTCCCCGAGGGCCTGCTCTTCCTGGTCGGCGAGGGAGGTCTGGCGATGGTCCGTGAGCATGGCAAAGAGCACCGGATGTGTCCGGGCTGCGTGCGTCGATCGGTAGAGGCTCAGCTCCTGTCGGAGTTGCGTTCGTAGGCCCTGGAGTTTCGCCGAGGCCTGGCCGGTGGACTCGGCCGACGGATTCAGCAGCAACCGGTGCAGCGCGAAGCTCATGTCGAAGCCGAGCCGCTCCATCTTGGCGGCGGTCGCCATCGCCGGCACCGTGATGCGCCGGTGGCGATCCACGTAGCTGTTGACCTTGGAGAGATAGAAGAGAATGCCGGCGAGGGCGAGACTGAGGAGGGCCAGCAGGCAGCCGAAGGAGACGACGAACTTCCGGCTCAGCGTGAGGTTCCGGAACCACCGTGGCGTGAGATCGCGCATGCCGTACAGTAGCACAGGGGGCGGCTTCCGAAAAGGCGAGCGGGCGATCCGCCCCGACCGACCGGCTCACCGGAATGTCAGGATACTTGACAAAAAGACAAGTATCCTGTTATCACCCTGCCCATGACGCGAGTGGGCGGAGCCGGGGTTTCCGATGCGGTCGACAATCGCCTGCGCCACCGGCGGGAGGCGCGGGGACTGTCGCAGGCTGAATTGGCCGCGCAATCCGGCGTCACGCGCCAGGCCGTCTACGGCATCGAAGGCGGGGCCTACTTGCCGACGACGGCGGTGGCGTTGCGGTTGGCAGCGGCCCTGCGCTGCCGCGTCGAGGACCTCTTCAGCTTGCATGAGACCGGAGAGGTGGTGGACGGCACGCTGCTGGGCCGGGCGTCTCTGCCGTCCTCGTCGACGGGAGCGCGCGTGAAGGTCGCCATCGTCGGCGGGCGGGTGGTCGTGAGACCGGTGGCCACGCTGGGGAGCCTGCTCAACTTTACCGTGCCCGCCGACGGGCTGCTTCTTGATCCCTCGCCGAGACGCGCGCTGCGGGACGGCGCCCGCGTCCGGGTCCGGCTGATTCGGGACCGGCGCAGCATGGAAGAAGAAGTCACGGTGGCCGGGTGCGACCCGTCGATCTTTCTCGCCGGCGAATATCTCCGACGCCGCGAAGGCGCCGCCACCGTGGTCGGGTGGACGATGGGCAGCGAGGCCGCCCTCAAGGCGCTCTTGCAGGGGCAGGTCCATGCGGCCGGCGTCCACGTGGTCGACGACAAGACCGGTGAGCACAACCTGCCCTTTCTTCGGCGTCATCTGAAACAGGGAGCCTACACGGTGGTGACCTTCGCGGCCTGGGAGCAGGGCCTGTTGATGGCGGCCGGCAATCCCAAGGGTATTCGGACGGTCGCGGATATCAGCCGGAAGGGCATCAGGCTGGTGAATCGCGAAGAGGGCGCCGGAGCCCGGCTCTTATTGGACCGACGTCTTGCCGCGGAGGGGATGAAGCCGTCGCAGGTGCGGGGCTATGACCGGCTGGCGGGTTCGCATTTAGACGTGGCGCGACGGATTGCCGAAGGACAGGCGGATGTCGGCGTCGGTGTGCGGTCGGCGGCCGCGCTTCTTGGACTGTCGTTTATCCCGTTGCAGGAGGAGCGCTATGACCTCGTCATGCCGACCGCCTATCTCTCCAGCCATCCGGGCTTGTCGCAACTGCTCGACACGATGACCACACGGACATTTCGCAAAGAAATCGAATCACTCGGTGGCTATGACGTGCGTGAAATGGGGACGCGTCGAGACTTGCGGGGATCGTCCAAGCGTGAACGGTAATCCATGAAAAGTCGTGCGCGATCTCGTCTTGTGGAGCGAGGCCTTCTCTCGTTGGTCGGTCTGTGCCTTGGCATCGGACTGACCAACGTGTCTGCCGCCGATCTCATCATTGCCGCCTCGCCCAGCATGGCCGTGCCGTTGGAAGCGGTCGCCCGCGCGTACGAGGCCGCCCATCCGGAGACCCATGTCAAGTTGTACTATGACCGTGCGCTCGATCTTCGCCGAACCATTGCGGCCATTGAAAATGACGGCCGGCACTTTCTCGGCAGCGGCGAGGTGTCGCTGGTGGCGCCGGGTGGGGACGAACTCATCAGCCGCTTGGAGCAGAAATACTATGTCGTGCCCGGTACCAGGCGGCCCTATGTCGAAGTGCCCCTGGTGCTGGTGGTGCCTGAATCGCTGGTCGAGGCGCCGACCTCGTTCGAAGCCTTGGCGCGCAGCCAGACGATGCGCATCGCGGTCGGCGATCCGCAACTCACGACGCTTGGACAACAGACCAAGGAATTGCTGACGGCGCTGGGGATCTGGCCCGACGTGGAAAGCCGGTTGGATCGGGCAACCGACACGCGGGCCGTGCTGGATCATGTCTTAAGTGGCCAAGCCGACGTGGGGATTCTCTTCGGGCCTGATGCGGCACAGGAGAGCCAACGCATCCGGGTGGTGGCGGTCTCCGAGCGCGGGGCCGTTCGGCCAATCGTGCACTCGATCGCCATGGAACGTTTCTGTCCCGATCGGGTCCGGTGCGCTGAATTCCTCGAGTTTGTGCAGTCTCAGGAAGCGCAAGCGGTTCTCGCGCGTCTGGGATACCGCACACCTCAAGGCAATCCTGATTCGGATAAACGGTAGCGCCGCAGCATTTCTCTCATGTGATAGGGAGGCATCAATGTGTCGTGTCCGCGGGCTGTCGTCTTTCTCGGCATGTTCGAGAATGTCGAGTTGGGTGCTGATGGCGGCGATCGTGTCGGGCGGCTGTGCGCGACTGCCGTATACCACGCAAGTGGTGCATGAGGATCGCCGAGTGGTGGTTGTGCTCCAGCGTGAGCCTCGCCCCGTGCCGTATAGCCACCCCACTGAGTTACAAGCCAACGAGGTGGCGGCCATTCTCGCCGGGTATTCGTTCAGAGAAAAGCAACGGTTGCCGCTTCGTTGGTATGCGGAAGAAGTGCCCCCAAAGGCGATATTCCGTCCGGATGAGCTGCAAGCTCTCGTGCCGCACGTCGTGGAGGCGCTCAAGAAGGCCGCACCCGATGAACGAGTGTACTTTCAAGTGTTGGCGCCGGGGATGAACCCGGCCTATGAGCGCGACACGACGGCGGGGTGGATCGCCCTGAGCGGGCCGTACTTTCATCTGATACTCGAACATTTTCACGCGCAATTTCCCGTCAGAAGAGAAGAGCCGTGGGACCTTCGCTACCCCGCGCTCCCTCCAGAACCCGGTACCTATTTGCTGTATTTTGAGCCCGGGCGATTTTGGGGTGTCGATCCGGTGACCGACCGCGCCTCGGTGCAGTTTCGGGAGTTCTTGAAATCGCCGATCCCCGCGCTCAGGAAATAGCGGCTGCTAGGATCTGGCCGCGCGACGGCTATTCCATTCTTGCTTATGGGGAGCGCGATGACGGAACGAACAGGGGGTGCGCAGGGTGCGCGAACGATGGCCCGGCTGCCGGTGATGACGGTCGTGGCGGTGCTCGCGCTCACGAGCCTGGGGCCATCTCCTTTGTATGCGGTGGAGTCGGGCCGGCTGGTCGAAAAAGACGGGCACTATGTGTTCGTCGAGAGCATGGATCCGGCGACCCGGCTGTTGCTGGAACGGGCCTATGAAAAAGGCATTATCACGCAAGAGGAACGGGATAAGGCGATCAAAGACTCGGAAGCCCGCGCCTACGTCATGCAACCGAGCTTCAAGCTCTGGTATGACCGCGGCTTCAATCTGTCGATGAACGACAATGCGTTTCTGTTGAAAATTCGCGGGCGTCTGCAGATGCGCGAGACGACGCGTTGGAGAAACAGCGCATGGCGCAATCCGGGTGACGCGAAAAATTTTCCCGAGCTGCTGGGGGTCTTCGGCGACTACCGCGCGAACCGCTCTGATGATTTTGGCACGCAATTCAACTTGCGACGTGCCCGCTTGATGTTCCTGGGCCATCTGTTCAATCCGGACTTTAAGTACTTCATTCAGCTCGGGTTTGAAACGGCGGAAAACGCGCAGACGCCCGGCGCCGCGAACTTGTTGGACTATTACTTGCTGAGCACCCATCTGCCGCTGTTCAATGTACAGGCCGGCCAGTACAAAGTGTTTTTCAATCGCACCCAGATCAACAGTACGGCGTCGATGCAGTTTGCCGAGCGGGCGCCGGTGCAGGATGCCTTTACCGCGAGCGGGCTCAATCGACGGGACATCGGCCTCACGTTCATGAACGACGATGAAATTTACCCGGTCAATTACTATGTGGGCGTCTTCAACGGCGCCGGCCCGCTCTTCAACCGCTATGGCACCTCCAACAGCGAAGAGGTCACGGTGAACTGTCCGGGTGGACAGACCGGCGGCAATCCGTTTCCGTCTCCGGCGAGCTGTCCCACCAACACGCGGAATCTCAATGCCAACTTTCGGAATGAGATCGACAAGCTGATGTATGCAGGCCGTTTGCAATGGAACATCATGGGCCGGCCTGGCTACAACGAGGGGGATCTGGGCTACTCAGAAACTCCGCAGCTCGCGGTCGGTGGCGGCCTGGCCTACAATCCCGGTATCAACACCAGCACGGACAATGCCTTTGTCGGCATCGATCTGGCCAATTTGAATTTTCGCCGGCAATTGGCGACGTTCGGCAACGGCCGGCAGTTGGGATGGGGAACCGTCAACTACGTGACGCAGGCCTACGATGCGGTCTACAAGTATCGGGGGTTCTCGCTGCAAGGCGAGTACTACTTCAAGAGCATCGACCGCACGTTCAAGGGCCGTCCCTGTCTCCAAACGTCGGGCACAGGAGGCCCTTGCACTGCCGTCACCCCGGGGTTGTTGGGCAACGCCATGGGCTGGTACGCGCAGAGCGGCTATTATCTCGTCCCGCGAAAAGTCGAACTGGCGGCGCGCTATTCCTATTGGGATCCGGACACGCAAGCCTCCGGCGATCTCATTAAACAAGTGGACGTCTCACTCAATTGGTTTCCATTCGGGAGCTATGACTATCAAGTTATGCTGACCTACACGAACATGGCGATGGGCACCGGCGGCTATGCCATCGGCCGCAGCAGTCCGCTGCCGAGCACGGGCGGATCGCAGAGTACGGTTCCCTGTCCTGCCACATTCCCCTCAGGGTGTGTGCCCGTCGATGCCGTCGGCGGCACCCTGATCGAGAACGCGCTTCGATTACAGTTCCAGATCTTTTTCTAACGGCTGTATTTGCGGGCAGAGGAGGCTGACGAATGATGTGGAGAAGCGGGACCATCGGCACGATCATGAATGCGTGGCTGGTCTTCATGGCGATCATCGTCGGTGTGCAAGGACGGGCGGCGGCCGCGGAAGAGATCACGATTGCGGCGGCCTCCGACCTCAATTTCGCGATGAAAGATCTGATGGCGGAGTATGAGAAGGCATCCGGTCACCGAGTCAAACTGTCGCTTGGGTCGTCGGGGAATTTCTATGCGCAGATTCAAAATGGCGCCCCGTTCGACCTGTACTTGTCGGCCGATATCGGATATCCGAAAAAGTTGGAAGAGGCCGGATTGGCGGTGCCGGGATCGCTCTATCGGTATGCCGTCGGGCGGATCGTCCTCTGGACTAACCATGCCGCTCGCCGTGACGTGTCGAAGGGACTGACGGTGCTGCTCGATCCCTCCATCAAGAAAATCGCGATCGCCAATCCAAAGCATGCGCCCTACGGCCGCGCGGCCGTGGCCGCGATGGAACACTTCAAGGTCTATGAGTCGGCGAAGGAGCGGCTGGTGTTGGGGGAAAACATTTCCCAAGCGGCGCAATTCGTCGAATCCGGTGCTTGCGAAGTCGGGATCGTCGCCTTGTCCTTGGCGATGGCCCCGGCGATGAAGGCCAAGGGCGTCTACTGGGAGATCCCGGCTGAGGCGCATCCGCCGTTGGAGCAGGGGGCGGTCATTGTGAAAACATCGACACATCAGGAGGCGGCGAAGCAGTTCTTGGAGTTCATGCGAGGCGATAAGGGACGGGAGATCATGACGCGCTATGGATTCATCCTGCCGCAATAGAACGGCGTTGTCGCTGCTGTGTGCGATGCCGGCGCTGCTATGCGCGGGCTGCTCCGATGCCGTGCGCTTCGCGCATGAAACAGACAACGGCGGCGTGGTGACCTATCTCTACAAGGAGGAGCGTGGCGGCCCCTTAGGCTCCCCGCATCGACTGGAGGCATTGAAGGTGATGGACCAGAAGTGTCCGGCCGGGTATGTGGTCGTTCGCGATGGCGAAGTCAAGGGATCCGCCAGTCTGTCTGGTGTGGAGGGCCGCGAAGGTGAGAGCACGGGGCGGCGATGGGGCATTCAGTTCCGATGCAAGTGACGATGGCCGGACCAAGGTGCGGCACACCGGCATCATGGCCTGACGCCCCCGTCGGTCTGCCGCATGCGCGGAGGCGCCATTACCGGTGAACTGGATTGCGATCGGTGTGACGGTGAAGCTGGCCCTGCTCACGTCGCTGGTCTTGGTGATCGTGGGGCTGCCAATTGCGTACTGGGTAACGTTTTCGCGTTGGCGCTGGAAATTTCTGGTCGAGTCGGTCGTGGCCCTGCCGCTCGTGCTGCCCCCGACGGTGCTGGGTTTCTATATTCTGGTCGCAATCGGTCCGCATAGTCCCCTCGGTCGATTGTACGCAACGCTCGTCGGACATCCGTTGCCCTTTACCTTCGAAGGGCTGCTGGTGGCCTCCGTGCTCTATAGCCTTCCCTTTGCCGTGCAGCCGTTCGCGACGGCGTTTGATCAGGTGGATCGCCGCCTCATCGAAACCTCATGGACGTTGGGCGTCTCTCGCTTCCGGACGTTTTTCATGCTCATCATCCCGCAATCGGTCGCAGGCGTCGTCACCGGCATCGTGCTGAGTTTTGCCCACACCATGGGGGAGTTCGGCGTGGTGCTGATGGTGGGCGGCAATATCGAGGGCGTGACGCGGACGGTCTCCATCGACATCTACGACGAGGTGCAGGCGTTGAACTACGCTGCGGCCGCATCGACGGCGGTGTTTCTGCTTGCCGTGTCGTACGCCGTGTTGTTGTGCGTCTACGCGATGAATCGGAGAGTGTGGGCCGTAGGGCCGCAGAAATGATCCTGGACTTCACGAAATCGTTCCCAGGCGGGATTGAGATTTCGGCGAAGCTGACCGCCGCGTGGGAATCGTCGACGGTGTTGATTCTGTTCGGACCGTCCGGGTCCGGCAAGACCACGATCCTCCGCTGTGTGGCCGGGTTGGAGCGCCCGGAACGCGGACTCATTCGCTTCCGTTCGCACGCGTGGCTGGACACGGCAGCCGGCCTCTGCCTCCCGCCTCAAGCCCGACACGTCGGCTATCTGCCACAAGAATATGCGCTGTTCCCGACCTATTCGGTAGCCGGGAACATCGGCTACGGGCTCTCCGATCTCCCGTCCGACGAACGCCAACGACGGATTGGGGAGGTCGTGGCGCTGTTTCGACTTGATGGCCTGGAACAGGCGAAGCCCGGGCAGTTGTCCGGGGGGCAACAACAGCGGGTGGCTTTGGCCAGAGCGGTCGCACGGCGCCCACAACTCTTGCTGCTGGATGAGCCGCTCTCGGCGTTGGACCTGCCCACGCGCCTGGCGCTCCGCGGAGAATTGCGCGCCATGCTGCGCCGGCTGGCCATTCCCGCTATCGTGGTGACGCATGATTGGGAAGAGGCCTTGACGCTGGGCGATCAGATGGCGGTGGTCTACGAGGGCCGCATTCTGCAACTAGGCCAGCCGCAAGACGTGTTCAGTCGACCCGCCAATGCGGAGGTCGCCAAGGTGGTCGGCGTGGAGACCGTCGTCCAGGGACGGGTCATCGATCGAGCCGATGGGGTGGCGACGGTGGAGGTGGAAGGCGTGAGGCTTGCCGCATTGGCCAATGGAGACACGGGGCCGGATGTCTTCGTGTGTATCCGCGCCGAGGACGTCGTGCTCGAATCGAATCTAAGCGGAGTCAGTAGCGCGCGGAATCGGCTGTCGGGACGGGTGGTGGCGATGCACTCGCAGGGCGCGGTCTTTCGCGTCACGATCGACTGCGGGTTTCCCCTCTCCGCGGTCGTCACCCGATCGGCGGTCGAAGAATTACGCTTGGCGCCGAATCAGCCTGTGGTGGCCTGCATGAAGGCCGGGGCCGTACATCTGATTCCACGGCAGGACGGGGCCTCAGGTGTGTCTTCCTCCCAGGCGTAAGCGAAGGTCTCCTCTCAGTGTAACGATCTGAAGAGCGTCAGCAGCAGTCCTGAGGCCGCGCAGGCGCCGACGACCGGAATGATCGGCACCTTGAAGCGGAACAGGGCGACAAACGCGGCGAGGCCGATGAGGGCCGAGATCCAGTCAAAGGTCCCGTCGAATCCGGTGGGCCACAAGACGTGATAGGCGAAGAAGAGCGCCAGATTGAGGATGACCCCCACGACGGCGGCGGTAATGCCGGTGAGGGGTGCCGTGAAGGTGAGATCGCCGTGCGTGGATTCGACCAATGGCCCGCCGATCAAAATGAAAAGAAATGACGGCAGGAACGTAAAGAAGGTCACGACCGTGGCGGCCACCGCTCCTGCCAGCAGGAGCGCGTCGGGGCCGAAGAGGGCCTTCGTCCATCCCCCGACAAACCCCACGAACGTGACGACCATGATGAGCGGGCCCGGTGTGGTCTCCCCCAGCGCGAGCCCGTCGATCATTTGCAAGGGCGTCAACCAGTGATAATGGTCGACCGCGCCTTGATAGACATAGGGCAGTACGGCATAGGCGCCGCCGAAGGTGAGCAGCGCCGCTTTGGTGAAGAACCAGCCCATCTGGGTCAGCGTGGCGTCCCATCCGTACAGCGCGATGAGGCCGGCAAGGGCGGCGCCCCAAAGCCCAACACCTGTGACCGCGTGCAGCCAGAAGGTCGGCCAGGCGAAGCGGGCATGGGCGGGAATCGGCGTGTGGTCATCGATCACGGCCGGACCATAGTTGTCGTCGGTCGAGCCATGGCCGCCACCCACGCGAAATTTCTCGGGAGCGTACCGACCGCCGAGATAGCCGAGGATGCCTGCCGCCACCACGATCGCGGGAAAGGGCATCTTGAATGCGAAGATCCCCACAAAGGCTCCGGCGGCGATGGCCCACAGCAGGCCGTGCTTCAGGGCGTGTGAGCCGATTCGCCAAGCGGCAAAGACCACGATCGCCGTCACCGCCGGTTTGATGCCGAAGAAGATGCCTGCCACCGCCGGGACGTTGCCGTAGGCCAGATAGATCCACGACAGTCCGATCAGAATAATGAGCGAGGGGAAGACAAACAGGCCGCCTGCCACGATGCCGCCCCAGGTGCGATGCAGCAGCCAGCCGATGTAGGTCGCTAACTGCTGGGCTTCCGGTCCCGGCAGTACCATGCAGTAATTCAGGGCGTGGAGAAACCGGCGCTCGGAAATCCACCGCTTGCGTTCGACCAACTCCTGGTGCATGACGGCGATTTGGCCGGTCGGTCCGCCGAAACTGATGAAACCGAGCTTGAGCCAGAAGCGCAAGGCTTCGGCGAAGGGCACTGCGGCTGTTTGCGGGATCTCACTCATGGGGCAGTTCCTCATCGGTGTCCATTATGGCTTCTTCGGTCCTCCCTTGTCGTTCCCCTCTCCGATTGGGTGGATGGGGATAGCTGAGAGCGCTTCGCGATAGCGAATCTGCAGCTCTTCCCGCTGGTCTGGAGAAAAGATCCCGCCCGCCGACGTGACCTTCGCGAGGTGTTCCTCCGGCTCGAAGATGAGGTCGAAGGCCGCGGACACCTCGGGCACGTTCGGCATCTGCCGGTCATACTTGCCGATGTCAGGCCCTGGGCCATGAATGTCGTGTGCTTCACTCAGAGAAAGGTGCAGAATGGGGTCTCGGACGGAGAGCCATCCGGTCGTAGTCTCTTCGTCTCCCGTATCCGTCGCGTGGCTGAGATGAAAATAGACGCGCTCGGATGGCGTGGCTTGCGCCAACGCGCGAGACAGCGGCGTCGCCAGTAAGGTGATTTCCTCGTCCCGGAACGCCCGTGTCCTGGGGGCTTCGCCGACCAACGTCCGATGGATCAGGTTGCGTCGTTCCCAGACGCGAACCCCGCGGAGCAAGGAGCCGACCTCGCTCGGAGTCAGCTTGGTTGGATGCGAGTTTGAGGAGGAGTCGGGATCCTGTTCCAGCCGAACCACGTTCAGGCCTGCTTCCAGTATGGTTCGAGATTGCACCGGCTGATGGCTGGCGCAACTCGCGAAGGCCGCCACCCAGGTCGTGAAGAGGAGCAGGCTTAGCGGACCAGTGCGGAGATAGTTCATGGGTGTATCGACGTGTGTCATGGTCTGACCCCCTCTCGTCGGCGAACCAGCCCGACCTCGGATGGGACGCGATCAAATCCGAGTTGCTGAAGCAAGGTCTGAATCTGGGGCCTCTCCAGAAACTCAATGAACTCACGGCCCCGCGCCACATTTCTGGATGTCCACACGACTGCAGCTCCATATCGAACGGGCGTATGCGACCCGGGCGGGGCGGTGTCCAGAATGCGGATCTTCGGGTTGGAGACTGCGTCTGTTCGATAGACGATGCCGACTTCAGCTTCCCCTTTGGCGACCAAGTCGAGGACGGCTCTGGAATGCTCCCCATAGATGTATTGTGAGCGGAGCTGTTGATCGAGTTGGGAGTACTTGAGAAATTGTGTGGCCACCTTGCCGACGGAGGATGTCTTGGGGTCACCGATGGCGACGCGCCGTATTGGAATCGTCTTGAGATCCGCGATGGACGCGATGGGGGCTGGGAGCGTGTCTCCGGTCACCAGGACCACCGCAGTGCTGGCGTAGACCCGCTTCGTCCCATTGATGACGAGCCCCTTCTGGTCCAATTGTTCCACTTCTTCAAATAGGGATGGCAGAAAGACATCCACCGGTGCGCCTTGTTCGATCTGATCGCGCAAATTCTGAGAGGGACCGTACACGACCCGAACCGTCAGGTCGCGGTGATCCGCTTCAAAGAGCGGCACGACCTTTCGCAAGATGTCCTTCAGGCTGTTCGCGGCGGCAATGGTCAGCGTTTCTGAAAACTCGGCATGGACCGGCGGCACGGTCCAGATCGTGATTGCCCACAGACTCAGGAGTGCCAGGGTTGTCGTGAGTCGGTTTTGTCGGTTCATCGGTGTCTCCTCGTTGTGTGTGGAATGATGAAGCGGTCTCCTAGAAATAGAACTGGTATTGCACATTGATCCGGTTCTCGATCAGATCACTGCCGAAGCCGGGCTGACTTTCGAAGGGGAACCGGTCCGGGGCCCGTCCTCCGCTGCCCATGGTGATGTTGGAATAGTCGATGATGAGTCGGTTGTTGTAGGTGCCGTCGAAACTGTAGTTGATGGCGGCACCGAACTCCTTGGTGAGATCGTCTTTTTGTTTGGTGGATGGATCGAAGACTCCGTATCGCAACGCAAGCTCGAGCTTCCGAGGAATGATGTATTTCCCCGTTTGCGCGTACCATCCCCAGGCTTGGCCCAGGTCCACCGGTGGACCAAGGAACTGGGCTGATGGGATCGTGTTGAGATCGAACGGACGGGTCCCGGCATCGCTGCTCCGGACTCGTTGGTGCCGGTGGTACCCTTCGGCCTGGAGCGACCACCCCTGGTATTTGGCAATGAGGTCCACCTCGGTGGTTTGAAAGTCGTAGATACCTCCGGCTAGCAATCTGCCGTTGTAACTTTTGGTGATGCCCTGGCGATAGGCACGGTCTACGATGTCGGACCGGATGGAGCTCAGGTAGTTTTGCGCCGGGTTATAAGCGTAGCCCGCCGCGACGGCTACCTGCGGCGTGCGGGAGTTGAGGATGTCGCCGGGCGCATATCCGGGGTTGCCGGCGACCTTGAACAGAAACCGAGCGGTGTACATCAGCTCTTCCGTATTGAAGCGAGTGTTGTAGTTATAGGTCCGAGTCACGGTGGCCGAGGGACCTCCCCCTCCGGTCGGCGGCAATACCGTTTGGCTGACCGAGGTGCCCATGCGCGAGAGGTTCCGCCCGGCCCCGTTCCAGACACCGATGGCATAATTGAAGCGATAGTCGTCTTCATTGCTGAGAAGGCTGATGCCGATATCACGCGTATCGCTCAGATTGGCGGCGAAGGCTTTCTGCACGATCATGTTGTCCGCGAACGACTGGGCGGCGATCGACGTGATCAGTCCTCGATTGAACCAGACCCGTTGTTGGCCGAGCTGAACCGTCGCAAAGGGGATGTGCCAGGAAGACACATAGGCGTCGAGGAGAGTGGCTCGTCCGCTGCCTCCTTCTTGATCCCAGGAAGTTTGATCCAGCCCCCAAGAAAAGTTGTACCGGAAGTCAGGATCGAAGGCATACCCGAGAAACTGAAGACGGGCCCGGGGTACCGTAAAGGCGTTGTCCGAGCTCTGACGTCGCACCGCCCGAAACTCCACCTGGCCGCCGAGGATTTCGATCTGATTCCGCGAGTCCCCGATCGTTCCCCAGGCTTTGTTGTACTCCGAGTGGGTGTAGCGCACTTGCATCAAGAGCCGCATTTTGAGCAGAAATTTCGAGCCGACACGGAGGTTCAGCCCGTTGTTGACGTCAATGGAGTAGGTAGGCTTGGCCACATACTCCTTCTTCTCCAGCACCTTAAGGCCTCTGTCGTACTCGTCCTGGGAGATGATGCCCTTGAGCAGCAAGTACTTCAGACCGGGGTCTTCTCCGGAGACGTACTCCCATCGGCCCTCTTTCTTGATCAACTGTCCTTCTTCCGCCGCCCAGGTTGGGGGGACTGGCCAGACGAGCAGACTGGCGGCGACTGCACCGAACAGCGCAAACCGGAGATGTCTCATGCGCGACCTTCCTGTTCTGCATGGAACCTCCGGTGGTCCGGTCAGTTAGCGAGTGGATGGAATGCTGGTTGTTGAGCGTGAGGCCTCCAGTGGTCTGGACGGCAGTGAGGTCTCCTTTAGCTTCGACAATAGGGTTGCGTGATCATGAGTGCCTCATCATCGGATGTTCGGTGAAGCCGCCGTCTCGAGGCGGATTTTCTCCTTGCGCTCGATCTGAACGACCTTTGAGTCGTGGATGATAATTTCCACCGAGCCATAGCGAATGCCTTGAAGGGCCAGGGCAATCCGCTCTCGCAATTCCAGATCCATCGTTGGTTGATCCGTTTGTGGGGATGACGTTGGCATAGTCGGTTCCGGATTGGCCTGTTCCCGATTCGGCCTGATCAACGCATGACCGGCTTCTTGCCCTGATTCCAATACCACTGAATGGCAAAGTTCGGATAGATGGAGTCTGGCGCGTTCTGGCCGGCGGCGGTGAACAGCACGCCGAGCCCGCCGACCCACGCGTCGGAGAATCGATATTGGATGCCCGGTTCGATGCCGATGACGGTCGAGCCGCTCAGGTTGCCTCGGTTGCGTGAATGGCCGTCGGCGCGCCAGGTCAGGGTATGGAGCGTGGCCAATTCGATCGTATAGGCGAAACCGCGCGAGTCGTCGAGAAAGTGCTCAAAGGCCAGTCGGGTATTCACGATGTCGCCGACATACGTGGTCTGCCCCGCGTCTTTTCCCGGAGCCGAGTAGGTGTAATAGACGCCGCCGCTGAGGCGGTAGGGTTTTGCGTTTTTCCGAAACGTGATCCCTTCCGTGAAGCCGAGCTCGCCGAACCGGGTGGCCGGCAACCGTCCGAGCGGGGCGAATCCGCCGGGCGGCCGTTCCGTGCCGGTAAACCACCGTCCGGTCGGCAGCACAATTTGATTGTAGAGCGTGATCGACGGCTGCGCGCTGTCCGGATCTTGGACAATCGGCCGGTACTTGAGCACGATCGAAAAATCGCCGAGGCCGGTATTCGTGGTCACCGGCCCGCCTTGCCCGCGATTCGCAGCGGCTGAGTCCCTTGCCCAGAAGGTGTTCCATGACGTCGCGCCGCCCAGTTCCACGTGATCGCTGATCCCATACGTGACCGTGAGGAGAGGAGCTACGGAGTAGAGGTGCGGTGAGTTCTGCTTATCGCCCGTCGCGGCAGTCAGTTGGTTGCCGTAGCTCTTCTCGCTGATCTGCGAAAAGACGAAGGGACGGATCGAGAGCTGGCCCTTCGGGTGAATGTCTACCGATTGGAGGAGCAGCGGTCCCTCCGAGAAGGGATTCCAGCTCTTGCGGTATTTTTGGATCTCTTCGGCGGTCGGAGTCCAGTCGAATCCCCAGCCGTTGGCCGGGCTGCCAAGTGTCAGCGCGCTTGCGAATATCAGTGGCGCAATAGCCAGACGTGCCGTGAGGCCATTTTCTCTTGAACTGCGTCGCATAGTTAATCTCCTACTATTCCGGTCGGAATTAATGTCGCATGCTATACGCAGAGACTTGCCTTTGTCAAGTCATTCACTCAACAATTGCAAAAAATAGCGGTGTCGAGTGGAGTGATGAGTGAGCGGAGGAGAGTCAAAACGTGAGGAGGGTGCCGCACGGCCGGCGAACAGGGACAACTGCAAACTGAAGACGGATCACTCTCTGGGGGTTGTATCGAGACGCTGAAGGCTGAATGCTGAGAGCTGATGGCGGGTCGTCGAGGGCCGTCATGTCCGCGCGTTGGCGCGCTGCTTCTTCTTCAAGGGAATTACAGTCGCGGTCCGCTCCTCCGGATCTTCGCG
>CAYZTJ010000054.1:0-20850 GCA_964481215.1 uncultured Nitrospira sp. | reverse complement strand
GTTCACCGAGGCGGGATTTTCCTCCTGCTTCGCCTTGTCCTGCGCAAACCCTGGGACCGCCAATGCGACGACCATGATGGCCACGAGCCCCAGCACCCATAGCCGGCCTGTTGCAAACCGATTCATCTGCCCCTCCTTGTGAGTGAGACCACCGCGCGAAGCCGAGGCGCGGCTCCACCACAAGGAGGAGGCCGTCCCTAGCCCCGACTTGGCTGTTCAGCCAAGATTTACCGCCGGCGATCCTGCCGGCGTTTGCTCTTTCTCTCTCCGCCGGACGATTCGCTCGTCCGGCGGGACCGTCACAGCCCTCGATAGCCGCTGGTGATCGGCATGCGGCGATCCTTACCGAAGGCTCGATGGGTAATCTTGATGCCGATCGGCGCCTGACGGCGCTTGTATTCGCTGCGATCCACCAGCGCCATCACGCGCCGGACGGTCTTGCGATCGAAGCCCAAGGCCACGATCTCATCGGCCGACCGGTCGTCCTCGACATAGGCCTTGAGGATCGGATCGAGCACCGGGTAGGGCGGCAGCGAATCCTCGTCTTTCTGATTCGGCCGCAATTCCGCCGTCGGAGGCCGATCGAAGATGCGCTTGGGAATGACCGGGCCTGCCGACGATTCGTTCCGCCAGCGCGCCAAGGCGTAGACCATGGTTTTCGGCACATCCTTGATCACCGCAAATCCCCCCGCCATATCCCCATAGAGCGTGGCATAGCCGACGCTGAGCTCGCTCTTGTTGCCGGTCGTCAGGACCAAATACCCGAACTTGTTCGACAAGGCCATGAGCAGATTGCCGCGAATGCGCGCTTGAAGATTCTCCTCGGTGATGTCCCGCGGCCTGCCCTTGAAGGTCGTCCGCAAGCTGCGCAGATACGAGCCGAACAACCCTGTGATGGAGAGGCTTCTCAGCTCTATCTGCAATCGTCGTACCAATTCTTGAGTATCTTCGCGACTTTCCAAAGAGGTGTACGGAGAGGGCATAAAGACGCCGAGCACGTTGCCGGCGCCGAGCGCATCCACCGCAATCGCCGCCGTCAGCGCGGAGTCGATGCCGCCGCTGAGCCCGATCACCACACGCTTGAACCCGTTTTTCCGCACATAGTCGCGAACGCCCAGCACCAAGGCCTGATAGGCCTCTTCTTCTGCGCTTTGCTGCGGCGCAACCCCTGGGACGATCAGGCCGCGGCGACTGGGCAACTTTTGCCGACCGACTGCCACTCGCTTGACTGGGTCCCGGCTCCCCGCGTCACGCCACCGCCGCCCCTTCGTCCCCAGTCTCGCGCGCCCCACGACGGTCGTATCCAGGTCCGCGACGATCAGGTCCGGCTCGAAGGGCTTCGCACGCGCGAGGAGTTCTCCCGTATGGTCGATGATGACACTGCTGCCGTCGAACACGAGTTCGTCCTGTCCCCCGACCAGGTTCGTATAGGAGAGGATGACCCCGTTGTCCCGCGCCCGTGTCGCCAACATCTGCTCGCGGATGTGCCGTTTCCCTACGTGAAAGGGCGAGGCATTGATATTGATGATGAGCTCGGCGCCGGCGGCCGCTTGGGCGGCCGTGGGCCCCTCCGGCACCCAGATGTCTTCGCAAATGTTGATGCCGATCGTCACGCCGCCGAACGCCAACACCGACGACTGCCGTCCCGGATGGAAATACCGGCTTTCATCGAATACGCCGTAGTTCGGCAGATACTGCTTGTGATAGGTCATGGCGACGGCGCCGTTGACGAGACAGGCCGCGGCATTGAACAGGGCCGACCGGCCGGCCGCCAGCACCGACGCGCTCTCCGCCTGCCTCCCCCGCCCCTTCGATTCTTGGCTGACATAGCCGGCCACCACCGCGATCCCCCTCGCATGACGGCACAGCGCGTTCAGCGCGTGCCGCACATCGTCCAAGAACCTCGGCTTGAGCAGGAGATCTTCCGGCGGATAGCCCGTCAGCGCCAACTCCGGAAAGGCGATGAGGTCCGCGCGCGCGCGCTTGGCCTCCGCGATCCACGCCGCCATCAGGCGCAGGTTTCCGTCGAGGTCGCCGACCGTCGGATTCATCTGTGCCATCGCGAGTCTGAACATCGCGCGATTCCCGAACGGCGTAAAAAAAAACGCCCTCGCCACCCCTCACGGGGCCGAGGACGTCATTGTCCGCCGCAGACTCCGGGAAAACGCCGTTGTCTCCCCGGAAAAGATGCACGCTTATAGCATCGACCGGCGAGACCTGTCAAGAATTGTTCGTAGGCGCCTCGGCGCGGACGAGCGGTCAGGATCCTGCGTCCTTGGTGTTCCTTCCCGAGAACCTGTGCTAGACTGGCGTCGGGTCTTCTCGCGGCGGACAGGGAAAGGAGCGTACGCGATGCGCCTGCGGCAATGGATCGGAACCGCCAGTCTCGCTGCCGGTTTCCTGTTGGCCGCCTGCGGCACGCCCCATCCTCCGCCCCCGCTCTCCGCGCAGGTGGAATCCCCTCAAGGATCGGTCATTATCGAGCAGCTCTCCGGCCGAGGAACCTCGGCCACCTGGGGCGGCAACACGCGATCCTTCCAGGCGACCCATCCCGTCGACTTGAATCCCCAACTGATCGCCACGATCCTGGACGGGGTGCGGCTGCAACCCGCGCGGTCGCAGACGGGCAAGCAGGCCTTGCCGGACCCGTCGGCCACGCCGGTCTTCACAGGCGAAGACCAGGCGTTCCTCGCGCCCGCGATCGCCAAAGCGCTGGCGAATATGGACCCCGATCAACGCGTCGTCTTTCGTGTGCTGCGCCACACGGCCACCGAATCCGAGATCACGACGGGCTCGCTCTTCGTGAATCGCCCGACGATCCAGATCACGCTGCGGCGGTTTCGGGTGAAATCCTCCTATGGGCCTGAGACGGGCCTCGTCGGCCGACAAGTCACCTACTCGCAGCCGGAGGCGATCGTCGACAATGCCCCCCCCCAATCGTGGGTGTTGGTGGAGCCGCGAGAGTCGACCGCGGCCATCAACTATGAGACGGTCGCGCGATTGGCGAAGACGGAAGTGACCGCCCCGCCAAAACAGGCCGAGCCGGACCCGACTCCCGCCGTTGCTCCCGTCGGTCTCTCGAAACCGGCCGGTCCGACTCCCGCCGAACCGGATCGCACCGCAGTCACCACGGCTCCGACAGCCCGGCCCTCGACGTCGGACGACCTTCAGGGGATGAAGGATGTGCTGTCGAAACAGGAGCGGGAACTTGAGGCGCTGCGTGAAGAATTGAAGTCGATGCGTCAGCAGCTGACAGAGAAAGACACTCCGAC
This sequence comes from uncultured Nitrospira sp., assembly GCA_964481215.1. Taxonomy (GTDB): domain Bacteria; phylum Nitrospirota; class Nitrospiria; order Nitrospirales; family Nitrospiraceae; genus RSF151. The sequence goes on along the minus strand of CAYZTJ010000054.1, from coordinate 17,578 downwards.
GGTGAAACCCAAGTCCGGGAAAAAGCCGGTCACTCGCCAGCCGGACTCGACTCCCTAGCCCCGCTCGTTAGCCCGCATTATTCACGAGGATTCGTGACGAAACCGCCGAGACGCCAAGCGAGACGGGCAGGCACAGCCGCGAAGGACTGAGGCGTACTTGAAACAGTACGTTGAAGGACTGAGCGGCGAGCACGCCCGCCGTCAGGCTTGTCGTAGCCGGGGGACCCGTTGCTCTTCCGTCGCAACGGGTCGAACGGCGGTTGCAGTAGAAGCATTCGTGAATAATGCGGGTTAGGGTTTCGTCCGATTGTCCGCGCTCGCTTCGATCTCTCCCGCCAACAAGATCGCTTCCGCGATTTCCCGCATCGACTTCCGCAGATCCATGCTCTGCCGCTGCAACAAGCGGAACGCCTCGTCTTCGGTCAGACGTTTCGACCGCATGAGATAGCCCTTGGCCTGCTCCACCAGCTTGCGGACAGCCAGCGCCTCTTGCATCTCGAAGGACTTCTCCATGAGGCTGGCGTGCTCCATCGCGATCGCGGCTTGGTTCGCGATCGCCTGCATGAGTTTGACTTCCTCCAGCGAGAAGGGATGCGGCACGGAGGTATAGCTGTTGATGACGCCGACGGCTTTATCTCGAATCAGCATCGGTACCGACAGAAGGGAACAGAGGCCCTCTTTCTTGGCCATGTCCGGATACATGTACTCGCGGTCCTGCGTGACATCGGGCACGATGATCGGGCGACGTTCGAGCACCGCCCGGCCGCTGATGCTTTGCCCTAATTTCAAATTGGGCTTGCGGCGATACTGCTCGCTCAGACTCTGGGTCGCGGCGATTCTCAGCTCCCCCTTGTCCTGATCCAGCAACATGATGGAGCAGATTTTCGAACTCATCATCTGCGCCGTCATGGCCACGATCAGCTGCAAGACATCGTCCAAGAGCCGATTGGAGACGACGGTCTCGGAGACCTGAGAAAGGGTCTCGACCTGGATGGCCTTGCGCCGCATTTCGGCATAGAGCCGGGCGTTTTCGATCGCCCCGCCGACTTGATTGGCGATGGTGGTCAACAGGGCCAGCTCGTCCTCTCGATACCGTCGCGGTCGCTTGTGCTGCACATTGATCACCCCAATGACTTCTTTCTTGGCTAGGATCGGGACGGAGACGAAGGCCTGGTAGCGATCTTCCGGAAGATTGTGGAAGAACTTGAAGCGAGAGTCGTCGCTGGCGTTGCTGGGGATCACCACGCGCGTTCGTTCGCGCGCAACCCACCCGGTGATGCCTTCTCCCATGCCGATCGTGATCCGCCCGATGAGTTTTGGATGGGGGTTCTTCGAGGCGCGGAGAATCAACTCTTCCCGGCTCTCCGAGAGCAGGTACAGCAAACAGGCATCCGCCTTGGTGACCTCCACCACCACCTCGACGATGTGCCGCAGCACCGTCTCCAAGTCCAGGGTGCCGCTGATCGACTCGCTGATCCGATGCAGCACGTCCACTTCCCTGGTTTTCTGGCGTAGCGCCTGCTCCAGGTCACCCCCCACTCCTTCGCGCCTCTTCACCGGCCTGCTCCTCCCCTCTCTAACAGGCTACGGAAAAACGGATTTTGCTCGCCGCAGTCGGCACATGCATCGAGATCGCAAAAGAGAACCGGTCGTCACGCAGGATGCTCAAAAAGGCCGTCGCACCCGCCAGGCGGGTACCCGGCCGCAGCAGGCATGTACACGCTGAACGATGAACGCGGAACGCTGAGCGGCAGCCCGAACTCTTCCGTTCATCGCGCATCGTTCATACTTCAGCGTGTCCCCGCTGGCGGACTTTTTCAGCATCCTGCTAACGACGTCGCCGAGACATGGCGGTCTTGCCGACAGATCGGGTGCGCGCCGTCCACCAGCCCTGCACATCCTCACGAGTCACCGGCTTGACCACCACCTGCCCGATCGCCCGCGGCAGCACGCAATGCACCTGCCCCTGCGCGACCTTCTTATCCTGTTGCATGGCGCTCCAGAGGGGAACGAGCCGTGCGGGCGGGGCGTCAGTCGGAAGGCCCATGCGCTGGACCAGGCGCTGTTGACGCGACACCACCTCGTCGCCGCAGAGCCCCAGGCGTTTGGCGAGCTCGGCCTCGTAGACCATGCCGATCCCGACCGCCTCGCCATGGAGCAGGCTGCGGTACCGCCCCAATCGTTCCAGCGCATGGCCGAGGGTATGCCCGTAGTTGAGGATGCGCCGCAGGCCGCCTTCGCGTTCGTCCTGGCCCACCACCGTCGCCTTGATCTGGCAGGAGTGCGCCACCAGGTTGGAGACCAACGCGTCGTCCCGCTTGAGGATCGGCTCGACATTTTCTTCCAAGGTTGCAAAGAAGGGCTCATCCGCGATGACCCCGTACTTGATCACTTCGGCCAATCCGGCTCGCCATTCCCGCTCCGGGAGGGTCCGGAGCGTTGCGGGATCCATCAGCACGAGCCGTGGCTGGTAAAAGGCGCCGATCAGGTTTTTCCCCAAGGGGTGGTTGACCCCGGTCTTGCCGCCGACGCTCGAATCGACCTGCGCCACCAGCGTGGTGGGGATCTGGACAAACGGAATGCCGCGCAGGTAGATGGAGGCCGCAAACCCGGCCAAGTCTCCGATCACCCCGCCGCCGAGGGCGATCACGGTGGAGCCGCGCTCGAGCCGGGCTCGGGTCAAGGCGTCGAGCACCTTCGAGACGGAGTGCAACGTCTTGTGCCGTTCCCCGTCAGGAATTGTCACCAGAATCGGCCGGAACCCCGCCTGCTTGACCGCCCGCCAGACCCGCTTGCCGTAGAGACGCCCGACAATCGGGTTGGTCACGATGGCCACCATCCCGGACAAGCCGACCGACCGCAAGGCCTCGCCGACATCGGCGAGCAAGCCCCGCCTGATGATGATCTCGTAGCTTCGCTCCGCCAGACCGACGGTCACCCGGCGTTCAGCCGATGGTGAAGAAGCGTGATTCATGGCAATCGGCTCACGGGCGCACAGGGAACCAAAGCGACCGGCGGCAGGACGGACAGCCCTTTCGGACTGCACCGGCCGGCGGGACTGTCGCAGAGAATCGAGAGAGGATCTCTCACGGGCTCGGCGGTCAAAACGACTTCACGTAGGCTTGGTAGGCATCGAAATTTCGTTTCATCTCCTCCAGGCTATCCCCGCCGAACTTCTCGATCATCGCGTTGGCCACTTCGAAGGCGATGACCGCTTCGCCGACTACTCCGGCCGCGGGCACGGTACAGATGTCGGACCGCTCCACGGTGGCCTCGAAGGCTTCCTTGGTCTCGATGTCGACGCTCTTCTTGGGGCTGTACAAGGTCGAGATCGGTTTCATCGCCACTCGCACGACGATCGGCTGTCCGTTGCTGATCCCGCCTTCCAAGCCGCCGGCCCGGTTGGTCTTGCGCACGAAGACCTTGGCCGTGTGATCGTAGTAGATCTCATCGTGCACCTCGGAGCCGAACCGGCGCGCCGCCTCGAAGCCCATGCCGATCTCCACGCCCTTCATCGCCTGGATGCTCATCGCCGCCATCGCGAGCCGGGTGCTGAGGCGGCGATCCCACTGCGCATAGCTGCCGAGCCCGATGGGCGGGTTCGTGACGACCACTTCGAAGACTCCACCCAAGGTGTCGCCCTTGTGCTTGGCCGACCGGATGAGCTCCACCATCTTGGCGCCCGCAGCCTCATCCGGCGAGCGCACGTCGGAGGCCTCCGCGCGTTCGTGCGCGTCGGCGGGATCTTGCGGCACCGTCGCCACGACCGTTCCGATCTCCACGGTGTAGCTCAACACTCGCATGCCAAACTGGGCCAGCAAGGCCTTGGCGACGCCCCCGATGGCCACACGAATCGCCGTCTCCCGCGCACTCGCCTTTTCGAGAACATTCCGGACATCCCGGTGTCCGTACTTGATGGCGCCGACCAAATCGGCATGTCCCGGCCTCGGACGCGTCACCACCTTCTCGGTCGACGCCGGACCGGGCTCGGCCGCCATCACCTCTTTCCAATTCTCCCAGTCCTTGTTGGCGATGAGCAGGCCGATGGGATTGCCCAGGGTCTTGCCCTTTCGCACCCCGCACGCGAACTCGACCCGATCCTGCTCGATGCGCATGCGGCCGCCGCGCCCATAGCCCTTTTGGCGTCGGGCCAGGTCTTCATTGACCGCATCGGCGGTCAGGGGCAGTCCCGCCGGAACGCCCTCCAAGACGGCCAGCAGGTATTTTCCATGGGATTCCCCGCCGTTCAAGTAGCGCAACATGGCGCCTAGAGTACCCCGCCGAGCGAGGGTAATGCAATGGGAGAGGCGCTGAAACAGACCCGCCGCTGGCTGTTCGTCACAGGCCAGCGGCGGGTTCGGACAGGCATGAACGTGGGCCCTAGGTCTTGATGATCGTCGGGGTCAGGAAGATCAGCAGTTCCTGTTTGTTGATGCTCTCCGTCTTGCTCTTGAAGAACCAGCCGATGACGGGAATGCGGGACAGCCAAGGAACGCCCTGCGAGAAGTTGGTCTGGTTGTCCACGAAAATCCCGCCGATCACCATCGTTTCTCCGTCCCGGACCAGCACCTGGGTCGTCGCCTCCCGCTTGTCGATGCTGGGACCAGCCGGATTGCTGCGCGTCCCGACTGCGTTCCGGGTCGCCCGCACCCGCAACAAGATCTGCTTGGACGTCTCCTTCGGGTCGCGGGACGTAATCTGCGGCGTGACCTGAAGCGTCAAGTTGGCGTCGACAAAGGTCGTCTGTGTCCCTTGCAGCGAAATGGTCTGGAAGGGAATCGACTCGCCCTGTTCGATCCGCGCTTCGCGCTTGTCGAGCGTGATGATCTTCGGCGCCGCGATCACCTTGGCCAGGTTCAACAATTCTCCGGCCGAGAGACGGAGATCCAACACATCCGCACCGAGCACGCCGAACGTCAACCCCACGGCCGGCACGGACGTCAACCCCGTCACGGTAGCCGGGAGATTGACTAAGAATTGGGACGTCTGGCTGCCGAACGGGTCCAGAGTGGCGCTGGTGCCTCCCCCGCCTTGGCCTCGCAAGTTGAGGACTTTCCCACTCGCCAGGGTGTTCAGGTTGGAATAGCCCCACTGAATGCCCAGTGACCGAATGTAGGTGGTATCCGCCTGCACGATGCGGGATTCGATCTGGACCTGCGGCACCTCAAGGTCCAGCCCCTCGACGAGTTTTCGAAAGATCGTCACGTTGCTCGGGGTATCTCGAATGACAAGGAGATTGCTCCCGGGACTGACGTTCAACTGGCCCCGCGGGGTCAAATAGGGCCGCAGGGTGGTTTGCACTTCTTGCGCCTGCAAGTTACGGATATAGATGACCTCGGTGACCAGATCCTCCGCCTTGGCCTTCGAGTCCTTCGCCTTGGCTTCTTCGTCCTGTTGGCGGGACAAGTTGGTGAGGGAGTCGATCCAGACGATATTGCCCTCGCGGATCATGCCCAAGTTGTTCATCTTGAGCAGCATGTCCAAGGCCTGATCCCACGGCACGCCCACGAGTTTCATCGTGACCTTGGCCTTGACGTTTTCGCCGACCACGATGTTGAACCCGCTCACCTCCGCAATCAGCCGCAAGACGTTGCTGATGTCGGCCTGCTGGAAATCCATCGAGATCCGGCGGCCGACATACCGACGCTGCCCCAACTCCTCGGCCGGCTCAGCCTGCCCAGGGGCCTTGTCGTCGGGCGCCATCTGAGCCAGGTGCGGTTGATCCGGCCGTCCCGCCAGGGCCTGCTGCAAAGCCACGGGGGTCGCCACAGCCGGCTGCGCCGGTCTGGATGCAACCTCGGCACGGACGGTGCTCCCCTCGCCGGCGGCGCCCCGCGCCGAAGGGGCGGAAGACGCTCGCGCGCCCGCGGCCAAGTCCGCGAGTTGTACCTCGACCTGCTGCTTGCCCGGCACCATCGTAAATTGCGCAGGCTTGCGAAGATCCAGCACGAGGCGCACCTTGTCCGGATGCCGGCCGACGCGAACTTGCTTGAGCAGGGCGTGTTGGCTGGAGATGACGTGGCCGTTCAGCCCCGCGCGCACGCCGTGGAGGTCCACGATCACGCGATGGGAATCGACTCGCGCGACGTCGTAGCGGAACGTCCCGTCTCCCAGGAGTAGTATCCCCAGTTCCTGCCCGCGCGGCTGTAGTTCAACTCGCATGAGCTTCGTCGCCGGAGTGGCATCGGACCCGCCGCCGGTCTCTTCCTGCCGTGCCATCGCCGACTGCGGGGCCGCCGTCGGAGCCAGCTCCTCGTGAGCCGAGGCTTCCTCTTGCTGGCCTTTCGGAAAATCGATCAGGAGCCGGTTCCCCTCCCTGGTCACGGTAGGAAAGATCAGCTTCGTCAGCCCCACGTCGACGCGCATCCCTTGCACCGGTTTTTCCATCCGGCTGGGCGTCACCGTCTTTACGGGCGACAGCTCGACGGTCTGCGGTCGAAGGCCTTCGGACTCGCTCATCCCGGGCAGTTCGATGGAGACAGCCGGAGGCTGCGTGCGACTGGAGAGGGTATACGCGACCGGATGGTCGGCCTCGACCGTGACGCGAATCCGATCTCCCTGATCCGTCACGCTGAGGCGGCCTCCTGCGTCGGGGATCGCCGCGGAGGCCGGGGTCTGCAAGAGCCCCCCGGTCGCGATCGCCAGCCAGAGCAATCCGGTTCGAAGCAGTTGTGGCGCGGCATGTAAAGTCTTCATTCTTGGCTCTCTTTCGGATGGAGGCGCATGACGATCTCCCGGACCTGCCTATTCCCATAGACGTCCGTCAGATGTTCATGGACGACGATGGCCGACGTGGTGATGGAATCCACGACTCCGTTGTTCGGCCCCAGCCTGGTGCCCGGCCTGACGGTGTAGCCCTTGCCGTCGCTCGTCTGCACCATGGCGGTATACCCGAATCCTCCCCAGATGATCCCGATCAGATTGAGCTCGGACAGGGAGACCCGCTGCAGAGGCGGCAAGTTCCGCAAATCCTCTTTGGTGTCCTTCCCGCTCGGGAGCACGACGGTAAAGGGATCGCGGCGCCCGGCCGGGGCATACGAATAGCCATTGGTCACGGAAGGCGTCGCCCCGCCGACGGCCGGCTCCCCCGCCGCGGCCAGCCCGCCGGCGAGCGGTGGCGGCTGCGTCGCGGGATCGGGCAGCTTGGCGTTGACCATGCCGTTGGGAGTCGGTTGCGCCAGCACGAGCCGATCGGGCGCCACGAACAACGTCGCGACGACGACTCCCAGCCCGGACAGACATGCGGTGACTGACTGAGCCCGTCTCATCTCTCTACTTCTTGACCGGGACGGCGGTGGCCGCCACGGTCGGCTTGGATTCCTGCGGAGCCACAAAGGCCGTCAATTCGAACGCCGTCTGGATCTGGACGCGGCCCTGATCCACTCGTGGCGCGCCCATCTTGAGATCCGAGACGTTGATGATGCGGGGCAACTTGTTGATCCGATCGAAGAACAGCCCCGCCGTATGGTACCCGCCCGCCACTTCCACGCTGACGGGCATCCGGACGAAGAGCTTGGAGGGGTCTTCGCTTTGGACACCCGGTTTCCAGAGCTTCACATCGAGCCCCAAGCGCACGCCCAGATCGGAGATTTGCTTCAGCAACATGACCGCTTCTTCTTCAGGGGGGAGCTGCTCCTTTTTCTTGGCTAACTCGATCTCCAGCTGCTTGTTGGCCGCAATCAACTCATCCAGGTGCTGCACCTTGATGCTCAGCGTCTGGATGTCCGCGTCGAGCTTGGCGAGGCTCTCCTGGAGCACGCCCAACTCGACCTGCTTGGGTTCCGCGACATAGAGATAGAACGCCGTCGCCAGGCCGCCGACCGTGAGAGCCAGCAAGGCGACCTTCTGAAAGAGCGGGATCGTATTGAGAAACTCGAGATCGACTTTCGGGAGTTCCACGTTAAGCCTTCAACAGGAAGTTGACTCGAAATTGATAGACGCTGAACTTGCCTTCCATGCCCGACCGGGTCTCGATCAAGCGAATGTTCGTAAAGTACTCCGTCCGCCGGAGATTGTTGACGAACTCCACGACATCGTCGTTAGTCCAGGCCCGCCCCTCGACTTCGACCTCCTGGCCTTTGACGTTCAGCCGTACAAGCCAGAGACGGAGCGGATCAAGACTTTGACTGACGTGGTCCAGAATCCGGACCGGGCCCGATCGCGACAGCTGCAGCTGCTCGATGATGCGATTCTTGTCTTCGAGCAGTTTCTTCCTGGCTTCGAAGTCTTGGACCTGCTTCACCTTGTCCTGCAGCAGGGCCAGCTGCTTGTCTTTTTCCTGCTTCTCCATCTGGCGGGCTTCGATCTCGCGATCGAGCGACCAGGAGTAGTACAGACAGATGCCGATCGTGAGCACCAGGACACCCAGCCCGATGGACACCTCCGTCCGAAGATTCTGTTCCTTTTGGACGGCCTTGGCCCTGGGTCCGGGAAGAAGATTGATGCGAATCATCGGTCGCCGATTGTCCGAAAGGCGAGGCCCACGCCCACCGCCGCTTCCGGCGCGAACTCCGCTAATTGTTCTGGATCGAGATCGCACGATTCCGTGTCGATCTGGTTGAAGGGATTCAGCAGCTCGACTTCGACGCCCATCCGTTCGTGGAGCCGCTCGGTGAGGCCCGTCACCTTGCCGCACCCGCCGCAGAGCGCGATCTTTTGGATGTCGCCTTCCGCCGCCGTCGTCTTGAAATAGTCGATGGAGCGCGCGATTTCCGAGGCGACTTCCGCGTTGACGTCGTCCACCACCGTGGAGACGCCTTCCTTGTCCATATCCTCCGCGATCTCGCCCCGCTTGGCGGACTCGGCCTGCTCGTAGGTCAACAGCAATTGACGCTGCAAGGCTTCGTTGTACCGATTGCCGCCGAGCGAAATATCCCTCGTGAACATGGAGGTCCCGCCCTTCATCACGTTCACGGTCATCACGCTGGCGCCGATGTTGACCAGCGCGACGATTTCTTCCGGCGCGATCGGATAGTTGATGCCATACATGTTCTCGATGGCGAAGGCGTCGACATCCATCACGACAGGCTTGAGTCCGGCGCCGCGCACCAGTTCCGTCAGCTCGTTGATCTTTTCCTTCTTGGCCGCCACGACCAATACCGACATTTGCGGTTCGGCTTCGACCTCGCTGGGCGCCGACGGCAGCACGTGGTAATCGAGGTTGACCTCGTTGATATCGAACGGGATGTACTGTTCCGCGGCCTGCCGAATGTGCATCTCCAATTCGTCGTCCTGGCTGGGGGGCACGGAGACCTTCTTGACGATGACCGAATGGCCGGAGATCGACATGGCGACATTCTTCAGCTTGATCCCGCTGTCTTTGACCAAGTCTTTGATCGCCTGCACGACCTTGGTACCGTCGACCACCATGCCGTCGACGATGATGTTCGGCTCCAGGGGCATCCGTCCGAATTTGATCAGAGAGTAGGCGCCGCGGTTTTCTTTCATCTGGACGGCTTTGATGGAGCTCGACCCGATATCCAGCCCCAAGAGTTGCCCCTTCGACGCGAAGAGCGTCGTCACATCCGTCTGGAGCAGCCGCATGACCGTATCAAGGCCCATAATGCCCTCGGGTACTCCCCACCACTCTTACTTTTCGGAAAAAAAGGATGATCCCATCAGTCGGATTAGCTGCCGGTCTGGAAGGGGCGAACGAGCAAGAATTGATCCACACCTACCCCAAGTTTCACAATTGGATACTAATAGATAATTACCCCTTATATCGTATTAGACCCAATAAGTATAGACTATACTTTGTGGGTGTCAAGTTTAGGGGCGAGGGAGGGGGGAGGAGGGGGCGGGGGGCTGGGAGGCCCCTACACTTTCGTAATGTCTCGGTGTCTCAACTCCACTTCATAGCCCCAAGAGGCAAAGCTCTCTCGAAGGCGGCAGGCAATGGCCACCGACCGATGGCGGCCGCCGGTGCAGCCGATGCCGATTGTCCAGTAGCTGCGCCGCTCCCGTTCGACCAGGGGCAGAAGAAACTTCACCAGCGCGCCGAGGTGGGCGACGAGCGCCACCGCATCGGGATCTTCGAAGACGAAGGTCTGCACCTTGGCGTCTTCTCCGGTGAGTGGGTTGAGCTCGGGGATGAAGTTCGGATTCTTGAGGAACCGGACGTCGAAGAGCAGATCCACGTCGTAGGGCAGCCCGTACTTGAACCCGAAACTCAGCAGCGTGATCGTCAGCCGATGGTCTCGCCCCTGCGTATAAGACCGGGCGAGCAAGGCTTTGAGCTCGTGTACGGTGAAGTCCGAGGTATCGAGGATCCGGTCGGCCCGTCGCTTCAACTCGCCCAGAGCCTGCCGCTCACCCTGCACGCCTTCCACGATCGGCGCCTGCGGCGCCAGCGGATGGGGCCGCCGGGATTCGGAGAACCGGCGCACCAGGACGTCGTCGCGGGCTTCCAGAAACAATAACTCCACGAGATGGCCGGCGGTCTTGAGCCGATCCAGGTTGGAAAAGAAATCGCCGAAGAACGCCCGCTCCCGAATGTCGATCCCCAGCGCGATGCTCTTGATCTCGCTTCCCTCTTGCGCACAGAGCTCGGCAAACTTCGGAAGCAAGGCGGGCGGAAGATTATCGACGCAAAAGAAGCCCAGGTCCTCGAAGCATTTGAGGGCATAGCTCTTCCCCGCACCCGAGAGTCCGCTGATGACGACGAGGCGAAGAGCCTGCATTAGGCGCTGCGTGATGAGGCCGGGAGAGGGTCCAGGAGCTCGACTTGCCCCTGCGGACCTCGTTGAAGAATCTGAATCCGATTCGTGTCGACGTTCTGAAAGACGAACGACCCGTCGGGCTGGTCGGCCAGGCGGGCCAAGGCTTGCGACAGATTCAACCTGTCCACCTTGCGGCGAACGGTTTTGATCGGAGGGGCCGGCGCCTCCGCCGCCTGGTCCGACTGGTGCGAGGGCGGCCGCTTGGGCGCCCCCTTGTGGCTCACCTTTTTCTCCTTGCGCTTCCGCAGCTGGGCGCTGATCTTGTCGAAGAGGCGATCGATGGAGCTGTACATCTCGTTGGTGAGCGCTTCGCTTTGAAGGATGGTGCGATCCACATGGAGCACGATCTCGGCCTTATGCCGATACTTTTCTACGCCGAGAATCACTTGAACGGCCCCCAGCTTGGCGGCGAATCGATCCAACCGGGTTACCCGGCTCTCCACGTATTGACGAAGGGCCGGCGTCACCTCGACATGGCGCCCCGTAATCATCACGCGCATCGTGCCTTCGACTCCTTCTTCCGAGACTCGCCCGTTAGAGATACCGCTTCCGCTGACTGGCGGACGGAATGTTCTCTTCCGCCCGGTACTTGGCGACCGTCCGCCGCGCGATCATGATGTTGCTCTTCTGCAGGCGGGCCGCGATCTCCTGATCCTTGAGCGGGCGCCGCGCATCCTCTTCGGCCACCATCTTCCGAATCATTTCCCGCACCGTTACCGAGGACAGCATCTCCTCGCTCTGGTCCGCGCGCTGGATGCCGGTGTTGAAGAAGAACTTCAGCTCCAGCATGCCTTGCGGGCAATACATGTACTTGTTGGCCGTCACCCGGCTGATGGTCGATTCGTGCATTCCGATGTCTTCCGCCACTTGCTTCAGGACGAGCGGGCGGAGGTACTGCACGCCCTGCTCGAAGAAGGCCTCCTGAAACTTCACGATGCTCTTCACCACTTTCAGGATCGTGCGATTCCGCTGTTCGATGCTGCGGATGATCCACTGCGCGCCGCGGAACTTCTCCTCCAGGTAGGCCTTCGTCATGCCGGTCCCGTCGTCCGCCGACTTGCCGACCAATTGCTTGTAGTAGGAGCTGATGCGCAGACGGGGGATGCCCTCATCGTTGAGATAGACGACCCATTCCCCCTCGTGTTTGGTGACGAACACATCGGGAACGATGACGTAGTTCTCGGAAGAGAAAAACGGGCGGGCGGGCTTCGGCTCGAGGCCTTCGATCACCTTGACGGCCTTGACCACCGCCTCGACGGTCGCGCCCAACGCCTTCGCGATCTTTTCGTATTGGCGCTTCTCCAAGTCGGCGAGATGACCGGACACGATCTGCTCCACCAAGGATCCGCGGAGACCGCCGGTCTTCCCGTTGACACCGGTCTTGAGTCCGCGATCTAGGTACCCGAGCTGGATCAGCAGGCACTCCCGCAAGTCGCGGGCCGCCACTCCGGCCGGATCGAAGGATTGCACATCCTGGAGCACGCTTTCCACTTGTTCAATGGGAACCCCCGCGTCCGCGGCCAGGTCCGGGAGGGGCGTGCGCAAGTAGCCGTCGTCGTCGAGATTGCCGATGATGATGCGCCCGACGGCCTTGTCCGGTTCCGACAGGCTGGAGAGCCCCAACTGCCAGAGCAGGTGCTCGGACAGCGTCGTGGCCTTGGTCATCGTCTGGTCGTAGGACGGAAATTCGTCTTGATCGGAGCCCGGACGTTCGCGGTCGCCGACTCGTTGCTCGCCGTCAAAGTAGTCTTCCCAATTCGTCGGCGAGAGATCCTCTTCGGTCCGCTCGTTGTCCGGCCCCGGCGCCTCTTCCGGCTCCCGGGCCTCCTCCGAGGAGGCCGATTCCGGTCCAGGTTCGAGCGCCTTTTCTTCCGCTGTCTGCTCCGTCTCTTCGGCTTCCGTTTGCGTCTCTTCGAGGAGCGGGTTCTCCAGGAGATGCTGCGTCAAGGTTTGCTGTAATTCCAAGCGGGACAACTGCAGCAGCTTGATCGCCTGCTGCAACTGCGGCGTCATGATCAGCTTTTGGCTGAGTCTGAGATCGAGGCGCAACTTCATCGGCGTGCGTGGGACCGGACTCGCTAGAGCCGGAATCGCTCCCCCAAATAGATGGATCGCGCCTTGGGACTGTTCACGATAACGTCGGGCGACCCGGCCTCCAAGATGCTTCCCTCATTGATGATATAGGCTCGATCGGTGATCGACAACGTTTCCTGCACATTGTGATCGGTGATCAAGATGCCGATCCCCTTCTCCTTCAGTCGGAGCACGATCTTCTGGATGTCCCCGACCGCGATGGGATCGATTCCCGCGAAGGGCTCATCCAGCAACAAAAAACGCGGTCGCGTGACGAGGGCGCGGGTGATCTCGAGCCGTCTCCGTTCGCCGCCGGACAAGGCGTAGGCCTTGCTGTGGCGCAGATCGGTCAGATCCAGTTCTTTGAGCAGCCCTTCCAACCGGGATTGCAATCGTTCCGGCGTCAGCCCCAGGAGTTCCAAGACCGCCAGGATGTTGCCCTCTACCGTCAGGCGCCGAAACACGGACGATTCTTGCGGCAGGTACCCGATGCCCAGCCGGGCCCGCCTGTACATGGGTAATCCGGTGACCGACTCCCCATTGAGGCGGATTTCCCCTTCGTCTGGAGGCGTCAGTCCGACCACCATATCGAAGATGGTGGTCTTGCCAGCGCCATTGGGCCCCAAGAGGCCCACGACCTCCCCCGCCCTGACGTGGACGCTGACCCCCTTGACGACCGTGCGCCCTCGATAGCTCTTCACGAGCCCCGAGGCTTCCAGTGCGTAGGCCTCGTCTCGCGCACCGGCGAGCGGCATCGGCCCTTCCTGCGCGGAAATATCGACGGCGGAGGTCATGGACACGTCCACAGTTACTGCTCGATCCTGACTCGAGACCCGCCCTCCACGACACTGCGGTCTTCGGCGAGATACATGGTGATCTTATTGCCGGCCACGCGCGTGCCCTTTTCCCAGGCGATCGGATCGCCGGTGAGGACCAGTTTATCTTCGTCGCCGAAGTACACGGCCTTGCGGCAGGTCGCCCGGCCATCGTGCTTCTCGATGGTCACGACCTTGCCGGTCGCCTCGATCATGCTGACCGACTTGTTGCCGAGGGTCGGCATCTCATCGCGGGCTCCCGGCTTGGCGGCAGGCTGAGGGGCGGGCTTGTCGCGAGCAGGCTCGGGCTTTTCTCCGGGGACGGGAGCCTCCTGGGGTTTGAAAAACACCACCATGACGTCCGAGTGGACCGTGAGGGCGCCTTTGACCAGGATCACCGCCCCCTCGAAGATCGCCTTGTTTTCCGCATTTCGAACGGTCATCTTTTGCGAGGTGATGGTGGTAGTCCGATCCTCGGGCGCACGGGCCGGCTCCGTGGCCGCCGCCACCACCTGCGCGCCGGCCAGCAGCCAGGCCGCGACCCATCCGCTATTCCTTCGCCAATTCGACATGCACGTCCTGGAGCACTTGGAACTCTTCTTGATCGATCTTCCCTACCAAGCCCAGGCCCGTCACCTCCAGCCCGTGTCCGGAGATGGTGACAGGCTCCGTCGTGTGAATCTGTTTCTGTTCTTCGGACCAGTGCAGGTGGTTGGTGTAGATCGTATAGCCGCTGCTGAGCTCCACCGCAATGAGGCCGGTTTTCTTGGTCAGCACGAAGTCTTTCTTCGCGGTGTCGATGGAGCCCTCGTCACCCGTCGCGTGCAGTTCCCGTCCCTGTTGACCGAAGAGACTGACGCGCACGTCTTCGAGTCGCGCGCGCTGCTCCCCCTCGAAGAGGTGGGCCTGGCGCGCGAGCACTTCCCATTTCACCACGCCCGAATCGGACTGCACGAATCGAAAGTTATGGATGCCGGCGTCGGCCGCTTCCAGCGGCTCGGTCGCGCCGACCGCCGGTCGCGGGTTCGATTCCGATCGCGTCACAAGGATGTACAAGAGTGAAACTGCGAGCACCGCACTGAGGGCGAGCAAGCCGCCACGAGCCCAACGATCCCACATGCCTATCCCGACAGGTTATCTCGATCGCTTTTGGGCATGATACTAGCATAGCCCCCAATTGGAGTAAACCATGGATGGCTCGAACGCCAGGAAAAAATTGAAGTTTTCCCTTGCTTTGAGGGGAAGAACCGAAGCTGGAGGATTGGAAACTAGCCGGCGGCGGCCTTCTCGGTCTTAGCTGACTCACCCGACTTGGTCTGAGCCTTGCCGGGCTCGGACCCAGCCGACTTCTTGTCGGTCATCGCGCTCCGCTTGGCGACCAGCTCGATCGTCACCATCGGAGCCGCATCGCCGACGCGCCGACGCGTGTGGATGATGCGCGTATAGCCGCCGCTCCGATCACGGAATCGCTCGGCCACATCCGAAAACAACGAGGCCACGACGGACTTCTGTCGAATGTAGGCCAGGGCTTGCCGTCGCGCGGCCAGATCCCCCTGCTTACCCAACGTGATCATGCGATCGGTGAGGCCGCGCAGCTCCTTGGCCTTGGCCTCCGTGGTCTCGATCCGCTCGTGCTCCAGCAAGGACGTCACCAGGCTGCGGAACAGTGCGCTGCGATGCTTGGTTTGTCGGCCGAGTTGTCGTCCTCGTTTGCGGTGTCGCACGGAAGCCTCCCACGCCCGGCGCTGCGGGCTACTTCATCTCGTCGGACTTGGCGTCGAGCTTGGTGCCCAGGCTCAACCCCATTTCCGCCAGGATCTCCTTGATCTCGTTCAAAGATTTCTTGCCGAAGTTCTTCGTCTTGAGCATCTCCATCTCCGACTTCTGAACCAAGTCGGCGATGGTTTTGATGTTCGCATTCTTGAGACAGTTGGCCGCCCGCACGGACAGCTCCAACTCGTTGACGCTGCGGAAGAGATGCTTGTTGATCTCTCGCCGATCGTCCCCGCGCGCATCGTCTGGCCTCGCCTCACCCAAATGATCCGGATGGATGAAGATATCCACGTGCTCGCGCAAGATGGCGGCGGCCGACGAGAGGGCTTCCTGCGGTGTCACGCTCCCATCCGTCCAGATTTCCAGGACCAACTTGTCGTAGTCGGTCACGCGTCCCACGCGCGCGTTTTCCACGTGCACATTCACGCGCTTCACAGGAGAGAAGATGGAGTCCACCGCAATCACGCCGATCGGGAGTCCCTCTTCCTTGTTTCGCTCGGCCGGGACATAGCCCCGCCCCTGCTTGACCACCAACTCCATGTCCAGCACGGCTTCTTTGTCCAGGGTCGCGATGTGCAGGTCCTTCGTGAGCACCTCGAGGTCGGCGTCGTGCTGGATATCGGATCCCTTGACCTCGCCCGGACCCTTTTTCTTCAGCCGGACGGTTTTCGGCTTATCCGTATGCAGCTTCATCCGGAGACTCTTGACGTTTAGGATGATCCCCGTCACGTCTTCCGTCACGCCGGGAATGGTCGAAAACTCGTGCAGGACGCCTTCGATACGCACCGTCGTCACGGCGGAACCGGTCAATGACGACAACAGCACGCGGCGCAAGGAATTCCCGATGGTGGTCCCGAAACCGCGCTCAAAGGGCTCCGCCGTCAACTTTGCATAGGTTGGGGAGAGCGTCTCCTTGTCGGCTTCTACCCGCATCGGGACCTGAAAGTCCTTCATCGCCTTCATCATAGTGCCCCCTTCTGCTTCTCACTGATGACCGGGTCTTTGCTGCGCCCCGGTGTGTTATGGGCTCGGTGCCGCCGGCTCGCCTACCGCGAGTACAGTTCGACCACCAGCTGCTCATTGACCGGCACGGCGATCTCCGCCTTGGTCGGCAGCGCGCGAACCGTCCCCTGGAACGCTCCCTTGTCGAGATCCAGCCACTGCGGGATTCCCCGGCCCTCGACCGTCTGCAGCGCTGACTGGATCGGCAGCATTTCACGGCTTCGCTGGCGGATCGAGACGACATCGCCCGCCTTCACCATGTAGGCGGGCACGTCCACGCGGCGGCCGTTCATCATGATATGGCCGTGATTGACCAGCTGGCGGGCTTCCCGCCTCGAGACGGCGAAGCCTAGCCGATAGACGACGTTGTCCAATCGGCTCTCCAGCAGCTGCAACAAGTGTTCGCCGGTGACCCCAACTTTCCGTTCGGCGCGCTCGAACAGGCCGCGGAATTGGCGCTCCTGCAATCCGTAGATCCGTTTCAGCTTCTGCTTCTCTCTCAGCTGGATGCTGTATTCCGACGTCCGCAGCCGTCCTTGCCCATGTTGCCCCGGAGCGTACGCGCGGCGCTCGATGGCGCACTTGTCGGTCATGCACCGAGAGCCCTTCAGAAACAGCTTCATGCCTTCCCGCCGGCAAAGCCGACAGACTGGACCGCGATACTTAGCCACACGTCACCTCGTTACGCATAATGGATTACACCCGCCGCCGCTTGGGAGGCCGACAGCCATTGTGGGGAATCGGCGTCACGTCCCGAATGAGATTGATCCGCAATCCGGCCCCCTGCAGCGCGCGAATGGCGGACTCGCGGCCAGACCCAGGCCCACTGACATACACATCCACCTGGCGCATGCCATGTTCCATGGCCTTTCGGGCGGCCGCTTCACCGGCCCGCTGCGCGGCGAAGGGCGTGCTCTTCCGAGACCCCTTGAAGCCTTGGTTGCCCGCGCTTCCCCAGACCACCGTATTGCCCCCCATGTCCGTGATGGTCACGATGGTATTGTTGAAGGAGGCTTGGATGTGCGCCACCCCGCTCTGCACGACTTTCCGCTCTTTCTTCTTCCCCTTCTTGACGCTCATGATGTCCCCTCAGGGTGAATCGTTCGCTCTAGCAGGATGCCGAAAAAGTCCGCCAGCGGCGCTGGGGCACCCATCGCGCTTCTACATGCAATGGGTCTGGCGCGAAGAGGCTCAACG
>CAYZTJ010000053.1:0-21590 GCA_964481215.1 uncultured Nitrospira sp. | reverse complement strand
GGCGCCTCCGACCGCCCGCAGGCGGAAAGGAGACAGGCCAAGGTCAAGGCTGAGGTTAAGGCGATAGGTAACGATGAACGATGAAGGCTGAGCGATGAACGAGGAGTTGGCGCTGCTGCACCCAGCGTTTCTCGTTCCTCGCCCTCAGCCATCGCCTTACCCTCGACCTGAACCTCAGCCTCAACCTTCACGACGCGATCTCCCGTCCGACGGCGCTTTCGAGCAAGAACACGTTGCGCTGATAGTTGAACAGGGTTTCGATGTAGTTCTGCTGGATCAAGCGGGAGGTCCGCGCCGCATCCAGCAGATCGAGGATGGTGGCGCCGCCCCGCTCATAGGCCCGCTCCACGATCGTCAGCGTCGAACGCGCATCGTCGAGCACGCCGCCCCGATAGGCCTCCACCAACCGGCGGCTTTCGACCAAATTGCGGTACGCGATCTCGACCTGGTTTTCAGCCTGCACCAGCGTCTTATTCAGATCCGCCTCGGCCATCTGAACGGAGACTTCCGCTTGGGCGATGCCGCCCTGGTTGCGATTGAAGAGCGGCAGGGGCACGCCCAGACTGAACCCCAACTGCGTCGGATTGTCGGGACCGCGCGAGCCTTGGATGGCCAATCCGGTGCCCGCCGTAATGTCGGGGATGCGGTAGGCGCGCGCCAATTTCAAGTCGGCGACCCGCTGGGCCTGCGTCAGGCGCTTTCCGCGAATGTCCGGACGCGTCTCCAAGGCCACCCGCCGCAGATTGGCGATATCGGGCTCGACCGGCCGGTACTCCAGCTCGCTCGTCAAGGCCAGTTGAACGGCCGCGGAGAGGTTGAGCAGGACCCGCAAATCGGCCCGCGCGGCATTGCCGTCTTGAATGGCTTGAATCACCTGGGATTGGAAATCCACCACCTGCAATCGGATGCGGATCAGGTCCACTTCGGCGATATAGCCCTTCTTGAAGCGAATCGTGTTCACTTCCAGAATGCGCGCGAAGCGGTCGCGGTTCTCCTCGGCCAGGGCCAGCCGCCGCGCCGCCAACTGCACCCGGAAATAGGTGTCTTTGACGGTAAAGGTCAGCTGTCGGATGGCGTCCTCGAAACTGGCCTCGGCCGACTGCGCGCCGTAGGCCGCGCTCTCGATGCGGTAGCCGCGCTTGCCGGCCATCTCGAAGAGCTGCTGAACCTGGGGGTAGATTTGCCCGGTGCGCCCCAAGGGCTGACTGTTGGCCAGCGAGCCCAACGTGCCGATGCTCAGCACCGGATTGGGGAACAGCGAGGCCGTAATCTGCTGGCCTTTGGCGAAGTCGATCCCGTAATGCGTGATGAGCAAGTCGAGGTTCTGCTTGAGGAAGAGGCCGACCGCTTCATCGAGGCTGACCTTGTAAGACAGGCTCGACGGCTGGGGTTGCGCCAGGTCTGTTCGTGGAGACATCGCCCGATCGGGCGCGTCCGCCGCCCGGCCCGGACAGGCCATCACGGCAACGAGGATCGTCAACAGGAGATTCGCGTGAAATCGCAAGGCCGCCGGTCGCGGCCGCCGAGTCGGCGGCCATGTCGGTCGTCCCTGTCCGACAGCTCTACGCACAAGCGCCCCCACGCGCGAGAATGTGGAGCCCCACGGCCTTACAGCCGTGGCCCCTTCCATTTGATTACTTCGGCGGAACCCGCCGAAGTATGTCCGCCTTCGCCCCGACCTTCGCCAAGGCTCCGGTGGGCCGCCGAAGCGTAAGCGGAGACGTCAGGGCTTCGGCGGACACCCGCTCCGCATTCCTCCACGGCCTCATAGCCGTGGCTTCCTGCGAAGGCGGGTGAGACTGAGGGTATCTGATGAATTATACAGACTTGACGGGAGAATGTGTAACGGTTTCGCCTGGTTGCAACGCGCTCAATTTCAGCTCCGTCCAGGCTCGATCATAGAGACGAATGGCTGTCCCGACATCAACCGCCCACTCCAAGCGATCGAGAACATCGCCCGGCGCATAGATGGCCGGGTTCTGCTGAATGGCCAGAGGCAGCAAGGCCTTGGCCTCCCGGTTGGCATGGGCGAAGAGCAGCCGCTGCGTGGTGCGCACCCCGACATCCCGATCGAGCAGATAGTTCACGAACTCCATCGCGAGGCGTTGATTGGGCGAAGACTTGAGCACGGCCAGACAGTCGGCCCAGATGGTTCCGCCCTCCTTCGGCACGACATACTTGATCGACGGCTTGTGAGTCATCGCGCGGGCCACGGGGCCGCCCCACCCGTGGGCGAGCACCACCTCGCCGGTCGCGAGGAGCTGATCATAGTGATCGCTGGAATAGGTCTTCACCAAGGGCTTCTGCGCAATGAGCTTGGCCTTGGCCCGCGACAGGTCCTCCGGGTTCCGGCTATTGAGCGAGGCCCCGATGGATCGCAGCGCGGCCCCGAGCACCTCGCGCTGATCGTTCAGCATGCTGATCTTTCCCTTGAAGCGAGGGTCCCAGAGCGCGTCCCAACTGTCCGGCGGCTCTGGGACGATCGCCGAATCGTAGCCGATCCCCACCGTGCCCCAGAGATAGGGCACCGCATACCGTTGCTGCGAATCGAAGGGCAACCGCTGCAGCCGGTCTTCGAGCAACCGGGCATTGGGGACCAACGCCGGGTCCAACTCTGCCAGCAAGTGCTGCTGGATCATGATCGCCGCCATGAAATCCGACGGCACGATCACGTCGTAGCCGGTGGCGCCGCTTTGGAGCTTGGCCAGGAGTTCTTCATTGCTGCTGAAGGTATCGACCACCACCTTCACGCCATGCCGCCGCTCGAAGGCTTCGATGAGATCGGGCCCGACATAGTCCGACCAGGTGAAGTAGTGCAACGTGCGAGACGCCCCGACAGTCTTGGGAAGCGGTTTGTTCCCATCGTCCGGCGCGGGCTGACAGGACAGCAGCGCGGCCGCCGCGACGGCGGCGAGACATCGAAGGATTGACGATTTACTCATTTTCCCATTTGTCCATTTCCTTACAGAAGCAATGCTTCAACGAGAAAATGATCCGATGATGCAATGATCCAATGGTTCAATGGCTCAATTCTTCCCGCTGCAGCCAGAGCGAGAGCGTGACCAACCCCATGGACACGACCACCAGCAGCGCCGAGAGCGCGTTGATTTCCGGGGAAAGCCCCGACTTGATCATCGAGTAGACTTTCAACGGCAGCGTGGTGCCGCCCGGTCCGGCGGTGAAGAACGTCACGATAAAATCGTCGAGCGAGACGGTGAAGGCCATGAGCGCCGCGCCCAGAACGGCCGGCCCCAACAAAGGCAGCGTGACCCGTCGGAAGGCCATCCAGGCGGAGGCGCCGAGATCGCGCGCCGCATCTTCCAAGGAGACATCCAGCCGCTGCAAACGCGCGCGGATCATCATCGTGACCAGCGGCAGGTTGAAGGCCGTATGGGCGATGGTCACGGTCGTGAGCCCGAGCGGAAACTTCATCAGCACGAACCAGAGCAGCAACCCGACTCCCAACATCACTTCCGGCACCACCAGCAAGAGCGCAAAGACGGCCTCGATGGCCCTCGCGCCGCGCAGGCGACTGCGTTCCAGACCCACGGCGGCTCCCACTCCAAGCAGGGTCGCCACGACCGTGGACGTCCCGGCCACGATCAGGCTGTTCACCAGCGCATCGTGCAAGGCGCCGTCGGCCGCCAGGCGCCGATACCATTCGAGCGTGGCGCCGACCCACTGTCCGGAGAATCGGGAATCGTTGAACGAGAAGATGATGAGCAGCGCGACCGGCGCATAGAGAAACACCATCAGCCCCCCGCTGAACGCGACCACCCATGCGGGCCGCTTCAGTCTCATGCGGCGCTCCGACCGGGAGCCGCCGCTCGGCTCGCGGGCGCGGCGCCTGGGGAGCCCGCCGCGCCCTCCCCCCATATCCCTTGCCGGGCCCCACGGCTCATGAAGAGCCAGCCGCCCAGCAACACGCCGAGCATCAGGACGATCGCAGCGGCCGAGCCCAAGGGCCAATCCCGGATCACCAAGAACTCATGTTGAATGAGATTCCCCAACATCATGGAGCGCGATCCTCCCAAGAGATCCGGCGTGAGATAGGCGCCGAGCGCGGGAATAAAGACCAGCACGGACCCGGCGAGCAAGCCCGGCCGCGCCGCCGGGAGCACGATGCGCCGGAACAGGGCCCACTCCGTCGCGTACAGGTCATAGCCCGCTTCCAGCCAGGCGGGGTCCATCCGTTCCAGCGCGAGGTAGAGCGGTAAGACCATGAAGGGCAAGTAGCCGTAGACGAGTCCGATCAACACCGCTGCGTCCGTGTAGAGAATCTCCAGAGGCGCGGCTGTGACACCGAGGGCCATGAGCCAGGCGCTGAGCAGGCCGTCCGATCGCAAGAGGCCCATCCAGGCATAGGTGCGCACCAGAAAGTTGGTCCAGAAGGGAATCAGGATGAGAAAGAGCCACACCCGTTGCTGCCGGGGGGGAGAGGCCGCCATCAGGTAGGCGAGCGGAAATCCCAGCAAGGCGCAGAGCACCGTCGTCGAGGCGGCGAGGAGGAGCGACCGCCCGTAGATTCGCCAGTACAGGGGATCGAGCAGCTCGCGGTAGCTGTCCCAGGTCAGAACCCACTCGACGCCGCCGTAGGCGCCTCGCGTTGCAAAACTGACGGCCAGCATGAGCCCCAGGGGCAGGAGAAAGAAGGCCAGCATCCAGAAGCAGGACGGGGCCAGCAGCCAAAGAGAAAGTCGGCGCATAGAAACTCAGTGGTCAAACCGCAACAGCTGGCAGGCTGGTGAAAACTATTTTAAAGCTCCTGGGAAAGCGCCACGGTTATTGCTCACGCATGACGGGGGAACAGCTCACAGGATGTTCAAAAAGGCCGTCGCACCCGCCAGGCGGGTACCCGGGCCGCAGCAGGCATGTACACGCTGAACGATGAACGCGGAACGCTGAGCGGGAAGGCAGCGGGACGAGCGAGAAAAGCGGGACGGGCGTGACGCGGAGGCAAACTGTTCTCGCCTTTCCCGCTCGTCTCGCAGTCTCGCCGGATCCTCGTTCATCGCTCATCGTTCACACTTCAGCGTGTCCCGGCTGGCGGACTTTTTCAACATCCTGCTACGACGTTCCGGCGACGAGCAGCGCATCCCCCACAGCCCAGGCCACCCAGAGGGCATCGCCGGGGGCGAAGGGCTTGTCGTCGGAAACATGATTCGGCACGGTGACCGTCCACTCGCGCTGATTCGACAACTGCACCTGATACTGGACGACCGCGCCGGCATACGAGGCCCGCAGCAGCCGGGTCTGAAGCTGGTTCAGGGCCGGCTCGCCCGCCGGCTCGCGCAACAAGCGAAGCCGCTCCGGCCGGATGATCAGCGTCACGCGGTCGCCGGCGCGATGCGGCCGCGCACGGTCGATCCGCACGGGACGACGATCGGCCAGACCCGTGTCCTCGAGCCTCGCGCCCTCCCCTTCCGCCTGGGTCAGGCGCCCGCTCAAGGCGTTCGAGAGGCCGATGAATTCCGCAATCCAGCCCTCCGCCGGCTGCTCGTAGAGCTCGCGCGGCGTTCCGACTTGCAGCAGCCGTCCGCCCCGCATGACCCCCACGCGGTCGGACATCATCAGGGCCTCCTCCTGATGGTGCGTCACGCAGACGAAGGTCATCCCCAGTTGCGCCTGAAGCGCGCGCAGCTCCCCCTGCATCTCCCGGCGCAGTTGCTGATCCAAGGCCGACATGGGCTCATCCAAGAGCAGCACCGTGGGGGCATTGACAAGCGCGCGGGCCAGCGCAGCCCGCTGCTGCTCGCCGCCGGAGAGCCCAGCCGGATAGCGCGCCTCCTTGCCGGTCAGCTTCACGAGCGCGAGAGTGTCATCGACCCGTTGCCGGATGGTCGCTCGGGGCAAGCCCCGCATCTCCAGCCCAAAGGCCACGTTGTCCGCCACCGTCATGTGCGGGAAGAGGGCATAGTGCTGGAAGACGGTATTGACCGGCCGCTGCTGAGGCGGCACGCCCGCCATAGAGCGACCGTCGATGCGAACGTCGCCCTGATCCGGCTCATCGAAGCCGGCGAGCAGGCGCAAGGTGGTGGTCTTGCCGGAGCCGCTGGGGCCAAGGAGCGAGAAGAACTCGCCGCGGCGGATGTGAAGGGAGAGGCGATCGACAGCGACCGTGGCCCCGTGACGCTTCGTCACGTCGGTTAGCTCAACGATGCGCTCCATGGGAAGTAGAGGCAGTCGAGGCAGCTCAACTCGTGGACGTGAGGCTAGTGTGAGGCCCCGACCTTAGGCCTGGCGCCCTTCGCGCGTAGAGAGCCGACCGGCTTGCCGCCGTCCTTGGCGATCAGCTCGCGCCGCAGCACTTCGTGATCCTCCGCGACGATGCGCACGAGGCGATCTTCATCTTCGGCGTGCGCCCGCACGAGCTCGGACAGCCGCATGACCTGGCGTTCCAAGCGGTCGATCCGCCACAACAGATCGGTCAACGAGCCGCCGCTGCCGTTGCCGGACTGTGGAGCCCGCCGCGCAACCGCGCGGGCCCTGGTGGTGGTCGACTTCTTCGGCATGGGTGGTCTCCTCGCCATGGGGCTCCTGTCCGGTGGATTGTGCGCCAATGTTTGGCTAGTATCCTCGCTCCGCGCCCACCTGTCAACGAGAGTCTGTTTCACGAACAGCCTCGCCCAGAAGCGGCGGAGAGGCCCGGTGCGCCGGCGGGTCCTCTATTCCAACACCCACGCGGCCACCGATGGCGCGCCCTGTTTCCGCCATGGCGCCTCTCTTCCTTTCTATTCCCCCTCGCTTCCTGCTACAATTCCGGCCCATGCAGAACGTCCTCGCGATGGTCCTCGCCGGGGGCAAGGGCGAACGCCTCTCCCCCCTCACCTCACAACGGGCTAAGCCGGCGGTTCCGTTCGGCGGCAAGTACCGGATCATCGACTTCACCTTGAGCAACTGCCTCAATTCCGGCGTCCGCAAGATCGCGGTGCTGATCCAATACAAGTCGCACTCGCTGGACCGGCACATCCGTATCGGCTGGAACATTCTGAACCCCGAACTCGGCGAATCCATCGCATCCATCCCGCCCCAGCAACGCATCAGCGAGGACTGGTATCGCGGCACCGCCGACGCGGTGTACCAGAACTTCTTCTTGGTGGAGAACGAGCATGCCGAGTACTTGCTGGTGCTGGCGGGCGACCACATCTACAAGATGAACTATGCGGAGATGTACGACTTCGCGCTGTCGAAGCAGGCGGACGCGGTGGTCGGCGCCATCGAATTCCCGCTGGCGGAGGCCAGCCGATTCGGCGTCATCGGCGTCAACGAAGATTGCCAGATTCTCCGGTTCGAGGAGAAGCCGCCGAACCCCTTCCCGCTCCCGAGCGATCCCTCGCACGCCTTCGTCTCGATGGGCATCTACCTCTTCAAGACGTCGGTCCTGCGGGAATTTCTGATTCAGGACGCCAAACAGGAGAGCCTCCACGATTTCGGCCGCAACATCATCCCCCGGATGATCAACGCGAGCCGCGTCTATGCGTTCAAGTTCGAAGACCAGAACCGGAAGGCGGTCAAGTACTGGCGGGACATCGGCACCCTGGACGCCTATTGGGAAGCCAACATGGACCTGGTCGCGGTGGATCCCCAATTCAATCTCTATGACCAGTCCTGGCCGATCCGGACCTATCAGGGCCAATTCCCGCCGGCCAAGTTCGTCTTCGCCCAGGATTATGAGGGCGGCCGCATGGGCGTGGCGTTGGATTCCGTCGTCTGCGGCGGCTGTATCATCTCCGGCGGCCGCGTCCAAAACTCCGTGCTGTCCCCGAACGTCATCGTGCACGACCATGCGGAGGTGCGCGAGTCCGTGGTGATGGAGAACGTGGTCATCGGCGAGCGCGCGCAGATTCGCCGCGCCATCATCGATAAGGACGTCGTCATCCCGCCGAAGACGGAAATCGGCTATGATCTGGATGCGGATATGAAGCGCTTTACCGTGACCGAAACGGGCCTGGTGGTGATCTCCAAAGGAATGAAGTTGCATGCCCCCTTCGATTCACCCGGTTGACCTGATCCAGTCCCTGCGCACGCGCTCCCTCACGCCCGCTATCGTCTTCTTGACCTCTCGTCGCGCCTGCGACGACGCCATGCAGACCTTCGAGCACGGCCACTACGCGCTGCCGCCCGCGCGGCAGGAGCGCATCGGCGCCGTGATCCAGGACGTCATCGCCCAGTACCCCAGCGTGGCCGACCATCCGCTCATCCCGGTGGTGCAGCGCGTGGGGGTGGCCGCCCACCATGCGGGCCATCTTCCCTCCTGGAAGATCGCCATCGAAGAGCTGATGCGGCAAGGCTGCCTGGACGCCGTCTTCGCCACCACCACGCTCGCCGCCGGCGTGGACTTTCCCGCACGGAGCGTGGTGATGACCCAGTCCAGCGTCCGCAAGACGCGCGACTTTACGGACCTGACGATCGGCGAAGTGCAGCAACTGTCAGGCCGGGCCGGCCGGCGCGGGAAAGACTTCGTCGGTTTTGCCATCGTCACCCCCTCGCCGTATATCGACTTGAACGTCATCACCCGCGGCCTCACCGGGCAGCCCGAGGCCATCGACAGCCAATTCGTCATCACCTATCCGATGGTCCTGAACCTGCTCAAGGCGCACCCGCTCGACCAGATTCACGCGATCCTCGCCAAGAGCTTCGCGCAGTTTCAGTTGAACCGCCGCGCCTCGGCCATCGAGAGCCAGCTCGATCTGCTGCACGAGCAGATGGCGCCCTACGGCCCGCGCGTCTGCACGGACTGGATCACCCAATGGCAGGTCTTCGACGCCGCGCGGCGGCAGAAATCCCAGCGGGCCCAGGCCATTCGCCATGAGCCCCCGGAACTCGCCGCCCGCCTCCATTTTCTGGCGCCCGGCCGCGTCGTGGGACTGGCGAAAGGGCGGGGGCTCGTGCTCCGTTTCTACCGGAGCCGGGGCAAGCGCAATCCCATGGTCTCCCTCCTGCGGCCCGACGGCGCGATCACCGAGTGCCCCGCGTCGTTCGTGACGCACATCTACGATCAGACCTTTGCGGTCGCCGAGCAGCCGCGCTTCCCCTGGTGTACGCCGGAGCATCTCCAGCCGCTCGCGACCCAACTGTCCGACCTGCCCGTCCGCATGAATCCGCTCCCGATCCTGGCGCAGGACGAGCCGGAGCGCAGCGAGTTGGGCGCCGTCCTGACGGAAGAATTTCCCTGCCCGACCTGCCCGTCCAAATCGGCCTGCCACAAAGACCATGCGAAGGCGTCACGGATCAGGCAGGATATTCATCGGCAACAGAAAACGATTCAGGCCTTGCGGACCGGCCTTTGGCATCGCTTCCAGAGCCGCGTGGACGTGCTGCAGGAATTCGGCTATCTGACGGCGACGAGCCGCTTGACACCGGACGGCGAATGGGCGCGCCTGATCCGCATCGACCATTCGCTGTTGATCACCGAACTGATTCGCGCCGAGGCCTTCATCGGCGCCGAGCCACAACTGCTCGCCGGCATCATGTCGAGCATCGCGCACGACGACGACCGCCCCGGCGCCTTTCCGCGCGCCAGCAACGGCCTGACCTCGCTCCTCTGGCAGGTCCGCCGGCTCGGGGAATCGCTCGCGCCGCACGAAGACCCGCCCCTGCTGCGGGCGGACGTGGCCGGGTTGACCGAACGGTGGGTGGCCGATCCGCAACTGACCTGGATCGGCCTGGCGCGCACGACCACCATGGCCGAAGGCGACATGTATCGTCTGATGTCGCGCACCATCGAGTACCTGTCGCAATTGCATCTTTTGAAAGCCACGCACCCTTCCCTGGCCGAGGCCGCGGCCAAGGCCATCAAGACCATGCGGCGGGGAGTCTTAGAAGAACTCCCGTGATGCGTAATGCGTGATCCGTAATGCGACAAAGAAAAGCATGCGAAAGTCCAGTCCGGTTATGTTAATTCCTTCTTGCGTATCACGTTTCACGATTCACGCTTCACGTCTGTAAGATGACCCCCGATGAACTTGAAAAATTGATGGCGCAGATGCCGGTGAGCCGGCTGCACCGGCTGGCGCACGGCCGCGTGCACCGGCACTTCCGCCTCGGCAAGCGCAAGCTGATCGAGGCGCTGTTGCGCTGCTCGCCGGAGAACCGGCCCGGTCTCGAAGCCGACGTCCAGGCCCTCTTGCACGATCCGCGGCCGGAAGAGCGGCCGGCCGCGCCGCAGCCCCGCCATGCGCGCGCGGCCACGCCGGCCCCGGCGAAAGAGCAGGTCGCGCGGGATCAGCAGGCCGGCGCCGCCGGCGCAGGCCCCGAAGAGCCGGCGGTCGACCTGGACACGTTCTTAGCAGGGATCGGCGTGCCGGAGCCCAAGCCCTTTGTCCCGGACGCCTGGCAATTGGAGGCTTTGGACCATCTGACTATCGGCGACGTGATCGTGAGCGTGCCGACCGGAAGCGGAAAAACCTACTTGGCCACCGAGTCTGCCAAACGCGCCATCGAAGCGGACCGGACCGTGATTTACACCTCGCCGCTCAAAGCGCTCTCGAATACCAAGTTCACCGAGTTCCGAAAGATCTTCGGCCCCGAGCAGGTGGGCATTCTGACGGGCGACCGCAAGGACAATCCCCAGGCTCCCTTCTTGATCATGACGACCGAGATCCTGCGCAATCTGCTCTACGACGCCGCGGGCGGCGAGATCGACGTCCGGCTCGATACGCTGGGGCTCGTCATCATGGACGAGTCGCAATATCTGGCCGATCCCGAGCGCGGCGTGGTGTGGGAGGAAACGATTATCTTCTGCCCTCACCAAGCCCGGCTGCTCCTGTTGTCGGCCTCGATCGGGAATCCCCAGGCCTTGGCGGACTGGCTGACGAGCATCCGTCCGGCAGGCTGCCGATTGGTTCAACATCATCAGCGCACGGTGCCGCTCCGCGCCGGCTATCTCCATCCGGACGGTCGGCTGACTCCCCTGTTCCGGACGGCGGGCATTCCCAAGCAGCCACGCCCGCAATGGCACCCCCAGGCCAAGCGACTCTTTAGCCAATACGAGAAAGAAACCGTCGGAAACGGGTAGCAGTGTGTTGTATCAAAAAAGCAACGATCGTTGGAGAATGCTCACAGACCATCAAGTCTCGACAATGAAAATTGCATGTTTTTCAATCGATTACGAATGAATCGAGACAGGCACTCATCTTGCTGATGCGAATGAGTGTACCGTGTGGGAGTTCATGGTCAATTTGAGGGTCTCGTGAGGAAGCTGATAGTCGTTCTGAGTTTGATCGCGGTGGTGAGCGGCTGCCAGTCGATGCCGAAAGGCACGACGACGACGGCCCTGGATAACGAGTCCTTCATGGGCCTCTGGGGTCGCTATTCCCGCTGTCAGGCCGGAACCGATCTCGCTGCCATGCAGGTCGAGGCGCAACACCTCCAGACCATCGCGGCGACGGACACGGAAAAAAGCCGATTCAACCTCACGCTCCCCAAGCAGGTCCGTCGGTATGTGTCGGAGCCGCCGACTCGGCTGGCCGTCGACCCCAAGGCCATGGCCGCCGCCTGCACCCTCTATACGGGCCAGATTGCCGCAGAGCTGGGCAAGGCGGATGTCGCCTCGTCCATGTTCCAAGCCATCCTCAAGCACCAGGGCCAGCCGGAATACGAATATTACGTCGCGCAGGCCCTCACCGGGCTCGCTCAGCTCGACTTGGCCATGGCGGGCGACGGTTCTGCCCGCGTCGTCCGGACCGGCCACGCGCCGTCCGGCGATCGCCTTGGCGCGTCGAACGACTAGTTCCTCTCCCTCGCTCCCGACTCCCGCGCGTCTTACGTCGCCAGCATTGTCCGGTACAGCGTGACATAGTCCTGCGCCGACCGCTCCCACGACACGTCCGTCTGCATCCCGGCCACTTGGAGCGCCTGCCAGGCCGCTCGATCGGCATAGGTCTGCAAGGCCTCCTGCACGGCCGCCCCGAGGGCGGCGCTCGTGGCCTCCTGAAACACAAAACCCGTCCCCCGAATGCCACCGCCGGCGCGGACGAAGGGGGAGACCGTATCGGCCAACCCGCCGGTCCGGCGCACCACCGGCACCGTCCCGTAGCGGAGACTGATCAGCTGACTGAGACCGCAGGGTTCATACCGCGAGGGCATGAGGAAGAGATCGCCCCCCGCTTCGATCCGATGCGCCAGCCCTTCATCGAAACCGATCCGGACGGCCACGTGCTGCGGGTGACGGACGGCCAAGGCCTGGAAGCGTTGTTCTAACTCGCCGTCTCCCGTCCCGAGCAGGATCACCTGCGCGTTCTGCCGCACGAGGTCCGGCACGATATCGGCGACGAGATCCAAGCCCTTCTGCGAGGCCAGCCGCGAGACGACCACGCAGGTCGGCGCCGGCCCGACCGGCAGCTTGAACTCTCGCTGCAGCGCCGCCTTACAGGCCTGCTTGCCGGCAAGGTCCCGGGCCGAATAGCGGGACGGCAGTTCCGGATCGGCGGCAGGGTTCCAGAGGTCCGTGTCGATCCCGTTCACAATTCCGACCAGGCGATCCCGCCGATGCGCCAAGACCCCTTCGAGTCCGAAGCCGAACCTCCCGGTTTGGATTTCCTGACTATAGGTCGGGCTGACGGTCGTCAGATAATCGGCGAAGAGAATGCCGCCCTTCATCAAGTTGACCTGCCCGTAGAACTCCAAGGCCGAGGGCGAGAACCACTCGGCGCCGAGCCCCGTGGTGCTGAAGGCCTCGCCGGGGAACAGCCCCTGATAGCCGACATTGTGAATCGTGTAAAGCGAACGGAGGCCTCGCAGCTCGGGGCGGCGGCTCTCGATCGTCTTGAGGTAAATGATCGCCAACGCCGCCTGCCAGTCGTGTCCGTGCAGAATCTGGGGCGTCCAGGACTCCGTGCGGCCCAAGACGGCGACGGTTTCCAGCGCCGCCCGCGAGAAGAACGCGTAGCGGGCCAGGTTGTCCGGATAGTCTTGGCCGCCGTCCTGGTAGAGTCCCTCGCGATCGAAGTAGGGATCGTATCGGACGGCATAGACGGGAATATCCCCGCGCGTGCCGCTCCCGGCGCCCGCCAACCATCCTCGCTCGATGACGGCTGGGACCATCGTGCCCAGATGCGGGACCGCGAGCTTGAGATAGTCCCGAAACCCATAGGCGGCGCCGTCGATCACCCGATAGCGAGGAAGGATGATCCGCACTTCATGGCCCAAGCCGGCGAGCGCCCGCGGGAGGGCGCCGGCGACGTCGGCCAACCCGCCGGTCTTAGCGAAGGGCGTGGCTTCCGGCGTGACGAAGAGAATGCGAAGTGGAGGGGGTGCCTGCAGATTCGTTGCAGATACGGCCATGGAGGCGGCTCAGCGGGGCGTCAGGGCGCGCTGGGGTCTGAACTGCTTCTCGCGCTGCCACATCTTGCCGATGTCATGGATCGTCTCGGGAGGCAGCTTTTCAAAGTAGACGAGCCGATCTTCGAGAAACCCCACGAGCTGCCCCCGGTCGGGATAGGCCAGAAAGAGCCCGACTCCCATATCGGCCGACGAATCCCAATCGGTCGGCGCCTCTCCCAACGGGACCCGGAACTGCGGCACATGCTGGCCGTTGGTCAGCCGATAAAACTGCACGAAGTCGCGAAATTGATAGGCCGGCGCGCCCCAGGCATCCAGGACGGCCCGGCTGCTGATCTTCTCCAGCCGCAGATCCCCCTGCTGCACCCAGGCCTTCTGTTGCTCCACGCTCGGCGCGCACGCCGCCAACAGCAGCGCCACTCCCCAGAAACATGCCGTCTTGGCTCCGGCTGAAAACTGATACCTGTTCACTGATCACCCGCCTGGCGTCACATCAACCTCTTCGACTTCTGCGCCTGCGGCTTCACGGGCACACAGAGATCGCATTGGCAATGTTTTCGGAGGAAGTCGTAGGAGTAGAGACCGGTATCGTGGCCGTCGCTCCAGGTGAATTTGAAGGCGTAGCGGCCCACGGGCTCGATGTCATCCAACCGGATGAGCATGGGGATGTCGTCCGGCTTGAGTTTCAGCTCGCCGGTCCACTCATCGGTGCAAGCCGCGCAGGGACAGTGGAGGCGGAGGTAGCGAACCGGGTAGATCCCTTGGTGCCCGTCGGACCACTCGATCCCGAGCACTCCCTTGTCCAGCCACTCCATGTCCTTGGGCGCCAGCGCCTGACTCATCTCACCTCCGGACGGCCTCTCCCCGCGGGCTTGCCGACTCTAACAGATCGCTTTTTCCCTCACAAGCCGGCGAAACCTCAAGTTTTTCTCTCGCCATGACGAGAGGGTATGGAGGGGAGGAGGAATCAGCCGATGCTGTTCTGGGACGCCATCGCCATTGCAGTGGTCGCCGTGGCCCTCGGCTCGATCGTCTCGTTCTTGCTCGGCGGCCTCTCGCCGAACGCCCGCGTGATCACCATCGCGGTCATCTCCGCCGTCATGTGGCACGGCGCCAACCACGGGAACATCCAGCCGGGCCACACGTTACGGGACGTCATCTTGAAGCCGGTGCTGGGCCAACGGAGCGGCGCCGGCGGCGCTCTCTCCGCCTGGGAAGATCGCATCCTGGCCGACCCGGAAATCGGAGCGAGGCTGACGAAGCTCTCCGGTCCGGAAAAGAAAGAGACGATGGCGAAGCTGGTCGCGCACGGCATGCCTCGTCTCGGCCAGCCCTATCTGCAACAGCGGGTCGCGCTCATCAATCGCATTTTGGACCTCGCCTCATTGCCAGAGTGCGCCGCGATGGGACGCGGCACCATCGGCTCCGACGGGATTCTCAAGCTGGTGAGCCGCCTGCAGCCCAACGAGATCGATCAGTTCATCGCCCTGGGGGTCGAAGCGGCCCGCGCTGAAGTCCGCCAGACGCCCCACGTGCAAGTCAGCGATCAACAACTCGCCATCGCCGTGCAGGCCGTGATGGCGCGACTCTCACCGACCGACGCGCAACGGTTCCGGACCGTGCTCCCGCAGATGCAAAACCCGTCCTTCGGCAACGACGGCGACGTCTGCTGGGTGGGGAAGGTCATCTACCGGGAAGTCGAAAACCTGTCCACGCCCCACCGCGAATACCTCCGCCAGGGCCTCACCCGCTGGGAGTAAGACAGCCCGTTTCGCTCGATCGTTTTCGCGTTGGGTTCAGGCTGATCGCAGGAATTATAGACCGTACGGCGCGGCCGGTTCCGCCACAAGGAAATCGACCGGCGGGAGGCGCTTGCCCGTGACGACGGTCACATAGGATTCGACGGCGGCTTCGGCTTCGGCGCGGACACGGCCTTCGGCTTTCAGGCGGGTGAGGACCGACGGTTTCCAGCGGATGGCGTGCTGCATGAACGCCAGGCTGCCCGGCGACAGCGGGAGACAGGACTGGCGTTGCCGGCCGGCGCAACCCTCGCAGAGCAGCCCGCCGGAGGTCGGAGAAAAATGGCTGGAGACGAAGGCGCGGCCCTCTTCCGCCGTGTCTCCGCAAGCCGCGCAATGGTCGGTCTGCGGGCGAAACCCGGCCAGCCCCAGGAGCCGAATCTGAAAGAGCAGCGCCGTGAGGGTCGGATCTTCCGACGTCTGGATGGCGGCCAACCCTTCCAGCAGCGTGTCGAAGACGCGCGGGCCCGCGTCTCCCTCCCCGGTCACGGCATCGACGAGATTGGCCAGTCGTCCGGCCGCCGCCATCAACCCTAAATCTTCGCGCAGCCGCGCGAAGGGATCGCGAATATCGGCCTGGGTGATCCGATAGAGCGAATCGCCGCGCTTCTCAAAGAGATTCAAGTCCGTGTGGACGAAGGGTTCGAGCGACGCGCCGAAGCGGGCCTTCGAACGGCGGGCGCCGCGGGCCACGCCCCGCAGCTTGCCGAATCGCAACGTATAGAAGGTGACGATCCGGTCCGCATCGCCCCACTTGCGGCCTTTGAGCGAAATGGCGGGAGTCTTGAGTAATGGCATGGCAGGCTATGGGCTATAGGCGATAGGCACTGGGGTAGGAATAGCTACTCTCGACTAGGCTCTGACATGTCTTGAAATTCCCCCTCTAGCCCATCGCCTCACGCCACTCGCCTACTACTTGAGGTACTCAAGGAGCGCCGTGGCGAGGGCGAGATAGATCGTAATGCCGGTGATGTCGTTGGCCGTCGTGACGAAGGGCCCGGCGGCGATGGCGGGGTCGATGCCCGAACGCTTGAGCACGATGGGCATCACCGTCGCCATGCTGGTGGAGACGATGAAGGCGATCAAGACCGAGACGCCTACGACAATGCCCAGGTAGGGCTGGCCGTGCCAGAGCCAACCGGTCAAGGTCAGAAAGACCCCACAGGCGGCGCCCAGCAGGAGTCCAATCCGCACCTCCCGAAACAACACCTTCCACATCTCCGCCATTTCCACGCCGCCGGTGGCGAGGCCGCGGATGATGAGCGTCGAGGACTGCAGGCCCACATTGCCGCCCATGGCCGCGATGACCGGCACAAAGCTGACGATCGCCACGACTTGCTGGATGGTGAACCGGAAGTACCACAGAATAGCGCCGGAGAGCAGGCCGCCGGCCAGATTCGTAAAGAGCCAGGGGAACCGGAGCTTGGCGGCCTCGAAGGGCGAGGCCTTGAGCAGCGCGTCCTCCTCCGCCGCCTCGGCTGCGCCGACCATCTTCAACATGTCTTCGGTGGCTTCTTCCCGGATGACGTCGACCACGTCGTCGACCGTGATGATGCCGACCAAGGTGTTGTCCTTTTCGACGACCGGAATCGCCAGCAGGTTGTAGCGCGCCACCTGGCGGGCGACTTCCTCCTGATCCATGTCGACCGAGACGCTCAGCACGTCCGCGGTCATGATGTTCTTGAGCGGCGTGGCGGGCGGCACGCGCAAGAGCTGGCGCAGCGAGAGCACCCCGACGAGATGCTCGTCCTTGTCCGTGACGTAAATATAAAAGACCATCTCGGTATCGCCGGCCTGCTGCAGGCGCCGAATGGCTTCTTGCGCGGTGGCATCCTCGTTGAGCGAGAAGAACTCCGTGGTCATGATGCCGCCGGCCGTATCCTTGGGATACTTCAGCAGGTCGGCGACCTCGGTCGAATCCTCCGTCCGCATGAGGGTGAGGATCTCCTTCGACCGCTCCTCCGGGAGCACGCCCAGGATGTAGGCCTGGTCGTCGGGGCCCAAATCCTTCAAGAGCCAGGCGATGTCGGGCGCCGCGAGATCGGCGAGGAGTTCCTGAATGCTGGCCGCATCCAATTCGCTGAGCACCTGGCCCCGCTGCGACTCGCCCTTGACGAGCTCGAACACGGTCCGCTTTTCTTTGCCCAGCGAGAGGTGTTGAATGACACGCGCGATGTCGGCTGGGTGCATGCGGCCCAGCATGCGGACGAGATTGGTGATGGCGCCCCGGCGCAGGAGGCGGCGGAAGGACTCCTGGACGACATCGGCCTTGGATTGGCCGCGGTCGCCCGCGTCTTTCGGAGCGTCGCGATCGAGAATGCGCGGGCGTTCAGGGGGTTGCATGAGAAGCCAATGAAAATTAAAAATGCAAAAATGACTACATCGCTATTTTTAATTTTTCACTTTGCATTTCTTAATAGCCGAGTTCTTCGAGCGCCCGTTCGTCTTCGCGCCAGCCGGCGCGGACCTTGACCCAGAGCTGGAGAAACACCTTCATCCCGAAGAGCCGCTCCATCTCCAAGCGGGCTTCCGTGCCCACCGCTTTCAAGAGGGCGCCGCCCTTGCCGACCACGATCCCCTTCTGGGAATCCTTCTCCACGAAGATCGTCGCGGCGATGCGCGCCAGCTTGCCTTCCTCTTTGAAGTCGTCGATCTCGACGGCGGCCGCGTACGGCACCTCCTGCTGGGTCTTGAGAAACAATTTCTCGCGGATCAACTCGGCGGCCAAGGCCCGCATCGGCTGATCCGTCAGCGTCTCCTCGCCGAAGGGCGCCTCGCCTTCCGGCAGGTACTTCATCGTGAGGTCCACCAATCGATCCACGTTGTCGCCTTCCAGAGCCGAGACCGGCACGATCTCCGTCCATTCCATGAGTCGGCTGTAGTCGGCGATCAACGGGAGCACCCGCGCCTTGTTGACCACGTCGACCTTGTTGATCAGCAGAAACACCGGGCGGGGCGCAGCCGTCAGTTGCTCGCGCACGTGCCGAAACACGGCGCGATCCCCCGCCTGCGGCGGCCCGGTCGCTTCCACCATCACATAGAGCAGATCGGCCTCTTCCGTGGCCTCCATGGCCGTCCGCACCATCCGTTTGTTCAGTTCATGCCGGGGCGTGTGAATGCCGGGCGTATCCAACAGCACGATCTGCGCGCCGGGTCGATGCACCACGCCCAGAATCCTGGATCGCGTCGTCTGCGGCTTGTCGGAGACGATGGCGATTTTCTCGCCCAACAGGGCATTCAACAGCGTCGACTTGCCGACGTTCGGCCGACCGACGAGCGTGACGGTGCCGGTTTTCATAGCTCCTTCGGAGAGGCGATGGGCAAGAGGTACTGGGCGATGGGAGCATTCATGGGTTCACGCTCCGGCCCCTGGCCTCTCGCCTATGGCCTCTTGCCTGTTGGATCTTCCAAAATTTGATAGACCGTCTCGCCTTTTTTCACGAGCCCGAGCCGCTCCCGCGCCAACTCTTCGATCCGCTCGGGGTCCCGCTCCAACCGCCCCGCCTCCCGCCGAAGCTGGTCGGTTTCGCCCCTCAGGGCTTGAATCTCCTCGGCCAACTTTTCGGAATGGGTCATCAGGCTCAGGTACTTGGGAATGCCCATCTCATCGAAGAAGAACGATGTGGCCAGCACGACGCCAAAGACCAGGCCGACCGAGAGCGTCACCAGCCGGGACCGTCGCCGGGATCGTTCCACTGCGCTGCGACGAGAATTGGGTTTCATAATCCTTCAGTCAAAAAGTCGAAAGCCTGAAAGTCTCATCGAATCTGCACAACCCCGACTTTTGACTTTAGACTTGTGACTTTCAACTCTCCCGACGACTTGCGACCTTCCGACTTTCGACGTTGCGACTTCTTCAGACTTTTCCTTGCCTGACCGCCTGCCGGCCCGGATAGACGGCGCCGGCGCCGAGCTCTTCTTCGATGCGAAGCAGCTGGTTGTACTTGGCGACGCGATCGGTCCGAGACAAGGAGCCCGTCTTGATCAGTCCGCAATTCGTCGCCACGGCGATGTCCGCAATCGTCGTGTCTTCCGTTTCGCCGGACCGGTGCGAGACCACCGCCGTGTAGCCGGATCGTCGCGCCAACTCGATGGCTTCCAAGGTTTCCGTCAAGGTTCCGATTTGGTTGACCTTGATCAGGATCGAATTGCCCAAGCCTTCTTGAATGCCCTTCGCGAAGATCTCCACGTTCGTCACGAACAGGTCGTCGCCGACGAGTTGCACCCGCGAGCCCAACTTCTCCGTCAGCATCTTCCAGCCCTTCCAGTCGTGCTCGCTCAGCCCGTCTTCGATCGACAGGATGGGATACCCGTCGACCAGCCGCCCGTAGTACTTGATCATCTCGTCGGAACTGCGGTTCGGCTGCTTTTCGGCCTCCAGCACATAGTGGTCCTTGTCGTAAAACTCGCTGGCCGCCGCATCCAAGGCCAAGGCGATCTCTTTGCCCGGCTTGTAGCCCGCGCCTTCGATCGCCTGCATGATCAACGTCAGGGCCTCTTCGTTGGAGCCCAGGTCCGGCGCAAATCCGCCTTCATCGCCGACCGCCGTATTCAACCCGCGCTTCTTCAAGAGCCCCTTGAGCGTGTGGAAGACCTCCGTGGCCATGCGGAGGCCATCGAAAAAGCACGCGGCCCCCACCGGCATGATCATGAATTCTTGCAAATCGAGCCGATTGTCGGCATGGGCACCGCCGTTGATGATGTTCATCAGCGGCACCGGCAAGGTCCGCGCGTTGGCCCCGCCGATATAGCGGTAGAGCGGCTGGCCGGTCTCCGCCGCCGCCGCCCGCGCCACCGCCAGCGAGACGCCGAGGATCGCATTGGCGCCGAGCCGGCCCTTGCTCTTCGTCCCGTCCAAGGCGATCATGGCGCGATCCACACCGGTCTGATCCAGGGCCTCCATCCCCAAGAGCTTGGGCGCCAGCGCTTTCTGCACATTGCCCACGGCCTTCGACACGCCCTTGCCCATCCACCGCTTCTTGTCTCCATCGCGCAGCTCGATGGCTTCCTTCTCGCCGGTCGAGGCGCCCGAGGGCACCGCCGCGCGCCCCTGCGCCCCGCTCTCGAGCCGCACCTCGACCTCGACGGTCGGATTCCCCCGCGAATCCAAAATCTGCCTGGCCTTAATCTCTCGAATCTCGCTCATGATTGCCCTATCTCCTCGATGAACCGGCTCTATCTTCGCCTACGATACACCTCGCGCCGATGCCCGATCGCATGAATCATGATCACTTGCTCGTCATGAATGAGTTCGTAGACGACTCGGTAGTCACCGACTCGCAACTTGAACAATCCTTCAAATTCCCCTGCCAGTGCTTCAAGCTGAACTTCTTCGACGTTCCCTGCTAGCCGATGCATTCGCTCGACGATCCGCCGAGCCGTGGACTTGTCCAGACCGGCCAATTCCTTTGAGGCCGCATCCAGAAGGCGAACCCGATACATGCCTCAGT
The DNA here is from genome assembly GCA_964481215.1 of uncultured Nitrospira sp. Taxonomy (GTDB): domain Bacteria; phylum Nitrospirota; class Nitrospiria; order Nitrospirales; family Nitrospiraceae; genus RSF151. The sequence goes on along the minus strand of CAYZTJ010000053.1, from coordinate 1,060 downwards.
TGAGCCTCAATCGCTTCGCCATAACCGTCAATGATTCTCCCCGCTCCCCCGCCGCCACGGATTTTCGCTGGCGGACCAGCCGATCCCTGAACGCCTTCTTCAGAACAAGCCCTTGGTCGGGATCGCCTAACAGTTGCAGCAGCTTCCGCTCAACGGTCGATTCGATAATTTCCTTCAACTCGAGCTTGGTCATCTTCGCCACCGTCGCCGCCATCTCACGCCTCCTCGCAATCTGTATGCATACACAAGTCTAAATCTCGCTCGATATAACCTCTCAAATCTCGCTTATTGGATTGTTTTTCAGTTTCAGGCTACACGCAGACCCGTCAACATCACCGACGTAGTTGAAAGAGACTGAAAGGGAGCAATCATGCGGCACAATCAAATTAACCTTGTTAGGATCAATATGGTTTCGGTGGCAGAGGTTCTCGACCATTTGTCTGGTTTCGTCAGACGCAGTCTTTACCAGGGAAATCTCTGCCCCTGAGTCTCCAGATTCGACCTTAACTATAGATCCATCATCCCTAATATTCTCTTCCTCTGCCAAAACAGCATACTGTCCCCTCTCATCATTCCCGATCTCAAGAGTCCTGAGCTCAATTTCGATTCCAAGTGAGTCAGTAGCAAACACATACCCTTTTTCGGTAATTATCCCCCTGACTCGAAGTGCCTGATCCCCCACCCCGATGTCTCGCTCAAACGGTCTGACCTTGCGCATGTCTAGCCTTTCCCCTTCTCGATGAAAGGGGTTTAAGCCCATCAGACGGCAGGCGGTCCGGAGCGTACTTCGCCGGAGGAGCGGGGCGCCCACCGTGGTGCAGCCAAGAAGGAAAGCTGGAACTGACCAAAGCCCCACGCTTGAAAAGCGTGGCTGCGGGAATTCCGGAAGGCTTCCACTCGGCTGAGCCCGGAAGGGCCGGTCCGAGAGGCGCGGGAGCGTAGGACAGCCTGGTGTCTGATCATCATCACGCCAGCTTCTTTCTCAGCAACTCATTCACTTTGGCCGGATTCGCCTTCCCCCCCGACGCCTTCATCACCTGGCCGACGAGGAAGCCGAGCA
>CAYZTJ010000052.1:0-21698 GCA_964481215.1 uncultured Nitrospira sp. | reverse complement strand
CTAGTGCCGATCTTCCCCTATTGCCCGACGGGCAATCTGACGGTCATCGTCGTTCCCTTTCCCTCATGGGATTCGACTTCAATCACACCGTCATGCAGCTGGATGATCCGGTAGGCGATCGAGAGCCCCATTCCGCTTCCATCGGCCTTCGTCGTGTAATACAGATCGAAGATGCGTTCCTTCTCCTCCTCGGGAATGCCGACTCCTTCATCGGCAACGGTGACTCTGACGACATCATATCCCTCTCCTGCAATCTCCAGCGTCACCGTACCTCCATGCGGCATGGCTTGACAAGCATTCAAGAGGATATTCAGAAACACTTGGCTCAACAACTCTTCATCTCCCGTAATGATAGCGGGAGAAGAGGACGCCCCCCATTGGAAGGACACGTGTTTCTGCGCCCACTCGACCTCAAGAAGCGCAACCTTTTGGTGCAACAAAGCGTGAAGATCCACCTTCTTAAAGTTGAGTTCCTGAGGGCGCATGAACTTCAGGAAGCCTTGCAGGGCCTTGTCCAGTCTTTTGATCTCACCTTCGATCACTTCGAGATTCTGTTGAGCCACATCGGGAATGATCCCGAGTTTCTTTTTGAGGAGCGCCAGATGAATCACCATCGCATTCAATGGATTCTTGACCTCATGAACGACACCGGAGGTCAACCGACCGAGCGCCGTCAGTTTAGCCGAGTACCTGACCAACGATTGAAGGGTGTGAATCGACTCCACATCCTTCAGCACGACGACGACCCCTACAAGAATCCCGTCCTCCTGCACCCGAAACGCGGAGACCAAATAGTCTTTTGCCTGTCCCTGGCTGCGGATCGATAAGGTCGTTTTTCCCACGTTCTGTCTGTGGCTGAACATGTCGTCCAGAACCTGCCGAAGCGGATGGCTCGACGGCATCACCTCCGATACCGATCTGCCGGTGACCGGATTCATCTCCGACTCCAACACCGCCTCCATGACTCGATTGCAGAACAGGATGTGCCGAGTTTGGTTGATCAGCATAATCCCGTCCGCCAATTGATCGACCAGGGCCTGCAGCTGGGCTTTGTCGCTCAACGTCTTCACGCGATCCAGCTTCAATTGCTGACCCAGCAGTTGAAGCTGATTGGTGAAGTCCCGAAATTCGTCTGTCCGACGCACGCCCGCAAATGCCTCAAAATCCCCTTGGCGCAGTTTCTCCATCTGCCGCGCCAAGACATGCATCGGCCGGAGGGTCAACGAGGCCATTCCAACGGTCAGGAGCCAGGCGACGGGAAGCGCGATAGCCGCAAAGGTCATACTGCTCCGGACAGAGTCCTGAAGTCTCCCTCGCAACAAGCTGGTATGGACACCGAGGCGAATGCTCGCAAACGGCTGACCATCGAGGTTCATGGGCAGAACGTTCTCATAGACGGTGCCCCCTTTATAAAGGGCCGCAACGCGCTGAAACGGGCCCAAGGCAAGAAGGTCCTCGATTCTGGGTCGATTGGGCAACTCCCCGCTGTTTTTCTCCGGTTCCGAATGAAGCATCGTACGCCCATCCACGTCGGCAATCAGAGCGTAGAGCAGGTGCGGGGAATATCCGAGGCTGGCATCTAAGAAACGCCGAAGGTCTTGATCAGTCTTCAGCTTCGTATCCGGAGCGACCTTTGCTTCCCGCAGCAACGCATACCGACTGTGATCCAGTATCTGCTTCTGCACGAGATCCACTTCATGGACTAACTCTTGGAGGACGATGTCGGTCAATTGGAAGAGGTGAATGAGCGTCGCGGCGACGACGACCAAACAGGTCAGGAGGGTCACTCCCAACGCCTCTTTTGTCCTAATCCCCAGAGAGATCCCGTATCCCATAACGCTTCAGTTTGTTGTGGAGGGTTTTGAGACTGATACCGAGGATGCGGGCCGCCTGTGTTTTATTGTTGTGCGCGCCTGCCAGCGTTTTCAATATCAAATCATGTTCCGCTTTTGCGATCGTCGTCCCTACTGACACTTTGATCCCGTCCGTCTCTTCGACCGTCTCGGTGCGCGTCGAGGCCGGCTTCGCAAGCGAGAGCTGGGAGGCGGTAATGAGGTCGGACTGGCCCATCATCATCGCCCGCTCAATCGCATTTCTCAGTTCCCGAACATTCCCAGGCCAGGCATACTCGCTCATCAGCTGACGGCCGGACTCGTCGACACCCCTGACCTTCCGCTCATACTTCGCGTTAAATTCTTCAATGAACGCCTGCGCCAACAGGAGAATGTCGTCTTTTCGATCACGAAGGGGAGGCAGGCCTATGGTGCAAAGCTGTAACCGATAGTAGAGATCTTCTCTCAACGCCCCGTCTTGAATGGCCTTGTGCGGGTCCTTGTTGGTGGCGGCCACGACTCGCACGTCCACCTTCTGCTCGATCGCACCGCCCACCCTCCGCACAGTTCCCTCCTCAAGAACCCGGAGAAATTTCGCCTGCATGGCCAGACTCATTTCGGCGACTTCGTCGAGAAACAGCGTTCCTCCGTGCGCCATCTCAAAACACCCGATTCGACGTTCCTGGGCGCCGGTGAAGGCCCCCTTCTCATGCCCAAAGATTTCACTTTCCAAGAGCGTCTCGGGTATCGCCGAACAGTTCACGGCCACGAACGGACCTCTGCTGCGAGGGGAGAGTTCATGAATGCACCGGGCGACCAGTTCTTTGCCGGTGCCGCTCTCTCCCAGGATAAGAATCCTCGCCGCGGTGGGAGCACTCAGTTCGATCAATCTGTAAATATCCTGCATGGCCTTGCTCTTCCCGACGAGCTTTCCAAGACCCCACACATGCTGCAAACGCCGACGAAGCACCGTGACCTCTCTCAGGGTCTCCGCCTTTTCCACCGCTTTCTGGATTTGGCTTTGGAGGCGATCGAGATCCAGCGGCTTGGTCACGTAGTCGTAGGCGCCGGCTTGCATCGCACGGACGGCCGTTTCAATGGTTCCATGGCCGGTCAGGATGATCACCGGCGTAAAAGCCAATTCCGATTGAAGAGACTGCAAGAGAGCCAGCCCGTCACACTTGGGCATTACGAGGTCCGTGACGATCACATCGGGACGAAACGATCTGGCAGCCTTGAGGGCTTGTTCCCCATCGGACGCTTCTTGTACTTCATAGCCCCATTGCGCCAGCAATTGAGCCAACCCACTCCGCGAACTGTCTTCGTCGTCCGCAACCAGGATTCGTTTCATCAATTTCCGTGCCTCCGTCATCCTGACCGCCGCGACAAAACGGATCGATCGGCACGGCGGAGGCGCCGCAACAGCCCCCGGGCTCTGGAACTGGCTTGGTACGAGAGTGTCGCGAGCATGCAGCGCCTTGTCCGGTCACGCGCCTGCTGCAGAGACTCAGGAAAGGAATAGAGAGAGACGTCTACGTCGGGAAGAGAATCACACGACGTCTGGTACAAGCTACTATGAGGAAGGGAGCAGATGCAAACCGGGATCAAACTCTCGCTTCGCAGTCCAGCGCCGTGGCACGTTCATGAGCGTGACGATTCTCCCATGTGCGCCGGGCTCAGACGACAGCGGCTTTTGGACTAGCCTTCGCTTGCCCCAGGTTTTTCGGCGAATGCCGGACCTCCTGACGAGGCTGGGCATGACCAACCCTTGAACCGCCGCTTCGCGGAGAGGATAATCTGTCGCAGGCTTGCCATGAACACCTCTCGCCCCTCTTGGCTTCTTGTCTCACTTGTCGCCGCCATCACGGTCGCGCTCTTTGTGCTCGACCTGCACACCCCGCTCGGCGTCGCCAGTCACATTCTCTATCTTGGTCCCATACTCCTTTCTTTTCTCTCCCCGCGATACGCATTTGCCGCGGCGATAGCGGGGCTCTGCACGGTGCTCGTCGTGCTTGGCGCCGTCTATAGCCCAGACCCCTATCAGGTTCCCATCCTCGTTACAATCAGCAATCGGCTGTTCGGCGTCTTTGCCATCTGGGTGCCATTCTTCTATATGCTCCAGCGGCGCAAACACGAGGAAGCCCTCGCGCGCCTCAATGCGGACTTGGAGCGTCGCGTCCGGGAGCGGACGGCGCAACTGGCCTCGGTCAACAACGCCTTGGTCGATGAAGTCTCCGAGCGCATGCGAACCGAGCGGCTGTTGGAGGCTCATCGGCGGGAACTGAAGTCCCTCGCCATGCAACTGCTTCGGGTGCAGGAGCAGGAACGGCGGCGGATCGCCCGGGATCTTCACGACGACATCAATCAGCGTTTGGCCGTCCTGATCGTCGAGCTGGATCAACTCACGCAGCCGAAGGGCGCCCCTCCGGAACGTCTCGGCTTGGCGGTCCGAACCACCCAGGAACGGCTGGTCGAACTCTCCGAAGCAGTTCGCACCCTCGCCTACCAGCTCCATCCCTCGATCCTCGACGACCTGGGCCTCCCAGTCGCGCTCCAGCGCCTCGTCCAGGAATTTGAGGCGAGAACCGGCATCCCCTGTCGTCTCAACGTACGCGGTGACTGCGTCGGACTCGTTCAGGACGCGGCCAGCTGCCTCTACCGGGTAGCGCAGGAGAGTCTCGCCAACGTGGCCCGGCATGCCAAGGCCTCCTCCGTGGACGTGCTGCTGGAGCGGACCGGCCATCGCCAGACCTTGACGATCGTTGACGATGGCATTGGGTTCGACCATGCGGCGCTCACGGCGGAACGAAGCGGCTTGGGCCTGCTGAGCATCAAGGAACGCGTCGCCTTGGCCGACGGATGGCTCGACATTGCCACCGCGCCCGGGAAGGGCACCAAGATTGCCGCCGCCGTCCCCGTCGACTCGGAGGGCCCATGAAGAAGCCACGCGTGCTGTTGGCCGACGACCACACGATGGTGCTCGAAGGATTAACGAAGCTCGTCGAGAGCCAATGCGAGGTGGTGGGCGCCGTCGCGGACGGTCGCTCCCTGATCGAGCACACTCGGCGCCTCGAACCGGACGTCGTGATCGCGGACATCGCCATGCCGCAACTGAACGGCATCGATGCGACCCGCCAGATCAAGAAAGCCGCGCCGAAGACTCGGGTGATCCTGCTCACTATGCACGCGGATGCCGCCTACGTCAGCGCCGCTTTCAAAGCCGGAGCCTCCGGCTATGTGCTGAAACGTTCGGCCGGCTCCGAGCTGCTTCAGGCCGTGCACGCGGTGATGCAAGGCCACTGCTACGTCACCCCACTTCTGACCAAAGACTTGGTCGACGTCGCGGTGGGAGCGCGACGCTCGCCGGCTTCGGGGCAGCCGGAGCTGACGCCGCGGCAACGGGAAGTGCTGCAACTGGTGGCGGAGGGACGGACCGTCAAGGAGATCGCCTCGGCGCTGGAGATCTCCCCGAAGACCGTCGAGTTCCATAAAACTCACATCATGGAACACCTCGACCTGCACACGACTGCGGATCTCACCAAATACGCGCTAACCCACGGCATCATTTCGGCCGAATAGTCGCCTCTTTCCATCCTCTCGTCTCCGACCAGTGACTTTACCCGCGGATCCTAGGGAGGTCCCTAGCTCCGTTCCGCCTCGCGCTGCGATAGAACGGAACATGACCAGGATCGATCGCAGCGGGGAATGCCGGACTAAGGAGGGTCTCCATGAGAAAGCCGCGACTGCTGCTCGTCGACGATGAGCCGGCCATGCGACAACTGCTCACAGGATTTTTGTCCGAGGACTATGACGTGGTGGGCACCGCACAGGACGGCGCCACCATGGTCACGGCGGCCCTGCACCTCAAGCCCGATGTCATCGTCAGCGATATCGAGATGCCGGGAATCAACGGGATTCAGGCGGCTCGGCAACTCGATGGATTGCTGCCCAACGTCAGAATCGTCTTCTTGTCGAGCCACGGGGACGGCGAGCATGTGGCCGCCGCCTTTGCGGCGGGGGCTGCCGGATACTTAGTCAAGGGCGAATCGCCCGACCTGCTGTTCAAGTTGTCTCGCACCATTGAAAGCCTGTGCAACACTTCGGCGCCGGGCGGACGACTATCCGGCGCCGACCGCGCACCAGGCGCCGGCTTCCGGAAGAGGCCGAACACGATCGACCTTGGGAGGTGACGCCATGCCCGCCGCGCTTCATCTCGTACGCCAATGCCGCTACTGCCTCCGCGTCGCCGATGGAGAGCGGTGGGTGACCTTGATGACGCTCCTGCATGACTACAAGCTGGCCGCGAGGGATATTTACCTCGTGGAATCGTACTGCGGCCCTTGCGCCCACGCGTCGGAATGCGTCCTCCATTATGGCCCTCTTGGGTCTGGCGATGCGCGTATCCGGGAGGACGCGCGCCACGCCTGAGCCTATGGACTCCCATGGATTCGCCTGAATCGTGAGCGTCGCGATGGCAGAGGCATTGTCAGAGAGAGTGAAAGAGGTAGGAGATCCCGGCATCGTGATGTTCGGGAAGTCGATGCATGTGACCTATGTCAACGAGCGAGCCCGGCACATCATCGACTGCGCCCGAGAACCACGTCGGTCCGGGGTCTCTGTGAATGACCTCATGTATCAAGTCGTCAAGCTCGTGGCGAGGACGCGGGAACGGATGCTCCTTGCCGCGCAGGACGGGTCGTCTGCGCAGATGACGGAGCAGACGATGGTCACGACGGTCTCCGGCCTTTTCCGGGTCAAGGCGTTTCCCGTCCCCTCAGGAGCCATCGAGGGGTCAGAACGGATCATGGTGATGATTCACATGTGCCGGCCCGAACGAAAAGTCCACGGCGCCCTCACCCTGGTCGAATCGCAGACGCGAAACGAGGCGACGCCGGCGCATGAGCGTCGCTCATGAAGGCACGATGAGCACCGGCCTGTGCAGGCACAGGAGTTCACATGGCTGCGCTCATGCTTGAATTTTTGCTGGATGTGGTGGCGTGTGCCTCCGTTGTGGGGCTGATCCTGATCTGGCTGTGGGAGAAGCGAGCGCGCGCGCCTCAACCTGTCGCCGATCGCGCAGGGCCGGAGTCCCCGGCGTCGCCGAACGCTCACGGAACGGGGCCCACTCCCCTCCGCAAGGCCGGGTAACCAGCCCTGATTGAGCGCGCCCGGTCCTGGACCGGGCGTAAAGAAGAGGGATCGATGCACTGTCGCCGGTGTCGCAACGCGATGGTCCTTGAAACGTTCGTCGATCTCCCCTCCAGTTGTCCGACGGGGGTCTTCATGGGGTGGCGCTGCGTGGCCTGCGGGGCGATTCTCGATCCGGTCATTGCGGCGCACCAGTTCGCCGCGGGCACGCCGGCGCCGCCCCGTGGCCGCGCAGGACGACGCGGCGTGAACCCTGCGAAACCGACGGATAAAGTCAAAATAGTCCTGCGCGAGGGCGCACCGTAGGCGTCACCTCCTGAACCGAGCCTTTCAAACAATGATGATCCAGGAACCAGCGACACGCCGTACCAAGGAACCCCTTATGGAACACCGGCCTGACCCCGCCCATCGCTGCATTATTGTCATCGACCACGACGATGACAGCCGACTCATCCTCAGCGATCAGCTAAGAGCGATGGGCTACGAGGTGCATGCGGAAGACAACGGCGTGTCCGGATTGGCCCGTCTCGCCGGCGAGCTGTCGGAAGGTCATCCCCTAGGCCTCATCGTCGAACTCGACATGCCGGTCTTGGGTGGAATGGCCATCGTGCAGGAGGTCCGAGATCGCCACCCGGACCTGCCCCTCATCATCATGGCTCATTCGGAAGGCCTCTCCCGCCTGCGGCGCGCGCTTCAGATCGGCGCGAATGAATATCTCATCAAGCCGTTTTCATTCGAACTGCTCAAGCGCAAATGCCAGCAGGTGTTTCAACCCAAGAACGGTATCGCATGACAGACCTGAACACCCATCGAACACACCGGGTCGGCCCGCATTGGTGCCGTCCCCTCCCTTGTACGGACGCCTGCTCCTCCGAGGCGTTCGTCGAGCCTTGCCCGGCACGGCGGCCGACCCGGTCTTTTTCGATCGCCTCGGTGAGGCGACGCCGATCATCGCATATAGAGCGCGGGCCACGGCGCCGCATCATGAAATCTCCGCGCCCCATGCAAGGCCGACGCCTGAGCCACGGCCGGCACCACTCAGGCGCTTCCAGACGTCCGTCATCGGAGCGAGGCCCCCATGTACCCCCTGCTGGCGTTGGTGGCGCTCATGATCCTGACCTGGGCGGCGGCAATCGCCGCCACCTACGACGACGATCAGGAGGAATCCGCCGACTCACTGGATCAAACCGACGACACCGGACCACGTGATGCCGATCACGAGATTACGCCGATCTATCCACGGTGACACGCGACTCCGGCGTGCATACCCGCGCCGCAGGCGATCGGCGACAAGTACGCCTATGCCCAATCCATCCGCCTCAGTCAGCGTCCTGCTGGTGGAAAGCGATGTCCGGATGAGCGACGCGATTCGTCGTCAGCTCGAAATGCAGGGACACAGGGTCGTGTTCGCGGAACATGGCAGAGCCGCGCGTCAGTTGCTTCAGCATGCGACCTTCGACCTTGCCGTGGTGGAAATCCTTCCTCCCGATCAAGGCGGGCTTGCGCTCATTTTCGAGATCACGACCCAACAGCCCTCGACGCCCATCATCGTCACCATCAGCGGGCCAGCGGACCTCGCGTATTGGGATGCCTGGACCCTCAGGCAACTCGGCATCATCCATGTCCTTGAGAAACAGTGGGTAAAATCGACTCTCCTCAATGTCGTCGAGAACGCCTTGCGGGATAAACGGAGGTCAGGCACGTGACAGTCAAGTCCTTATCGCGATTCAGCGTCAGGATGCGCTCTGCGGCCCAGGCGGCAGGAGCCTGCGGATCCGGCATCCTGCTCATCCTCTCGCTAGGAAGCCTGGGATGCGCCCCCGCTCTTCCCAACTCGGGGACCGGCGCGATCCACGAGATCGTCATTCAATCGTCGACGATCCCCACGGACCTCATCGCCCAACGCGGAGAGGAAGTGCGGTGGCACAATCGGTCGCCGAAGGTAATTGCAGTCGGCTTGCTCGACTTTACCTGGGACAACGCGGTGACCTGTGAAAAGGGGTTTCGCCGCTTCGGCCGCCTCGACGACTTCGTCACGATCCTGCCCGGACACTATGCCAGCCTCTGTTTTTCACGAACGAGGCCTGTCTCCTACAACGTCTGGCGGGATGCGGATGATCTGCGGGGCAGCATGATGCGGACCGCGACCATTCATATTCGAGAGTCGTCTGGGACGACTGAGTAACCGCCCGGCCCCTCGCGCGCTGTCGATGGCGCGCGGCACATCAAGGAGGGAGCGCCATGAAGATCTCGCTGGCGATCGGTATGATGCTGATGATCCTGGGCTGGCACGCCTCGGCAGCGCAGGCCAATCCCGCGTTGCTCCCCCGTCACCCCGGGTACCCGATGGGTACCGCCGTGGACCCGGTCGGGGGTCAATCGCTCGCGAATGACCCTGGACACACGAATGCATCCGGCGAGCAAGCCATTGCCGGCGGCGCGGCCTCCAGCGATCGGCATGTGCTGCAGAAGCTGTCGAATGACGAAGCGAACCGAAGGATTCTCGATCGGCCCGGGGCGGGGCTCCTCCCGAAGGTGCAAGGCCCCAACATCAAGATCGAACCGCCGGTCAAGGAAGCGACCAGAGCCGCCCCTGCCCCATGACGAGCGAGCCGATGCGACACAGAACGCGGAAGGCCGCGTCCGCGGCGCGGCGGGACGTCCACGGAATAACTGCGGGCCTACGTTGGGTATTCATGGGGGACCATCAGGCCTCCCGCCGCGGACGGGTGATTCCAACGACGGCTCTGTCACGCCCCGTGACGCCTATCGCCCGCCCCGCACAAACAAATTCAGCCACCCGGAGGAGACGGGCCTATGGCCTCTACCCGCCATTTCCTTGATTGTCTTTCCACTCGGTCTGTGCGTGGAAGTCGGCGCCGACGCCGGCTGGGGCTGCTCTTGGCGGTCTCGATGAGCCTCTGCTCCGCCGCATCCGGCCTCGCCTCTGATCACGCGGACACTCTCCAACACGCCACCTTTCCCGGAACGATGGTCCTGACCGGGACGGTCTCAGCCGTCCGCGGAGACCAAACCAAGATCGCATTCGGACAGCTTCAACCCCGCTTTCTGCCCGCCAAGTACCGTCGAGACAAGGGCCTCCCGGATCTTCGGCCCGGAGATCGCGTCGAGGTCGCGCTGAACGATCACAATCTGATCGTCGACGCACACATGGCGGGGGAAGCCAGCCGACACCACATCGTTGAGGGAGAACTTGCGCAACCGCTGGTGACCGGTCACCACAAGGCGGTCATCGTCACCAAGGACGAGCGTGAACTGGCGTATGTTATTCGTCCATTGGCAAGAAGCGCCGTCGCCTCCATCCCCGTCGGCGCGCCGGCCAGGTTTCTCGTGGACGAACTCGGCCGCATCGCCGATGTCAGGCTGGATGGGACGGAAGGCCTTCGAGCCGCACGATCAGGGCGTCTCCGATCACCCTCGAAGAATGGCTTCATCAGAGTTTCAGGCGAAGTGATAAGACCCCTGGAGTTTCGCCACCTCACCATCCGCACGGAAGCGGGGCTGGTTCGAACCTATGAGGTCCGCCCGTTGATTCGCTCCAAACTACAGCGCGCCACGAAAGGCCGTGAGGTGCTGCTCCTTCTCGATGAGACGGGCAAAGTGACGGATGCCGCGTTATCTCCCTTTCACCAGGCCGATGAGTGGGTGAACGCGTCCACATATCGCAATGACAAGGGATAGACCTGGAACGTCGGGGCCGCGTCGTGCTCATGCTGGCCAGCCAGAGCGACACTCGGCACGAGGCGGCAAGCGCGGGCGTTTCGCTTTTCATACCTCTCCCGTCTTTGGTGAAGCACATGGCTCAAGGAGCGTTGCCATGGCGGTCGGGATCGTGATGCTGAGTGTCTTGGGCGGCGCGATGATGTTCGCGCCGACGGACATCGCCGCCTGGGCCGCTGAGCCGGGAGTATCGGTTTATGCGCTGGATGACGTCGTCAATCTCGCGCTCCTCCATCACCCCGCTGTGGCGGGGGTTCGAGGCCTGATCGAGCAACGCCAAGGTCAGCAGACGGCGGCAGGCGCCTATCCGAATCCGACCGTGACCGGCTATGCGGGCTACGGAGAGGTCCGCGACGTCGGGCGGGCGAATATCCGGGACTCGCTCGCACGGGAATCGCTCACCGAGTACAACATGACCGTGGGACAGCCGTTGGAATGGCCGGCGATGAGGGCCGCCCGCCAGCGGGCCGCGGACGCGGGCCTCGCGACGGCGAACGCCGGACACGCCGAAACCCGGTTGAGCGTGGCAACCCACGCGAAGATCGCGTTTTACGACCTTCTCTTGGCTCAACAGGATGCCGCCCTGGCCCGGCAGAATCTCGACATCGTCGAGGCGGTGGCCCGGGTCGTCAAGGCGCGTGTCACCTCGGGTGAAGGGCCTCGGTTCGAGCTCATCAAGGCCGATGTCGAGGCGCTGAAAGCCCGCCAACACGTCGCGCGGGCGGATAACGTCGTCCGAATTAACCGTGTGGCCTTGGATACCCTGACCGGCGGCGCGCTCGGCTCCTCCTATCATGTGCGAGGCGACTTCATCGGCTTGCCGAACAACCTTCGGATCGAAACCATGATGGACCGCATGGCGGACCGTCATCCGAGCCTACAACGCCTGCGTCAGTCTGTCGCACAGAGTGATCGTCTGGTCGAATTTGAACGCGAGGCTCGGGTTCCCAGTGTCACACTCAACGCCAGCTACTGGCGCGAGATCGGACGGGAAGCCGTGCAGGGGGGGCTCTCGGTCCCCGCCCCTCTCTGGTATCGGCGACAAGGAGAAATTGCCTCGGCGTTAGGGGTGAAGCGCCGTGAAGAAGCGGAGCTCCTGCGAGCCCGTCACGAACTCGCCAGAGCGGTCCATCAGCATTATCAGGATGCCCGCACGACGTCCGAATTGATCGAGGTGTTCGAGAAAGGGCTCTTGAAGCAAGCGCAGGAGGCGTTGCGGCTCGCCCAATTCAGCTTCCAACAGGGCGCCTCCAGCCTCCTGGACGTATTCGACGCCCAACGGGTTCAGCGGCAGATCCAGATGGATTACCTGCAAGCGCGGTATGAGCTGGCCGTGTCGATAACTCGTCTCGAGCTGGCTGTCGGCGGCACCTTATGATGATGAACACAGACTTCCGTATCAAAGAAGACTCGATCAGGTGGCAACCACACACATAAAGACGCGATCCCGATCAGCTTCGTTCACAACTCTGGCCTTGCTCTCCGCTCTGGCCTTGGCCGGCTCGAGCTGCGACGGCCCCCCGCCTGATGCAGTCGTGGCCGCGCCTCAGCCCCCGGTCAGCAGGCCCGGCATCGTCCGCCTTTCCGCGGAAGACGCCGTGCGCATCGGCATGGCGGTTCAGCCGATCGTCCGGAGAGAGTTCAGAACCCACCGAGAATTCCCGGCGATCGTCCAACCGAACCAACGGCGGATGGCGGATATTACGACGCTCGTGCGAGGCCGCGGGATGGACGTGTATGCGGACGTGGGGCAGCAGGTCGACGCCGGCGCGCTCCTTGCCATTCTGTACAGCAGCGACCTCGGCCTGGCCGAATCCGCTTATCTGAAAGCGCAGGCCAGGCTCCACGTGGCCGAGCAAGCCTACAAGCGGGCCAAGTTTCTGCTGCAAGAGCAGGTGATCGGGGAAGCGGAAGCGGAGCGGCGACGCGCGGAATTGCTCAGTATGCAGGCGGAGGCCCACGAGGCTAGAGACCGGCTGAGACTGCTGGGAATGACCGACGATGAATTTCGCCGTCTCGACCATAGCCGGGACATTCACTCCCACGTGCCGATCGTCGCGCCCTTTGCCGGCCGTATCATCGAACGCAATCTCACCCGCGGAGAGGTCGTCGAGACCGCCGACAAGCTTTTCGTCATCGCCGATTTGTCCGAGGTCTGGGTGCAGGCCAAGATCCCCGAAAAAGACATCCCGTTCGTGCACGCGGTACAGGCTTCCGGCGGCAAGCAGGCAGAGGTGCGGATCAACGCCTACCCGAAAGAGGTGTTCCAGGGAACGATCACCTACGTGGGCGACGTCTTGGACCCCGCCACTCGAACGATGCAGCTCAGAATCGAGCTGCCCAACCCCGAAGGGCGATTTAAACCGGAGATGTTCGCGGCCATCCGCCTCTCGTCGGAACCGCAGCCGGACCGTCTGGCGATTCCCGACGCCGCGCTCCAGTGGGACCGGGATCGAGCGTTCGTCTTCGTTCAGCGGGAGCCGGACGCCTATGAGGCGCGAGAGGTCCAGGTCGGTGAATCCAACGGAACGTCCACCACCATCTTGAGCGGCCTCAATGAAGGAGATCTGCTCGTCACGCAGGGGGCCTTCGTCTTGAAGTCGGAGCTCCTGAAGAAGTTGACCTGATGGTGTCCCGCCTCCTCGAACTGTCCCTCCGCCAGCGCCTGCTCATCGTGATCGTCTCGCTCACGATCGCGGCGGGAGGCGCGTACGCCTTCCAGACTATTCCCATCGACGCCTTTCCCGACGTCACCAGCGTCCTCGTCCAGGTCGTCACCAAAGCGCCCGGTCTCTCCCCCGCCGAGGTCGAGCGGCTGGTGACGTATCCCATCGAACTGCAACTGACAGGGGTGCCGTCCCTGACGGAACTCCGTTCCTTGACCAAGGTTGGGCTTTCGCTGGTCACCATCGTCTTTGACGACACGATGGATATCGACCTCGCGCGCCAGCTCGTGCTCGAACGGTTGATCGAGGTGAAAGACATGCTCCCCCCGGGCGCCGATCCCATGTTGGTGCCGAACAGTACGGGACTCGGAGAGGTGTTTCAATATTACCTGGCGACGCCCCATGGTCATGGACCGGACGCAGCGGCCGAGGAGCGCGACTTAATCGATCAGCGCACGATCCAGGATTGGCTCATCCGGCCGCTGCTCAAAAGCACGCCAGAGGTCATCGACGTCAATTCGATGGGCGGGTATGTCAAACAGTATCACGTGCTGGTCGAGCCCGCCCTGCTGCGAAAATACAACCTCTCCCTTCATGACGTCTTCGAGGCGGTGGCCAGCAACAACGCCAACGCGGCCGGCAACATCCTGGAGAAACACGCGGAAAAATACATCGTCAGGGGCATCGGGCTCATTCGCACCCTCCAGGACATCGAACGCATCGTCGTGAAGGCGGCCGGCGGTACGCCCGTGTTTGTCGGCGATGTGGCGCAGGTGCGGATCGGTCACGCCGTCCGGCACGGCGCCGTCGTGGTGAACGGAGAGCGCGAGGTGGTCAGCGGCATCGTGCTGATGCTGCGCGGCGGCAATGCGCGCGACGTGGTCGAGGGCATCAAGGCCAGGATCGACGACATCCACGCCCGCCATCTGCTGCCAGGCGGGCTGCGTATCGTGACCTACTACGACCGGATCGAGCTGATCAATGCCGCGTTAAACACCGTGTACAAGTCGCTCGCGGAAGGCGTGGCGCTGGTGATCGTTGTGCTGTTTCTGTTCCTTGGAAACGTCCGGAGCGCGCTCATCGTCGTCGGCACCCTGGTGCTGGCGCCCTTGGCCACGTTCATCGTCATGGACCAGGTGGGCCTCACCGCCAACCTCATGTCGCTGGGAGGGCTTGCCATCGCCATCGGCATGATCGTGGACGGCTCCGTCGTCGTGGTCGAGAACGTGTATCGCCGCCTGTCGTCGGATCGCACGGAACGCACACCCCGGGGAGAGGTGATCATCGCGGCGGCGAAGGAGGTCGGACGGCCGGTCGTCTTCGGCATCCTGATCATCATCATCGTATTTTTCCCCGTGCTGTCCCTCCACGGCATGGAAGGCAAGATGTTCAAACCGCTCGCGTACACCATCATGATCGCCCTCTGCGTGTCGCTCGCGCTGTCGCTGACCCTCTCCCCGGTCCTTTGCTCCCTGCTGCTGACGAGGGGACGCGAGGAGGACCCCTGGATCGTCCGGTGGGCCAAGCGGCTGTATGCTCCAACGCTCCGATGGGCCTTGGCCCATGGGCGCGTCGTGCTGGCCGTGGCCGCCGCGTCGCTGGTCGGAAGCCTGGGCCTGTTTTCCTCGCTGGGACGGGAGTTCATCCCCATCCTGAACGAGGGGTCGGTCGCCCCCCAGACCATCCGGCTGCCCAGCGTGTCCCTGGACGCGTCCATCGCCATCGAGAAAGACATGCAGCGGGCCATCATGGAATTTCCTGAGGTGGAAACCGTCGTCTCGAAGATCGGCCGTACCGAGCTGGGAAACGATCCGCAGGAACCGAATGAGAGCGATCCCGTGGTGCAGCTTCGACCGCTCGATCGATGGACGACCGCGCGCACGATGCCCGAGTTGATGCAGCGTTTCCGCGAACGCCTGGCTCGGGTCCCGGGCGCGACGTTCCTGATCAGCCAACCTATTCAGCAGCGGGTCGACGAACTGATTTCTGGAGTGCGGACGGAAGCCACGGCCAAACTGTTCGGCGACGACCTGGAGGTACTGCGGCAGAAAGCCGACGAGATCGCCGGCGTCCTGGGACAGGTGCGCGGCGTGCGGGACATCAAGGTGGAGCAGCTCTACGGACAACCCTACCTGACGATCAACATCGACCGGGACAAGATCGCCCGGCACGGCATCAACGTCGCCGACGTGCGGGAAATCATCGCAACGGCGATCGGCGGACGCGCGGCCACCCGCGTGTATGAGGGCCAACAACGGTTCGATCTGGTCGTGCGGTTTCCGGAACAACACCGCAACAGCATCGAAACCATCGCCAATATTCTTCTCACCGACGCGTCGGGCTCGTTGATCCCGCTGGCGGACCTGGGAACCGTGCAACTGGAGGAAGGGCCGGGACGGATCAGTCGCGAGCGTCTTCAGCGCTATGTGTCAATCGGCTTCAACACGCTGGGGCGCGACATCGGCAGCCTGGTGGCCGAGGCGCAACAGCGCATCGCGACGCAGGTGGCGCTCCCGCCGGGCTACGTCGTCAGATGGGGCGGCTCGTTCGAAAACATGGAGCGGGCCATGAGCCGGCTCCGCCTCATCGTGCCCATGACCATCGGGCTGATCTTTCTGCTGTTGTATTCGTCCTTCGGTTCCTTGCGCCAGGCCGCGCTCATTATCCTCAATCTTCCATTCGCATTGATCGGAGGCGTCGTGGCCCTCTGGCTGTCGGGCGAATACCTCAGCGTGCCGGCGTCCGTGGGATTCATCAATCTGTTCGGCGTGGCCGTCCTGAACGGCATCGTGCTGGTGTCCTACATGAACACGCTGCGAGAGGAGGGCCGGTCACTGGACGAGGCGGTCGTCTCCGGAGCCCTCCTGCGCCTGCGGCCGGTGCTGATGACGGCCCTGGTGGCGCTCCTGGGGCTGGTCCCGCTGGCCTTTGCCAGAGGCATCGGCTCCGAAGTGCAACGGCCCCTGGCCATCGTGGTGATCGGAGGGCTGGTGACGTCGACGCTCCTCACCATGATTGTCCTGCCGGTCCTTTACCGCCACATCGAGAGCCGCGCTTCTCGGAAGAGTGGGATTCCGCCACACGGGGGGATGAAAAAGGCGGAGGAGCCAGATCCCGCGACGCACCGGCAAGCTTGTCGAGGTCAGAACCGTGACAGCATCGGTTCGGTCAGATCAGGTCAAGAATCCGGGGATCTCACACCTTGGCCGCCGTGAGTCACCTAGTCCGCGGAAGCCGCGAGGCATGGCTCACGATAATCGCGCGATCTGACTGACCAGCGCACGTTCGCCGGTTTCGGTCTATCGTCCCGATTAGACAGACGCGGGAAGGGCCTCGACGCAACAGTGAGGTGCCCCCACTTGCTCTGAGAATCTTTCTGTCTTCCCCTCTCTCATATTACAGCCACGTCGCGCACATGACGATTCCGCAGACCAGCCTTGCGTTACCTCGTAACACAACTCCGGCTTGAGACCCTCAGCCGAGGCCAACGCCGCTGCCTTACCTTGAGAATCCAGCGAGATTGGCCCCTTTGATCGACTGACAGTTAGCAGTGGCATGGAGGACTGAATCGTACTGGGGATATTCTCGTGCAGACCTAGGGACCTCCCCGGTTGCGCGTCAGTATGATCCTGCTACCGTCGACGGGATGCAGGTCACGCGTTCATCCCACGAGAAGCAGAATGTCTGGGTTCATTCCTGGTTTGGTCGCAGCTCTGGGCCGTTCCCCTCCAGGCCCTCTTGAGCCGAGGAAACCCTAGGGAGTATGCTTTTGTCCATGCCCGCTGAGACTCAGATGTCCCAAGTCCTTCCGCTGCTCCAGCAGTATCATGCGCTGCTCGAGGTGTCGGAATCGATCACGGCCCATCGAGATCTCAACGCGCTCTTTGGAGAACTCGCCCGGCGACTGCCTGCCGTGGTTCACTTCGATTATATCGGATTGATTCTGCACGACTCAGACAAGAATGTGATGCGGGCTCATGTGCTTCGCACCGATGAGGGCAAGAATACCTTCCCCGAAGTTGAGCTCCCGATGGACGAGTCGGCCGGCGGGTGGGTCTACAGGACTCAACAGCCCCTCATCGTGTCTCACCTTGACGATGAATCCCGATTCCCCAAAGTGACTGCGATCCTCCGGCAAGTCGGAGTGGAGTCCTACTGCATGCTGCCCCTGACCACCGCCGTGCGACGACTAGGCGCGATCGGGTTCGGCCGAACCGCCGCCTACAGATTTCAGGAGCCGGATCTCGAGTTCCTGCAGCATGTGGCACGCCAAGTGGCGGTCGCGGTCGATGACGTGCTGCACCATGAGACTGCCCAGTTGGCTCAGGAGCAGCTGGCCAGAGAGCGCGATCGGCTTCGCCTGCTCCTCGAGGTCACGGAAGCCATCGCCGCACACCGTGATCTGAATCTCTTGATGCACGACCTCGCGAAGCGACTTCCCGAGGTCGTGCCGTTCGATTTCATCAACGCGGTGTTGCACGATCCCGAGCGCAACGTGATGCGTCTCTGGCTCTTGGTTACCTCTGAGCCTTCCACCATCAGGCCGGGACTCGAAGTGCCTGTGGATCAATCCCCCGGTGGGTTGGTATGGAAGACGCAGCAACCATTGACGGTTGACGATGTGGAGAAGGAGGATCGGTTTCCCGCACTGATGGCCCTATTTCGCGAGAATGGGGTGCGTTCGTTCTGTGTGGTTCCTCTGACGACCGCACAACGACGACTGGGCGCCATGGGTTTTGGCAGCCTGCAAGCCAGGATCTATCAAACTTCGGAAATCGCATTCATGCAGCAAGTGGCAAAGCAGGTGGCCGTCGCCGTCGATAACGCTCTGAATTCAGAAGCCGCCCTGGCTTATCAAGAGCAGCTCACGCGGGAGCGAGATCGGCAACGCTTGCTACTCGACATCAACAACGCCGTCGTGTCGCACTTGGAGTTGCGCGATCTATTCAATTCCATCGCGTCGAGCATCCGCAGCGTGATGAACGCGGACGTGATCAGCTTGACATTGTTGGCCCCTGACACCAATGAACTGAAACTCTATGCGCTCGACTTCCCGGGTCGAAAAGGGCTCATCGAAGAAGGCACGACTTGCACCTTGTGCGGTTGTCCGTCCAGTACGGCGATCCGACAACAACAGGCCGTGGTGTTAAGCCGACAGGACATTGAGCAGTCTGACAGCACGGTTTCCAAGCGGCTCCTGGACGAGGGGGTCCGGTCCGCCTGCTGTGTGCCGCTTGTCTTGCACGATCGGACCTTTGGAGCCTTGAATATTGGCAGCCTCCACGACCACGCCTTTACGGCAGCCGACGCCGAGCTGCTCAGCGAGGCGGCGAAACAGATCGCGCTGGCGGTGGCTAACTCCATGGCCTACCAGGAAATCGCCTCGCTTAAGGATACGCTTGCGAAAGAAAAGATCTACCTCGAGGAAGAGATCCAAACCGAGTACAACTTTGAAGAGATTGTCGGCGAGAGCCGCGCGCTCAAACAGGTGCTCAAGCAAGTCGAGACTGTGGCCGCGACCGGCTCCACCGTCTTGATATTGGGCGAGACCGGAAGCGGCAAGGAACTGATCGCGCGCGCGCTGCACAACCTTAGCGACCGGCGGGATCGCACCTTCGTCAAGCTGAATTGCGCGGCCATTCCAATGGGGCTCCTTGAAAGCGAGTTGTTCGGACACGAGAAAGGCGCGTTCACCGGCGCGATCGCTTCGAAGGTCGGCCGCTTCGAGCTGGCAGACAAGGGGACGATCTTCCTCGACGAAGTGGGCGAGATTCCGCTGGAACTGCAAGTCAAACTCCTGCGCGTCTTGCAGGAGCAGGAATTCGAACGGCTGGGCAGCACGCGCACCATCCGCGTCAATGTTCGCGTCGTTGCGGCCACCAACCGTGATCTGGGGCAGATGGTCGAAGAGCAGATGTTCAGGAGCGACCTCTACTATCGGCTCAAGGTGTTTCCGATCACCGTGCCGTCATTGCGCGAGCGTCCTGATGACATTCCACTCCTCGTCCGGCACTTTGCGCAGAAATTCGCCATGCGCATGAAAAAGCGCATCAACTCGATCCCCACCGAGGCCATGAAAGCCCTACAGGCCTACATATGGCCGGGCAACGTGCGGGAGCTTGAGAATTTCATCGAACGGGCCGTAATCTTGTCGCCTGGGGAAGATCTCTTTGTCCCGCTGTCGGAACTGAAGCGTCCCAACACTCCGATCAATGGTTCGGTTGCCACGCTGGAAGAAGCGGAGCGCGACCATATCGTGAAAGTCCTTCGCGAGACCAAATGGGTCATCGGCGGCGGTGCGGGCGCTGCGTCCAGACTCGGCATGAAACGCACGACCCTCCAGTCGAAAATGCAGAAGTTGGGCATCACCCGCCCTTCGTAAGAATCCGTTCAGACCGACGCGCTTACACTACGCCAGCCAACTATCGCGAGGCCTGACAGCGGCCCGTGTCGCGAAACGCCGACATCTCGGCAGCTGCCGAGATGTCGGCAGCGGTGCCGTCATCATAGCGGGCTTACCCTCTCCGCGCGGCCCTTGCCGGCATCATCAAATCCTTTGTCCTGCCAGGACTTACGCCGATCACGGCGATGTGCCGACGACTGGAACAAATCCTGCTCACCAGATCACATCGAAGCTGATCTGGGCCCATCACTTTATTACCTCATGGCAGGTTAAAAGGGAGGGAAGATCATGAACGGGACACAGAGTCAGACAGCACGGTTGCCGCAGCTGCATGGTGGTCATCATCACACAGACCACCAGCACCATTGCGACGAGGCGATCCACCCAGCCTCTTCACTGGACCGCGTGGCGCTGTCCGCCACGATCCATTGTCTCGCCGGCTGTGCGATCGGCGAAGTCCTTGGGATGGTCGTTGGCACGGCGCTGGGGTGGGAAAACTTGCCGACAGTGGCCCTGGCCGTGGCATTGGCGTTTACGTCCGGCTACCTCTTGACGTTACTCCCGCTGATCCAGACAGGCATGGCGTGGAGCACAGCGCTGCCACTGGCCTTTGCATCGGATACCCTGTCCATTACGACCATGGAAATCGTGGATAACGCGGCCATGCTCGTGATTCCCGGCGCCATGAATGCCGGACTTGCGGACGCCCTCTTCTGGGTCAGTCTGGCCGCCTCACTGATTCTTGCCGGTGCCGCCGCGTTTCCCGTCAATCGCTGGCTGATCGCGCGCGGACAAGGTCATGCACTGGTTCATGCGCACCATCACTGAATGGACCGCGGAGTGGGACACCGTGAACGAGACACTGCAGTTCTTGACTCAACATGGGACGGCGCTGCTCTTTGGCGTCGTGCTTGCCGAACAGCTCGGCGTGCCACTGCCGGCGATGCCGCTGTTGGTGGCCGCCGGGGCGCTCGTCGGCACGGGGCACATGAATCCGTGGACGGCGCTGGCCGCCACCGTCTTCGCGACGCTCCTTGCCGACGGCGTCTGGTACGAACTCGGGCGCCGCCGCGGCCGCCAGGTGCTGGATTGGCTCTGTCGCATCGCGCTTGAACCGAGTTCGTGCGTCCGACGGACCGAAGCGTTCTTCGCCGAGCACGGCGCACGTTCTCTCGTCCTGGCCAAATTCGTCCCTGGCTTGAGCACCATCGCCCCGCCGCTCGCGGGCGTCGTCGGGTTGGGCCTACCGCTGTTTCTCCTCTACGACGGCATCGGCGCAATGATCTGGGTCGGCTCCGGTCTGGGACTCGGGTACGCATTCAGCAATCAATTTGAAGCGGCGCTTGCCTATGCAGAACAGGTCGCGCCGACCGTCACGATCGGCATGATCGCAACTCTCATGCTGTACCTCGCTCACAAACTCCTCGTCCGTCGCCGCCAGCTCCGAGGCGTTCCGCGGCTCACGGTTGACCAAGTGAGGGCCAGGCTGACGATGGATGAGCCTCCACTGCTGATCGACGTACGGCCGAAGGAACTGCGACAAACAGAACGGGGCATTCCCGACTCGCTTTGGATGTCGCTGGACGAGATGCCCCATCGCCATCACGAACTGCCTCGGCATCGGGACCTTGTCTTGTACTGCGGGTGTCCGGCAGACGCGGCCAGCGCCGAAGGTGCCCTTTTGCTCAGGAAGAAAGGATTCACACGGGTCTGGCCGCTGGCTGGAGGAATCGAAGCCTGGCGTGCCTTCGACGGTCCGGCGCAACACACCGTCCCGTTGTCCGGTCAGACCTTACAGGTCTGCTAAACGCCTCTCGCAAAGGAGATTGCCGTGGAATTCAAGATACCGAACCCGGAACAAGCCTACTGGGGACTACGTGCAATGAAAACCGTGGCCCTGGCGGATGG
>CAYZTJ010000051.1:18956-22177 GCA_964481215.1 uncultured Nitrospira sp. | reverse complement strand
TTCATGCGGGACAGCAGCAGCCACATGAGCTGTTTGTCCTTGCGAACGATCGTGACGTTCACCGGGCTGATCTCATGATGTTCCAACCGCCACATCTCGTCGCGGTAATAGATGTTGGACTTTCGGACTCGCCCGTTCACCTTGGTAATCTGATCGGCGGTGAATTCCAGCGCGAAGACCGGATCTCCGGCTCCCACACACCAGGCGAACGCCAGGGCCAGGAGACCAACCCGGCGCCAGCGAGACCGACGAGACAGACCTGAGGACATGGGGCTAGTAATTGGAGGGGTTGCCGGGCTGCCCCTGCGAGGCTTGGACCGCCCGCAACATGTTTCGATCCGCTTCATACGTGAGCTGAGTCAGCGCCTCGGTGATGGGCACCCAGACGGCCTCTTCCACTTCTCCGTCATGCTCGCCCACCTGCTCGACCGGGGCCATCAGGAACCAGCGGACGGTCTTACGCACCCGCTTGCCGGCGCGCTGAAACCAATATTGCGATCGCGGAAGCTCCCGTTCGATCTTGCATCGCCAACCGGTTTCTTCCTGCACTTCGCGCAGGGCCGCCTGAGGATTCGATTCGTTTTGGTTGAGCTTGCCCTTGGGAAACGCCCATACGGTCCGGCCTTTGAGATCCTTCGTGCGAATGAGCAGCACGGACCCCTCGCGCACGGCCACGCCGCCCGCGGAAAACTCAAGGGTCTGCTGCGACGCATTCGGCCCAGGCCCCGCAGTCACCGGACACCTCGGCCCGTCGGCTCCGCAGCGCGAATGCAAGTGACCTGTTCGCTCATGTTGGCTATCATACCATTCTCAGCCGAGAGGACTGGACGAGATTCTGCCTTCGATGCCCGACCCCGCCACCAAACGCCGGCAACTCATGGACCTGCTCCGAGCGCGGCGTTGGACCACGTACGAACTGGCCAACGCGCTCGACATCCCCGAGCGAGAGGTGGAAGCCCACCTTCCGCATGTCGTCCGTTCGCTGGCCCGCACGCCGGGCTCGACCTTTCTGATCGAACCTTCGGTCTGCGAACACTGCGGGTTTCGGTTTCGCACCCGCACTCGCTTCACGCGTCCCGGTCGCTGTCCCACGTGCCGGAGCGAGTCGATTACGGCGCCGCGCTTCGAGATCGCCGTGGATGAGCCGCGGACGCGATAACCGATGAAGACGTCGCTCGTCTCTCGTCGCTCGCATCTGTCCACGACCAAGGAAGGGTTGGCCGTTATCGGTTGTCTGTTCTCAGTGTCCGGAACTGATGACCGATCACTGATGACGGCCTACCCTACGCCTCCTGACGAGATACGCATCACGCTTCACGAACGACGCGTCACTTCGCCTTGATCACCTCGATATCCAGCTTGAGGTGAACCTCGTCCCCGACCACCAACCCGCCGCTATCGAGCGTCTTGCTCCAGTTCATCCCGAAATCTTTCCGATTCAGCTTGCCTTCGGCCGTGAACCCCGCGCGCACATTCCCCCAGGGATCCTTGGCGACGCCGTTGAACGTGCCGGTCAGCACCACCTCTTTGGTCACGCCCAACATCGTCAGTTCGCCGACGGCCGAGTATTCATTGCCGCCGCCCGACTTGAGGTAGGACTTCAGTTTATAGGTGATGGTCGGGTACTTTTCGACGTGGAAGAAATCGGGCCCGCGGAGATGTTGGTCGCGCTTCTGGTGATTGGTGTTCAGCGAGGCCGTCTGGATGGTGGCTTCGATCGTCTTCACCGTTTTCGCCTCGGCATCCATCTCCACCAGGCCCTTGTACTCCATGAATCGGCCCGAGGTCTTGGAGACGACCATGTGCGCGACGCGGAACTCGACGGTCGAATGGTCGAGATCGACGTCGTAGCGGGCCATCTCGGCCCACGAAGGGCCGGCCCACAGCGCTGCCAGTAGCCCCCCGATGATGAGTCGCGCCTGCCTGCTGCCTCTCGCTACCATGTGCGCTCCTTTCCTCACGTCCTCACGGACTCGGGTTTTTCTGGTTGATCGCGTTTGTCCGGTGTGTCTGGTTACTTTGGCTCTTCGGGCCTCATCCAAACCAGATCAACCAAACAAACCGAAAAAACCGGACAGACCCGGAAAACCGGCCGCCCAGCCTACAGAGTTCTCCCCAAATCGGTCAAGTTGTTGGTGAACGCCTGGGGCTGTGCGATAATCCTCGGAGTCCGCTGCTTCGAACCAAGGACGGGTTCCTGTGCGCGCCGTCGTCAAAACAGCTCCCGGCCCGGGCCTCTCGCTTCAGACCGTCGCCGACCCGACGCCGGGTCCCCGCGACGCGGTTGTCCGCGTCCTGGCGACGTCCATCTGCGGCACGGACGGCCACATCTACCGCTGGGACGACTGGGCGCAAAGCCGTATCCGCCCCCCGCGCATTATCGGCCATGAACTGTGCGGCGAAGTGGTGGCCGTCGGCGCAGACGTCACGTTGGTCGAGGTGGGAGACTACGTCGCGGCGGAGTCCCATCTGACCTGCGGCCGCTGCTTTCAATGTCGAACAGGACAGGCCCACGTCTGCAAGGATTACCGAATTCTCGGCGTCGATGTCGACGGCTCTTACGCCGACTACGTGAGATTGCCGGAAACGGTCTTATGGAACACTCCGCGCGAACTGCCCCCGGAGTTTGCCTGCGTCCAAGAGCCATTGGGCAATGCCGTCGATGCCGCCCTGGCCGAAAGCTTGGCCGGCAAGTCCGTGCTGGTGACGGGGTGCGGGCCGACCGGACTCCTGGCGATCGCCGTCGCACGGGTCTCCGGCGCCTCGGTCATCGTCGCGGTCGATGCCAGCGACTCCCGATTGGGCTTGGCCAAGCAGCTCGGCGCGACACTTACGTTGCATGCCACGCGCGACCCACAGCAAGCCATGGATGCAGCCATCCAAGACCTCACGTCAGGAGAAGGACTCGATGCCGCCCTGGAGATGTCGGGACATCCGGCTGCCCTGCACCAGGCGTTTCGGTCCGTCAAGAACGGCGGGCGCGTGACGCTGTTCGGCATTCCGACCGGTTCCGTCTCCTTCGACCTGCCCAATGAGATCATTTTCAAGGGCATCCGGGTCTATGGCGTGACGGGCCGCCGGCTCTTCAGCACCTGGTACCGGCTCGCCGGGCTCTTCAAGGCCGGGCTCGATATCAGACCGGTGATCACGCATACCTTTCCCTTGACGGATTTCGCAAAGGGTTTCGACTTGATTCACAGCGGACAATGCGGAAAGGTGGT
>CAYZTJ010000051.1:12418-18856 GCA_964481215.1 uncultured Nitrospira sp. | reverse complement strand
TATGGCCTCCACCTCACTCACCGCCCTCGCCGAATCCCAGCTCGCCGAGATTCGCGCCTCGGGGCTCTATAAAGTCGAACGCCAATTACTCGGCCCCCAAGGGAGCGACATCCGCGTCACGCAGGGGGGTCAGACTGCGGAGGTCATCAACCTCTGCGCGAATAACTACCTGGGCTTGGCCAACCATCCGGCCCTCGTCGAGGCGGCGCGGGAGGGTCTGGCCCGCTACGGCTACGGCATGGCCTCCGTCCGATTCATCTGCGGCACGCAGGATCTCCACAAGTCCCTGGAGCGGGCCCTGAGCCAGTTCTTCGGCACCGGCGACGCTATTCTCTACAGCTCTTGCTTCGACGCCAACACCGGCCTCTTCGAGACCCTGCTGGACGAACGCGACGCCATCATCAGCGACGCGTTGAACCACGCCAGCCTGATCGACGGCATCCGGCTCTGCAAGGCGAAGCGCCTGCGCTATGCCCATGCCAATATGCAGGAGCTCGAAGCGGCCCTCCGCGAGGCAGCCTCCGCGCGCCTCCGCATGATTGTCACGGACGGCGTGTTTTCGATGGACGGCGATCTGGCGCGGCTGGATGTGATCACGCAGTTGGCCGAACGCTACGACGCGGCCGTGGTGGTCGACGACAGCCACGCCACCGGTCTCTTCGGCAAGTCCGGACGGGGGACACCCGACCTGTTCGGCGTCGCCGACAAGATCGATCTCATCACCAGCACGCTGGGCAAGGCCCTCGGAGGCGCGTCGGGCGGCTTCACCACAGGGCCGGCCTCGGTCATCGAACTGCTTCGGCAGCGCTCCCGACCCTATTTGTTTTCCAACGCCCTCCCGCCGCCGATCGTGTCCGCGACCCTGCATGGACTCCGGCTGGTCGCGGAGGGTGAAGACCTCCGGGCCGCCCTCCACGGGCACGCGACCTATTTACGCCGGCAGTTGACCGGACTCGGCTTCACCCTCGGCCCCGCGACGCGCACCGAAGGCGTGCCGCTTTCCCCCATCGTTCCGGTCATGCTCGGAGATGCGGTCGTGGCCACCCGCATGGCCGACCGCCTGCTGCAGGAGGGCCTGTACGTCATCGCCTTCAGCTACCCGGTCGTGCCGAAGGGGCAGGCTCGGATCAGGCTCCAACTCTCCGCCGCCCACACCCGCGCGCAATTGGATCGGGCCGTCGCCGCCTTCGCCACGGTCGGCCGGGAATTGGGCGTCATTCGGTAAGATCGTCTCTCGTATCTCGTCGTTCGTATCTCATCTGTTGCAGATCCCACGCACAGGCTCACACCGTGGAGCCGCCGTACAGACTTGAAAATTTGGCCCTGAACACGGACACTGGCGCCTGTTCCGTCAGATCATCTGACGAGATACGTTTCACGAGCGACGAACCACGGTCCTTATGCCCCGCCGCCTGCGCAAACGCTTGCTCATCAGCCTGGCCATCGCCTTGCTCGTGGCGGGGTTGCTCACCGCGTCCTACCTGCTGACCTTTCTCTCGACGACCCAGGTCCGCAGCACGGACTTCTTGTTTGCTTCGTCGACGCAAACCCAAGCTACCTCGACCGTCATGGTCGGCATCGACCAGCGCAGCTACCGCGAATTACTGCCGCAGTACGGCCCCATGGTGAGCTGGCCGCGCAGCCTGTACGCCCAAGCCGTCGATCGGCTGACCCAGGCCGGCGCCCGCGTGATCGCGTTCGATCTCTTTTTCGACGCCCCGACCGATAAGGATGCCGCTCTGATCGACGCCTTGCAGCGCGCCGGCAACGTAATCACACCGGTCGAGGCCCAAGGTCCCCGGCAGTTCCTCCCCGGCCCCGGCATCGCCCAGGAATTCGAGGCCTTCGTGCGTCCCATCGATCCCATCGTCAAGGCCGCCGCCGGCGAGGGCACCGTCAACGTGACGACGGACCAAGACAGCGTCATTCGCAGCTTGCCGCTCGTGATTCGCGCGGGGCAGCAGGATGTCCCTGCCCTGGCTTTGGCGGCCGTGGCGCGGTTCGTCCGGCGTCCGGCAGTGCTCGACGGGGCGCCGGAGGCCTCCGCTGTCTTTGCGGCGGGCCGCGCCGTTCCGATTCTCGAGTCGGGCAGCATGGTCATCAATTATCTCGGGCCGCCCTCATCGCCGGGACAAGAAGGCGCCGTTCCCATCATTCCGCTGGTCGATATCGTGAAGGGCATGTTCGAGCCGAGTCTGGTGAAGGACAAGATCGTGCTCATCGGGCTGACCATCCGCAGCATGGATGAGTTTGCGACGCCCACCACGACGGGGACCCGCATGTGGGGCGTGGAAATCCTAGCCAACGCGATCGAGACCATCCTGTCCGAGCGCTATCTCGCGCCGGCGTCGAATGGGCTCACCATCGGCCTCATTACCGCCTTGGCCCTCGCCGCCGCGCTCTGCGCCGCGCTGCTCCCCATGTGGGCCACCGTGGCCACCGGCGGGCTCGTCATTCTCTATCTCATCGCCGCCAGTCTGGCCTTCGACAGCGGCCTTCTGTTGAACATGGTCTATCCCCCGCTCGCGCTCCTGCTCTCGTTCTCCCTCATCATGATCTACCGCGTGGTCATCGAGCAGGCGGAGCAGCGGACGATCAAGGGCGTCATGGCGCGGTATCTCTCGCCCTCCGTGAGCCAGTGGGCCTTGAAAGACCCGGAACGGCTCGCGCTCGGCGGCGAAACGCGGACGATGACCGTGCTCTTCTCCGACCTGCGCGGCTTCACCACGTTGTCGCAAAACATGGACCCCCAGGCGTTGACGTCGCTGCTGAACGAATACATGACGGCGATGACGGAGATCGTGTTCAAGCACGACGGCGTCCTCGACAAGTACATCGGCGACGCCATCATGGCTTTCTGGAACGCCCCGATGTGGCAGGAGGATCACGCCCTGCGCGCCTGCCAGACCGCGCTGGATATGGTGGCGCGGATCCGCGAGATGCAGGCGGATTGGGCCAGGCGCGGGCTGCCGCAACTGGACCTCGGCATCGGGATCAACACCGGCCGCATGGTGGTCGGCAATATGGGGTCGCGCGAGCGCCTCGCCTACACGGTCTTGGGCGATACGGTCAATGTGGCATCCCGCCTGGAGGGCTTGAATAAGGAATACGGAACCAGAATTGTGATCGGGGAAGGGACCCGCGCGGCCGCGGGGGACAGGCTGGAGTACCGCTTTCTCGATCTGGTGGCAGTGAAAGGCCGGACCGAACCGTTGGCCGTCTATGAAGTGGTGGCCACGGCTGGGCAGGACACCGAATCGCGACGGGGTGCGTTAGACCGTTATGCCCAAGGCCTGGCGCACTATCAGCAGCGCCGCTGGCGCGAGGCGGCTGACTGCTTCCGGCGCATGCAGGACGACGGGCTGGCCGACGGCCCCTCGGCCCTCTATCTCAAACGGAGCCAGGCCTTTCTGGAACACCCGCCGCCCGAAGATTGGAACGGCGTCTTTGTGGCGAAAACCAAATAGGCAAGAGGCACTATGAGCGAGAAAAGCGGGACACGCGGGAAAAGTCGCGAGGGACGGCTCTGACGAGACTGGTGTGAAGTACGCGACAAGCGGGACGAACGGGAAAGGCCTGACACGACTGACTCGATCGACCAGATTGCGGCTGTTGCCCGCTAGCGTCCCCCTCCCGCCTTTCTCGCGTTTCTCGCCCGTCTCGCGGCAGCCCGGGCCTACATTCCCCCCACCGTCTGCAGCTCCATCGGCGACAGGAGCACCTTCCCAGGCAAGGGGCCTGCATGGGCTTCGAGGGGGCTGGCGCTGCCGCCGTCCAGCTTGGCGGTCTTACGTTCCGACGCGGTGGCCGGATCGATCTGGTGGGTCACGGCGGTTTTCATCCGTTCGCCCCTCTTGAGGGAACCTGACAATTCCTGACTATAGACCTTCTGGCCTTTGAAACTGCCGACCAGCGACAGCGTGAAGGCGCCGTCACGGACGCCTTCCACCACCACCGTGAACGGTCCCGCGGCGCCCGCCGGCACTTGCACCACGTGCGTGCCGTCGTCATTCGCCTGCGTGAGCGAGCCGAACACGTGATTGACCTCGATCGTGGGGGCCACAAACCCGGCGACCCGTGCGCCGTCATCCATCACCACGAGCGGCAGCACCCCCGAGGACGCCGTCACGCGCAACGTGCTCTGATTCACGGAGAAGGCGGCCGGCACCGGCTGGTTCTTCCCGTTCGGCTGTACCATCGTCTTCTCGCCGGGCAGCACCACCATGATCACTTCTCCTGCGGGATTCGTCACGGTCACGGGCCCGGCCATGGTCCAGCACATGAAGTGCTCGGGGATCATCTCCCCGCCGATCAGGCCGTCGTGCACGGTGGCCGTCGCAGTGTTGGATTCCAGCGACAGGCTCGACTTCGGATCGGCCAGCTTGACGACGCGGGCCCAGACGACGCCCAAATTGATCTTCACGCTGATGGACGATTTCTTCGGCGTAATGTCGGCTTTCTTCACGGTCACGTCGGAGTCGGGCTGCACCGTCACCGTGCTGCCGTCCAAGAAGGTGATGACCGCCGTGGCCTTCGGTCCGGTCAGCACGCGCTCACCGAGCGCCAGGTCCATGCCGTCCTTGGCCGGCGATTGTGTGCCTCCGCTGGTCACATGTTGGACCGCGCCTCCCAAGACCGAGAGCGTCGCGGTGGCCGAGACCCGCGCGCCGGCCGCTTGCGCGTTGGCCAGCGGCGCCTCGTTCAACCAGCTCAACATGACAGCCAGCAGACCCATCAAGAGGGCTCCTCGCTGCAACCCCTCGCGGCTCTGTCCCCCGTTCATAGTCTCCTCCTCTCGCCCTCTCGTGAGTCGCTCATTGTTCGAACCGGACGCACAGGCGTATTCGATTATCATTCTGCCTCGCCTACCCTGGTGTCAAGGGCCGATCCGATGGTATACCTCCTCTACGATGCGCGCCATGCTGTTAGATCGGCCGGGACCGGTGGAATCTTCCCCGCTCCGGTTGCGCGAGGCGCCGCCTCCTGCACCCGGTCCAGCCGAAGTCCTGGTCAAGACACGGGTCTGCGGCATCTGCCGGACGGATCTCCACGTCATTGAAGGCGAGCTCCCTGACGCCCGGCTCCCCCTGATCCCCGGCCATCAGACGGTTGGGATCGTCGAAGGGGTCGGCCCGGGGGTGGGCTCGCTCCGCGTCGGCGACCGGGTGGGCATCGCCTGGCTCCGCCAGACCTGCGGGGTCTGCCGGTTCTGCCGGTCCGGCCGCGAGAATCTGTGCCGGGATGCGCAATTCAGCGGGTACCACGCGAACGGGGGCTATGCGGAGTATGCGGTCGTGCCGGAGTCGTTCGCCTACCCGATTCCCTCGACCTTTTCCGATGAAGAGGCGGCGCCGCTGCTCTGCGCCGGCATCATCGGCTATCGGGCCCTGCGCGTGAGCGGCATCCGGCCGGGGCACCGCCTCGGCCTGTACGGGTTCGGGGCGTCGGCGCACATCGCCATTCAAATCGCCCGCGCCTGGGGCTGCGAGGTCTTCGTCTGCTCGTTGCGGGAGGAGCATCGACTGTTGGCGCGCGAGCTGGGCGCCGTCTGGGTGGGCACGGCCGCCGAGGCCCCGCCTGAACTGCTCGATGCCGCAATCCTCTTCGCGCCGGCCGGCGACTTGGTGCCGCCGGCCCTCCACGCCTTGCAGCGCGGCGGGACGCTCGCCGTCGCCGGCATTCATCTCTCGGCCATCCCGCCTCTGGATTACACACGCGATCTGTTCGGTGAGCGGGTCCTTCGCAGCGTCACCGCGAACACCAGGCAGGACGGCCGCGACCTCTTGAGAGAGGCCGCGGCCATTCCCATTCGCCCGCACACGCAGACCTATCCCCTTGCGGACGCGAATCGGGCCTTGCAGGATTTGAAACGGGGCGCGATCAGGGGAGCCGGCGTGCTGCGTGTCGCGTCGTAACTCGTCGTTCGTGGTTTGTATCTCGTCGCTCGTTTCTCGTCGTTCGTATCTCGTCCAGGACCAAGGAAGGGTTGGCAGTTATCGGTTGTCTGTTCTCAGTTTCCGGAACTGATGACCGACTACTGATGACTGCATACCCTACGCCTCCTGACGAGATACGCTTCACGCGCGACGAGAGACATGGGGCGCTCCTGCGCCACGACTACGCTGCAGGGCGCATCGCACCGGAGCCTGCAGAAGGATCTGTCCACTTCTTGAGGACTTTGGCGAGTTCCTCTTGCTTGACCGGCTTCGTGACATAGTCATCCATGCCGGCCTCGAGACACTTTTCCCGATCGCCCTTCATGGCGTTGGCGGTCATGGCGATGATGGGAATATGGCGAGGGGTAATGGGCAAGGGGCGAGGGGTCGGAGAGGGGGTCTCCGCCCTCTCGCCCAGGGCCTCGTGCCTCGTGCCTGCGGCAGATTCGCGCGCGCGAATCTGCCGCGTCGCTTCGAAGCCGTCCATCTCCGGCATCTGGCA
>CAYZTJ010000051.1:0-12408 GCA_964481215.1 uncultured Nitrospira sp. | reverse complement strand
GCGGTCATGGCGATGAGGTGCAGGCGCATTGAACGATGACCGCTGAAGGCTGAGCGCTGAACGTCGGAAAGTCTCCGGCCTTTCCCTCGTTCATCGTTCCGCGTTCCGCGTTCCGCGTTTCTGATGGCCCGCGTCGCTTCGAAGCCGTCCATCTCCGGCATCTGGCAGTCCATGAGGACGGCCGCGTACGCGCCCACCTGGAGCCGCTCCAGCGCTTCACGCCCATGGTTGGCCACCTCCACGTGGTAGCCGAATTTCTGCAACATGGCGACGGCGACCATTTGGTTCACCGGGTTGTCTTCGACGAGCAAGATCCGGAGGCCCTTGTCTTCAGGACGCAGGACCTCCGAGCCCTCGCGTGTCGAAGACGAGCGCGAGTCGGCCGGGGAAGGCGCCACCCGCGCCCGATCACCGACCTGCGATCCGATCATCACCGTCGCCAGGCAGTCGTACAGGTGCGACTGCCGCAGCGGCTTGCTCAGGAACGCGTCGATCCCGAGAGCGGCCAAGGCGGCGCTGTCCCAACGCTTGCCATAGGAACTGAGGAGCAAAAGTCGGGTCGGGGCGAGGCTGGTCGCGCTCTTGATGGCCTTCGCCAGGTCGATCCCGCTCATGTCCGGCATGCCCTCGTCGAGCAGCGCCAGGTCGAAGGGGCGCCCGCCGGCCACGGCGTTCCGCAGCGCCTCGAGCGCACGGCGTCCTCCATCCACCGCAACCACGGTCATGTCCAGGCGCGCGAGATACTCCTCGAGGACGCGGCGATTCGTGGCGTTATCGTCCACCACGCAGACGTGAAGCCCTCGAAGATCCTCGCGGCCATCGGTCCTCGCTGGAACGATCTCCTGGCTCAACGCGAGCGGGATGGAAAACCAGAAGGTGCTCCCGACACCCGGTTCGCTCTCGACGCCGATCTGTCCTTCCATCATCCCCACGAGCTGTTTGCAGATGGCAAGGCCCAGCCCGGTGCCCCCGTACTTGCGGGTCGTCGATCCATCCGCCTGGGAGAACGACTGAAACAACCGGGCCTGCGCCTCTTTCGAGATGCCGATGCCCGAATCCCTGACGGAAAAACGAACCACGCTGAGCGCTGAACGCTGAAGGCCTGAGGTTTGAGGCAAACACGTTGGAGGTTGGAGGTTAGAGGTCCGAGGCGGCTGCCTCAAACCTCGATCCTCGGAGCTCAAGCAGACGGGGCCTCTCATCTCAATCCTTTCCTGTTCCTCGTTCCGCGTTTCGCGTTCCGCGTTCTCCACGTCGACGCCGACTTCCACCTCGCCTCGTTCCGTAAACTTGATCGCGTTGCCCGCCAGATTCATGAGCACTTGCCCGATCCGCCCCGGGTCGCCCAGCACGCCGCGCGGCACCCCCTCGCCGAGGCGGCAACAGAGGTCGATGCGCTTCTCCGCGGCCTTGGGGGCGAGCAGTTCGAGCGTCTGCTCGATCACTTGGTGCAAATCCAGCGGAATGATGTCCAGCGTCAGTTTGCCGGCTTCGATCTTGGAGAAGTCCAAGATATCGTTGATGATCACCAGCAAGTTGTCCGCCGATCGCCGCACCGTCTCCGCATATTCCCGTTGCTCCTTGGTCAAGTCGGTGTCCAGCAGCACCTGGGTCATGCCGATCACGCCGTTCATCGGGGTGCGGATTTCATGGCTCATGTTGGCCAGAAACTCGGATTTCATGCGCGCCGATTCGAGCGCCTCATCGCGCGCGATCTCCAATTCCGCAGTCCGCTCCTCGACTTTCTTTTCGAGGTTCAGCGCGAGTTCGCGCAGCGCCTCGGACTGCGACTGCAACATCCCCGCGGATTGACTGACGACCGCTCCCAGCCGCTCGACCTCGCCCTCGCCCTCGTCCCCGCCGGCCTCGTGGCCACGACGATCGGCGACGCGCAACTGGCCGATGACCCCCCGAAAGACCGCGACCACGCGCTGGAGCGAGACGTGAATGGCCAACAGCCCTAGGAGCACGAGCCCGACCGTCACGCCGACCATGCGCCAGACCATGTGCCGGCTCTCGGACTGCACGGAGGCCAAGGAAAAGACGATCCGCACCCAGGCGGCCGGCGCCCCCTTCTCCAGCAGGGGCTCAACCACCACCAAGGCCGGTTCCCCGTTCTCCACCGTCGTTCGACTGAGCCACTCACGGCCGCCGGCGAGGATCTCCCGCCATTCGGCCGGATCGACCTGGCCGCCGATGCGCTCCGCGCGCTTGGCGGCGACGATCATCTGGTCGGGATCGACCACGTCCAGATCGAGCAGATCCCGATCGTTCAAGTAGGCGCCCATGGATTCCTGAATGAGAAAGAGGTTCTCGATCACGGCGGCGGCGCCGATGCTGGCAAAGGTCCGGGCGAAGGCCAGGCCCCGCTCTTCGGCCGCCCGCTGCAGCACCTGCTCCTGGTGTACGATCATCATCGCCCCGCTGGCGACCATGAGGAGCAGGATGAGGCTGCCCAACCCCGCCATTAAGCGAAGACGAAGATCGCCCTGCCATCGGCGGCGGAGCCGAGCCCAGCCTGAAGGGCTGGGGCCGGTCACGGAACCGTTCTGCGCGGACGGGGTAGCCATGGGTGGTGGGGCGCGCCTAGGACCCGACCTCCAGCATGACCTGGACTTCGCCGCTCGCCGGAACCTGAATGTCTTTTTTCACGGTGCCGAGCGTCTCATGCCACACGGTGATCGTGCGTGTCCCGGCCGGGACGCCGGAGAGCCGGAACTGTCCCGTCGCATCGGTGAGGATGTGGAACGGATGGTCGAAGGCCAAGACATAGCCCTGCATGAACTTGTGGCGGTCGCATTGCACGTTCATGAGGCCCGGAACCTTCACGGGTTTTTGGACCGGCCGCCCGCCCGAGACCAGCGCCACATTGAGGAACGTGCGCTTGTCCAGCCGCACATGGGTGTTGTGCATGACCGGATCGGCATTCTTGATCTCCAGCGTCGCGCCGATCCGGGCCGTCATGATGCGGGTCGCGAAGGCGCACTTTTGATTCAGGATGCTCACCGTCTCAGATGCGGGAGCTTCTCCCGGAGACGGCGCGCCCTCGACGCTGACGACGGCCTGCTGGAGCCCCCTCGTCGCCGCATCGATGGAGACCAGTTGCAGGCTCTGCTTGGCGCCGCAGACATCCGCATCGCGGGTCACGTCGATTTCCTGAGCCGGAGGCACCGTGCCCTTGTAGAGGACGCGCCCGACGACCGTCGCGCCGCCGCCATCGGCCCGCCCGATCCCGTCGGTGACTGTGAGGCAGAGCGCCGGGCCGGCGACGGCCGCCGCGGCGGCGAGGGCGACCGGGGCCCATCTCACGCGTGATCGTGGCTGATCCATGACTTCTCCTCTGCCTGGCGCCCGCGGCGCACGCTCACGGGCCTGTTTCTCCCGAGAGCGAACGGATGTAGTAGACCAACTGCCAAATTTCCTCTTCCCGGCCGGCAAACTGCCCGGCGTACGACGGCATGGGTGTCCCATCCAACCCCGTCACGATCGTGCGATAGATGTCGCGAGGCGCAAATCCGTTCTTATACGACGCGGGGTTTGTCAGGTCCCGGGGCATGATCCTCATGCCGCGGCCGTCTTTCAGTTCGCCCGCGCGGGCCGTCGGCCCATCGCCCTCGCCGTCGCCGCCATGGCAGGCGTAGCACTCGCTCAGGAGATAGACCTTCCGGCCCTTGTCGATGTGCTCCGGCGTGGACGGAAAAGGCGGCGCAGGAATCGGCAGCGGCTGAGGCTTCTCTTTTCGAAAGTCCGGGTAGAACGACTTGACGTAGGCCACCACTTGCCACCGCTCCTCCTCGGTCCACCCGACGAAGGGCGGCATATAGCCGGGCACCCCGTTGGTGATCGTCCGGAAGAGGTCCTGGTCCGTCGGCAGTTCGCCCGAGGCCGTCGACCGGAACTTGAACCCGCCGGTCGTGAACTCGTTGGGGCGCGGCGCGCTGTAGGCGCCGATGAAGAAGGCCGCCGGGCCATCGCCCTTGCCCTCGATGCCGTGGCAGAAGAGACAACTCCGGTCGTACAGCTTCTTCCCCCGAGCCAGAGTGTCCGGATTGTCATCGGGCTTGAGCGCGGACACCGAGCCGACCGCCGCGACCCACAGGACGATCCCGATCATCAATGAGCGAATGACGCGCATAGCCACTCCGTCAGAGCGCGAGATCGAATCCGAGCAGGAACGCGTTTCGAAAGCCTTGGCGGGCGTCCGCGCTGTCGCCGGGACTTCGGAGGTTGATATCGTCCCTGACCGACAGGGACAGGTTCGACCAGACATAGTGCTTGGCCTGCACGGTCAGAATGGTCGTGCTCTTGCGGGACGCCAACTCGCCGCCAGCGTCCAGTTGATCGTAACGGGCGCTCAGGAGCGTCTGGTCCGTGACCAGGGCGTCCATGGTCACCGTCAAGCCCCCCGCGGTGGCATCGAAGTTCGTCGTCCCGGCCGGCAGGCGCGTGATGCGGTCGAGCGTGTAGGCGGCGCTGACATCCAGCATGCCATAGCGCACGTTGCCGGCCACGCCGTACCGACTCCAGTCGACATTCTGTCCCGTGCTGACCTTGGCATTGTTGTTCCCGAAATAGCCCATGCCCGACAGGCTGGCCGAGAAGAGATTCGATTCCGCCACATCGAGCCGCCCCATGACATACCAGTCTTTTTGTTTGTTCGAATCGCCGAAGGATTCACCCGCTCCGTTGAGGACGCCCGCCTGGTACAGAAACGCCTTGCCGAACGGACGGCCGTGCACATCGACGCCCATCTCGGCATGCGAGTTGTAGAGGGCTTCATGAAAGGGATCGATAGCCTTCCCGGCATTGTCGAACAATCCGGAGAACTTGGCCGCAATCGCGCTCGGTCCCAGGCCGATCCGCGTGATGGTCGGGTTCATGAAGTTGCCGTTGTCTGTCACTTTGGCGGCGATCGGTTGAATCTGCTGACGAATGGTCGAGTAGGACCAGAAGGCCGAGGGATCGAATCGCCCGAGGCGAACATGGGCGATGTCATGGCCGCCTAAATTATTGAAGGTGACGAAGCCCCGTTCGAGAGACGCCTCCCCCTCTTCCACGCTGAACTCCGGCTCGATCCAGAACCCGACATTCTTGGACAGGGTCCCCGCGATGAACCATTCGGATGCCTGAGGAAATTCCAGCCCGCTCGTATCCGACCGAGGCCCCGTGTCGGTGAAATAGTTGAAGCTCCCTCTCAGCCGGAATCCGAGGTAGTTGGTCACGTCGTTGAGGGTCAGCTCACCCAAGCGCTTCTTGGCCGTCGCGCCGCCGTCTTCCGTGCCGGGAATCTGATAGCCGTTTTCCTGAAATCGCTCGCCAAAGGTGTTCAGCCTGGGAAACCGCGTGTGGCAGACATTGCAGTTCATGTTGTATTTGCGCGCGAATGCGGGTACGGCATTGGCGCTCGGCGCGAGATAAGACGAGCCGGCAAAGATCAGGAGCAGGACCCCGCACAGGGTCCCCCATCCCCACGGCGATCTTCGGTTCCCCTGCCCCGCACAGACCCGTCCCACCACAGACCTCCAGACCCCCATTTAGTCTGATCGGCCCGATGACAATGGAACTAAAGGAGCTACACCGAGAAGAAGCCCCCAGGAATCGACTTGAACTATGCGGGTGACGGGGCGGACACCGAACGAGGATCGATCCGCATCTCAGGACGCCTTCACCGATACTCGAAGGTGACAGCGGTTTCTCCCGAGTCGGGTACGGTGACGGTTTGCTTCAAGAACCCGAGCGTTTCATCCAGACCGTCACCTCCTGTTAGCCGGGGGGCAGCCCGGCGATACGAAACCGGCCGGTCGCACTGCTGACGGCAAAATAGGGGTGCTCGAAGGTGAGGAGGTGCCCGGTCATGAACTTATGGGCGTTACAGACCAGGCTATGGGGCCCCGGGCGGGCCAGTGTCTTCTCGACGGCGCTCCCATCCGCGACCAAGGCCTCGTTCATCACCGTCCGACCTCGGAGTGTCACGTTGACGTTGTGCATGACCGGATCGTCATTCCCGACCATCACCGATTGTCCGACTTGCGCCGCGACCACTTTGGGCTCGAAGGCGCACTTGCGCGCCGACAGCAAGATCGGCGTCGGGGCCGCTTCTGTTCCGCCCGGCTGCGCCTCCACGCTCACCACGGCATCCTGTACGCCCCGAGAGGCGGCATCGACCAACAGCGGCTGGACCGAGACCGTCTTCCCGCAAAAGTCCGAATTTCGCGAGACGGTCCGCGTCTGTGGCGGCGGGACCGTCCCGCGAAAGATTACTTCGCCGACGATCGTCCCGCCCTGATTCGGGGCACCCGCCGATTGGGCGGGGATCGCCGGCCCACAGATCACGCAGAGCAGCAGGATTCCGTAGGATCGTGGTTGCATGGTCGAACGGCCCAAAGCCCCTCTCGGAGGTATCGGTTGCTTACCACGCCGACGTGACTGAGCGCCATCATGGGGCCACGCAGGCCAGTTGCCGTCGACCAGCCCGCCGATGCTATACTCCGGCTCCCGTATGATCACGATGACGGCACACCTGTCGGGTCTCACCGAAGCCATGCTCCAAGGCGACTGGTCCACGGTCGCCGAGCTGGCCGGTCGTTGGATGGGGGAGCTCGAGCGAACTGGCGCGCACGATCCGCGCCCCTACTTTGCGAAGAATGTGGCGCAGTTGATCCAAGGCCACTTCGGGGAGGCCTGGCAGACCCACGCCAAGTCACTTCAGGAAGACGCCGACATCGCAGCGGTCCGGGCCTGGGTCGAGCAGCTCACCGACGCCCACCCCAAGGAGGCGACGATCCACCTGGTGGCCGGCCTGTTCTTATCCCAATCGGGCCAGTCCGAGCAGTCGATGGATCGGTACCGCCAGGCCTCGGTCCTCGCCCCGCAACTCCCCTCCCCTCACTATTTCCTCGGTCAGATTCACGAGCGGGCCGGCCAGACGGAGCTGGCCATCAAAGCCTATCGCGAGGCTGTGAAGCTCGACCCGGCTTACCTGTCCGCCCGCATGAACCTCGGCGTGGCCTATCAGGAGCAGGGGCGCGTGGAAATGGCCATCCCGCAATATCGAGAGATCATTCGCCAGCGGCCGGACGACGCGATGGCCCATGCGAATCTCGCCTGCGCCCTGGCCGAACAGGGCAAGCTTGAGCCGGCGCTCGTGGAATACAAGGAGGCGCTCCGGCTGAATCCCCATGACGCGCCGACGCACTTTGCCGTGGCGGGCATCTACGAAGCCAAGGGTCGGAAGGACTTGGTGCTGAAAAGTTATCACGATGCCGTCGAGGCGGACCCCGGCTTCTCTCCGGCCCACTCGGCCATGGGATGGGTGTTCCTGGATCAGGGCCGCATCCCCGAGGCCATGGAAGCCTTCAATAAGGCCGTGCGCGCCAATCCGGATAACCCCGACGCGTACTATGGGATCGGGCGTGTCTATGCGATCCGTCGGAAGAAAGAGGCGGCCTGGGAAAACTATTCCAAGGCGCTGAAACTGGAAAAGGACCCCGACAAGAAGAGCAAGATCATGACGCACCTCTTCAAGGAAGGAGGGACGTGGGACGTGTAGGGGCAACGCGTCAATCGTCAACAGTCATCCGTCATTGGTGCTGACCAAGCCCGGCCATTGCACTCTCGACCGAATGACCAATGACGAATGACGTTGATTACAACTCCCGGAGCGCGCCCTGGAGGACGGTGATTTGGGTGACCGGGTTGCCCGCGCGATCGAGTTCGCCGCGGATCTGGTCGCGCAGGTAGGAGGAGTAGCCGAGCTTGTCGATGAGGAGTTCGAGGAATCGCTCGGGCGCCATGAGGCTCTTGTCTTTCAGCTCTTCGAACGTCTCGTCGGTCACGGGAATATAGCTGCTGCCGATGTGCAGCACGATGTTGTAGTGCCGTCCCGTTCCCAGCCGTTCGAAGCGTAAGCCTTTCACAGGCGCTCCTGCCTAGGGGCCAATTGGAGGGGCATTGTAGTCAATCCCGTGGGCGAAAGACAAGAGAACCAGGGGCAGTGGAATCGGGTGCCGACATGAAGCTCGAGGCGCCGGGCAAGCCTGCGAACCAGCTTGAATATCTACCTTCTTGGGAAAGGGAAGGGTGCTCCATGACGCCGATCCGCAGCCTTGGTGGACTCCTCTGCTTGGTCCTGATCCTGGGGGCCATCCCCCCTTCGGTCTCCGCGGAGAGCCGGTTCTCCCTCGTGCTGGGCGGGGAAGGGGTGCGAGATACGACTACCGGCCTCGTGTGGGAACAGCAGCCCGACTATGTGCATGACGTCTGGAGCGCTTCGATAGAACGGTGCCGCGGCAAGCACATCGGCGGCATCGACGGCTGGCGCGCTCCCGCCGTCGCCGAGTTGAAGAGCCTGTTGGACCTCTCTCAACACGACCCCGCCCTCCCGAAAGGGCATCCGTTCGGCAACATCAAGTCGTCCATCTACTGGACCGCCACCCCCTCGCCCACGGACGACATCGTCGCCTGGCAGGTCAGTTTCTTCAGCGGCGAGGCAGTCACGGACCAAAAATCCGGCACGCGCCGCGCCTGGTGCGTTCATAACGCCGATCCGGCCATCAGGTAGGGCCGGTCGAGGGATCGGCCGGATAGACGACTGCGCAGGATGGTCAAAAAGCTCGTCGCACCGGCCGGGCGGGTACCCGGGCGGAAGCGAGCGAGAGTGTGAACTCTGAACGATGACCGCGGAACGCTGAGCGGGGAAGGCAGCGGGACGAGCGAGAAAAGCGGGGCGGGCGTGACGCGGAGGCGAACTATTCTCGCCTTTCGCGCTCGTCTCGCCAGTCTCGCCGGAACCTCCTTCATCGCTCATCGTTCATACTTCAATGTTTCCTGCTAATATCGCCCCGATGCCGGACTCCCCTGTCGCGCCCCCCTCCCCGACCCCACCCCCCATCCGGGACGAAAACCATACCGTGGTGAAGGCCGCCGGGCTCATCGGCGCCGCCACCTTTTCCAGCCGCATCCTCGGCTTCATCCGAGACATGGTCCTGGCCCGTCTGTTCGGCGCCACGCCGGCGGCCGATGCCTTCTTCGTCGCCTACCGCGTGCCCAATCTGCTGCGCGAACTCTTCGCGGAAGGCTCCATGTCCTCAGCCTTCATCCCGGTCTTCACGGAATATCACCAGCGACGGGGCAAGGCCGACGCCTGGGAACTTGCCAGCGCGGTCTTCACCACGCTCCTCACGATCCTGACAGGCTTGACGCTGCTCGGCATCCTGGCCGCGCCGGCCATCGTCTGGCTGCTCGCGCCAGGGTTTCACGACCTGCCGGACAAGCTCGCCACGACCACCTGGCTGACCCGCGTGATGTTTCCCTATCTGCTTTTCATCAGCCTGGCCGCCCTCGCGATGGGCGTGCTGAACTCGGTTCGGGCCTTCGCGGCGCCCGCCTTCTCGCCGGTCCTGTTCAATGTCTGCATCATCAGCGCCGCCTTTTTCCTCTCCCCCTTGCTGAACGAACCGATCCTCGGCGTGGCCATCGGCGTCGTCGTCGGGGGCGCGGCGCAGTTCTTCATGCAGCTCCCAGGGCTCAAGACCCGTGGCCTGCTTTTCGGCTGGCGCTTTCAGCCAAGGCATCCAGGCGTGGTGCGGATCGGCAAGTTGCTGGTGCCCTCGCTCCTCGGGATGTCCGTCACGCAGGTCAATATCACCGTGAGCACGATCCTGGCCTCGTTTTTCGCCGGCGCCCCCACCTACTTGTTTTATGGCATGCGGCTGATCCAATTTCCGCTCGGCATTTTCGGCGTCGCCCTGGCGACCGCCATCCTGCCGACCCTCTCCGCCCAAGCGACGAGGGGTGCGCTCGATGAGCTGCGGGTGACGCTGGGGTTCGGCTTGCGCATGATTCTCTTCATCATTCTGCCGGCCATGGTGGGCCTGATCCTCTTGCGCGTCCCCATCGTGCATCTGTTTTTCGAGCATGGCACCTTCACGGCCGACGATACGGCGGCCACAGCGACGGCCGTGCTCTGCTATGCGGTCGGACTTTGGGCCTTTGCGGGCGTTCGCATCATCGTCGCCGCCTACTATTCGCTCCAGGACACCAAGACGCCGGCGATCGCCGCCGTGACGGCGGTTCTGGCGAACATCGCCCTTTCGCTCGTGCTGATGGGACCCCTCCGGCACGCCGGGCTCGCGCTGGCCACTGCCCTGGCCTCGATGGTCAACGGCACGATCTTGGTCGCGGTGTTGAACCGTCGCCTCGGCGGGGTGGACTGGGGTTCTATTCTCAAATCGGCCGGCCGCGTGATGCTGGCCACGGCCCCGGTTGTCGCAGCCTGCCTGTGGGTCGCCGGCGCAGCCGTCTGGACGCACCAGGGCGAATGGATCGCGAAGAGCGTGATGCTCTTCGTCGCCATCGGTCTCAGCATCACGGGTTATATCGCCGTCCATGCGCTGCTGCGCTCCGACGAACTCGACGCGCTCTGGGGGATGGTCCGCCACAAGTTTACGCGAACTCTTGGGAAACGCTGAAGGATGAACGCGGAACGCTGAATCTAGATGCGGATCTCAGAACAATGAAGGATGAAGTATGAAGGGAAGGCTCGAAGCCCGGCGGTCAAGTTCATCGTTCATCGCTCCTCGTTCAGCGTTGTCTCGTGCATCGCTCGTCTTCAAGTCGCCTTGGGGCTGGATCGGCGTCGAGGCCTCCGCACGGGGGATCACTCGCATTACTCTGACGCTGAAAGCTCGGCAGCCGCCGGCGCCCCGCAAGCCCAGCCACGCGGAGACTGAAGGTCGTGAAGCGGCCCGATGGCTGGAGCAGGCCCAACGCGAGATTCAGCACTTTCTCTCAGGAGAGCTGGACCGGTTCACCTGTCCCGTCGACGTCACCGATGCCACGTCATTTCAGCGGGCCGTGTGGCGGACGGCCGCCCAGATCCCCTACGGCCGCGTGCGCTCCTATCAATGGATCGCCGCTCGCCTCGGCAAGCCGCACGCGGCGCGCGCGGTGGGCAATGCGCTCGGCGCCAATCCCGTTCCCTTGGTCATTCCTTGCCATCGGGTCGTCGCCGCCGATGCCTCATTGGGCGGATTTTCCTGCGGCCTCCACTGGAAGCGGCGCTTGCTGGAGCTGGAAGGCTCGCTGGGCCGCCTGGGCGGCATGGTGAAGTTCAAAGTGAAAAATTAAAAATGAAGGGTTTGCGCGATCGGGGCTTCCCGATTATTTTGCTTTTTTAACTTTTCATTTTTAATTGCTCCCCATGATCGCCGTCCTCCAGCGTGTCCTCCAAGCCTCCGTCAAAGTCGGGGACGAAACGGTCGGCCGCATCGGCCATGGGATGTTGGTCTTGCTGGGCGTGGCGAGGGGGGACGGGCAGGCCGATGTGGACTACCTGGCCGAGAAGCTCGCGACCCTGCGCATCTTCGGCGACGAGACCGGAAAAATGAACCGATCCATCGTGGACGTCGGGGGCGCCGTGCTCGTCGTCTCCCAGTTCACCTTGCTGGGGGATACCCGCCAGGGTCGTCGCCCGGGGTTCGATGCCGCCGCCCCGCCGGACTTGGCGAACTCGTTGTATGAACAGCTGGTCGAGGCCCTGAAAGGGAAGGGGCTCCCGGTCGAAACCGGCCGGTTTGGCGCGCACATGCGGGTGGCCCTTGAAAA
This sequence comes from uncultured Nitrospira sp., assembly GCA_964481215.1. Classification (GTDB taxonomy): domain Bacteria; phylum Nitrospirota; class Nitrospiria; order Nitrospirales; family Nitrospiraceae; genus RSF151. The sequence goes on along the minus strand of CAYZTJ010000051.1, from coordinate 804 downwards.
CGACGGCCCCGTCACGTGTATTGTAGAGAGCCCAGGAAAGCGGGCCGAATCGGCCTCGGTCAAGCCATGAGCCATCTCTGCCGATATTATCTGAAAGGACCGATCGGTCGCTCGATCTCACGGAGGCCGACATGAGTCCTAGCGAGGGAGGGATGGCGGTTCGTATCCCGGATCATCACCCGCTCAGGCAATTGTTCGGCACCCTGACGGAGAAGAGCTTCAGCGAGAAGCTCGGGTGGCCGGACGCGACCGTCACCGACTACCTGTCCAACTTGCTCGTCGAATTCACCGACATCGAGCAGCTCTTCAAGATTCGCAATCAGCAAGGGCGGGGAGTGCAGACCGTCGTCGAACTCCTCTATGAATCCGAGGTGCTCTTGGAGGCCCAGTCGCTGGATCGGGAGCAGGACGTGCATCGGCACATCGGCGACTTCACCCTCTTCATGGCCGGCCTGTTCCCGGAATACTTGCGGCGGCTCAAATCGGCGGGGCTGATCTATCACAAGGATTTTCTGGTGGACTACGTCAAGACCGGCAAGCGCTCCTATCGGATCGTCGCCGATTCTCAGGAAGACGGTGGGCGCACGGACGGGCCGCTGTTCCGCACGCTCTCCGAGAACTTCGAAGTCTGTGTGACCGGACTCGGGTTTGTCCGGTCGGATCTCGACCGCCTGCAGGATCCCAGATTCCGTAAGGCCAAGACGCTCCTCGTCCATTGAGCTCTGTGAAGCCCCGCACCCCTGTCATCCTGGTTCACGGCGGCGCCGGGCTCGGCGCGATGACCCCGTCGCAGGCCGATTGCCT
>CAYZTJ010000050.1:15044-22246 GCA_964481215.1 uncultured Nitrospira sp. | reverse complement strand
CCCATGCCGATGATGCCGCCCGAGCAGATCTCCAGGCCGGCGCTGCGCGCATGCCGAATCGTCTCGAGCCGGTCCCGAAAGCTGTGCGTGGTGCAGATTGCCTCGTGGTAGGACTCGCTGGTGTTGAGATTGTGATTGATCCGGTCCACCCCCGCCGCTTTGAGGCTCTTGGCCTGCGTCTCGTTCAAGAGACCCAGCGAGCAGCAGACCTGAATCGGGATCTCCCGCTTGATGGCCCGCACGGCCTCGCTGATCTGCTCGATCTCTCGATCGAGGGGGCTCCGTCCGCTGATCACGACGCAATAGCGTTGGGCCTTGGCGGCCGCGGCGCGCCGCGCGCCATCGAGCATCGACTCTCGGGACACTAAGTTGTATCGCTCGATCTCCGCCGTCGAGACCGACGACTGGGAACAGTAGTGGCAGTCTTCCTGGCAGGCGCCGCTCTTCGCGTTGAGGAGCATTTGCAGCCGCACCGTATTGCCGAAGTGACGGTGCCGGACGCGATAGGCCGCGCTGAGCAGATCCAGCAGCGCGACATTCGGCGCCTGCAGGACGCTCCGGCACTCCTCGCGGGTGAGGACCTCGTCGCGCAGGACTTTTTCCGCTAGGGACTGAAACTCAAGCATAGGCCGCGTCTCCGATCCCGGTCTTTCTATACTGTTTCGAAGGGGGACGCAACCCCTCGGTAAGGATGGGGCTGTGTGCCGTGATGCGCGGAGGGCTGCTGAGCCGGACCTGCCGACTCTTGCCAGGGCGGACAGACGAGGGAATTCCACCAGCCGCACTGGGGGCAGCGGCCGCCCCATTCCTCGGACTCTTGCCGGCAGCGTGTACAGACATAGGGGACGACGACCCGCTTCTTGAATCGCAACGCCCGCTTCAGTTCCTCGATCGCGTAGTCCATGTGCTGCTTGCGGAGGTAGAGGTTGGCCATGATCTTGTGGTAGTCGGCCATGTGTTCCTGCGGCCCCTCCAGGGTCGAGAGGAGATCGTAGGCCTCGTCCACCATCTCGAGCCGATAGTAGAGTTTCCCCAAATAAAACTTGAGGGCCGGATTCCGCGGGTCTCGCTGGATCGCTTCCTGATAGGTTCGAATGATCTCGGCCGGCTCGCCCTGATCCAGATAGAGCTCTTCAAGCCGGTGGAGGATGATGATATTACCGGTCTTGAGATAGGCTTTTTCCAGAATCTCGCCGGCCGCCTTGATCTTGCCCTCGCGGATGAGGGTTTCGCCCAAGCCGATGTAGCCCGGGAGAAATTGCTTGTCGCGCTTGATGGCGCCGCGGAAATACCGCCGGGCCTTCTCGGGGTGGCCGCGCTCCAAGAGCTGGGCGCCGACTTCGTAGGTGAGTCCGACGAGGATGGCGCTCTCGGTCCGGCGATCGACCTCTGAAAGATTGGCCTTCTGGAGGCGGTGCTGGACGTCCAGGGCTTCCTGCCACTTGTCGAGCCGCGCATAGAGGTCGCGCAGGCGTAACGACGTCGCCAGGTTGCCCGGGTCCAGGCGAAGAATGGCGTGCAGTGTCTGCAGCGCCTCTTCGTAGCGCTTCCCCTCTTCCAAATCGATGGCCAGGGCGAGGAGGACTTCGACGTTATGCTCTTCGTTCGTGCGGGCCTTGCGGTGCAACCGGATGGCTTCGGGGTAGTTCTTCTCGCTCCGGTAGAGGTTTCCCAGCCAGAGCAGGGAATCGGTGTGATTCGGATCGAGCGCCAGGGATTTCTGGAAGAGATCGATCGCCTCGGCGGTCCGTTTGGAGAGAAAGGCCCTGGTGCCTTCGCGATAGTAGGCGTCGACCTTTTCGCTCTTGCGACGGAGCCGCGCATCCCGCCAGCCCATGATGAGATTGCGCGTTTCGCGCGCGCCCACCAGCAGCATGATGAGCAGCGCGCCGGTGGCCATGGAGACGAGCACGACGGCGGCCGGGCTGAGGTCATAGGCGGTGGCGGGAGCAATCCGAACGTGGACGGAGCCCGGATTCAGCTCCTGAAAATAGCCGTAGAGCACGCTGGCGACGATGACAAGGAAGACTGTGCCGAGGAGTCGTAACATTGCTTAGCCTCGCCGACGCGTCCGCTTGGCGGCGACCCGGGATGCGGGCGCCGGCGCCGCCGGCGGATCGGTCAGCTTCGCCGGCAGCCGGACGCGCTTCGCGTCGATCCAGAGCCGTTCCAAGCCGTAATGCTCGCGGATATCCTGCCGGAAGACGTGCGCGACGACGTCGCCGCAGTCCAAGAGCACCCATTGCGCGGTCGAGATTCCCTCGATGCTCAAGGGCGCCAGCCGTTTGGAGGAGAGGGCGTAGTCGATATTGTCGGCGATGGCCAGCACCTGCCGATCCGACTCGCCGGAGCAGAGCACCAAGTAATCGGTCACGGATGTGAGCGGGCTCACATCAAGCACGAGGACATCGACGCCCTTCTTATCCAGGCAGGCTTTGGCAATCAGCAGGGCCTTGGCCCTCGAGTCACGCGCGATCGGAGTCCTCCATATACAGCCTGAAACGCATTATATAAGAATGAACCGAGGCGGGCAACCAATCCCCGCACGGCAGGCCGCGTCTGATGCGGTCTCGGATGGCCGACGCCGAGATAGGGCAAGGCGGCAGTCGGAGCAGCGTGAGCGCGCTCGCGGGGGAGAGGGGGATGTCGACCTGTGTCTCGTCGCCGGCATCCAAGGCGTGGAGGCGCTGGGCCTCGATCTTGGGCAGCAGCCCGAGGCCGTTCACGCGGATGAAGTCCGAACCCGGGCGTCCGATGACGACGAACCGGCAGGCTTGGAGCAGGGCGGCCGGCTCTTTCCAAGTCGGCAGGTCCAGGAAGGCATCCAAGCCAATCAGAAAAAAGAGGTCGGGCGAGGGGCCGAGTTCAGCCCGTAACGCCTGAACCGTATCAATTGAATAGGAGGTCGCGGCGCGGCGCACCTCGATGTCGGACAGATCAAAGCCCGGCTCGTCGGCGATGGCGAGCCGGACCATGGCGACCCGATGCTCGGCTGGGGCCAAGGATTCGACCGCCTTGTGGGGAGGCGTGCCGGTGGGGACAAACAGGATCGAGTCGAGCCGCAACTGCTCGCGAACTTGCCGGGCCACCGTGAGATGGCACCGGTGGATGGGATTGAAGGCGCCGCCGAAGAGGCCGATGTTCATGAAAGGATGAAGGAGGAACGCTGAACACGGAACGCACGAACAAGGAATTTCATGGAGTCCGCCGGAATTTCTCGAATTCCGCGTTCCTCCTTCGACGTTCCGCCTTCAGAGGAGCACCAGATTGTCCCGATGGATGGCCTCTTCGTACTCCGGCGAGCCGAGGATCGCCTGGATCTCGGCGGTCTTGCACCCTTTGATGCGGGTCAGGACTTCCGACGAGAAATTGACCAGCCCCTTGGCGATTTCTTTCCCGTCCTGGTCCATGCAGGTGACGGCATCGCCGGGCACGAACTCGCCCGTCACTTCAACCAACCCTGACGGCAGCAGGCTCTTTCCTCGGCGGACGAGCGCGTCCACGGCGCCGGCGTCGAGGACCAGTTGTCCCTTGGCGCGCAGCGTAAAGGCGATCCAATGCTTGCGGCTGTTCAGTTTTCGGGGACGAGGCGCGAAAAAGGTCCCGGTGGCGGCGCCGCCGAGCGCCGCTCGGAGCCGGCCGGGTTGGGTCCCGTTCATGATCACCGTGCCGATTCCGTAGGCCGTGGCCTTGCGGGCGGCGCGGAGCTTGGTGACCATTCCCCCCGTGCCTTCGAAGCTCTGTGAGGCGCCGGCGCGGCGGGCGATGTCGTCGGTGATCTCGTCCACCAAGGGAATCAAGGTGGCGCTCCGATCGGTCCTCGGGTCGGCCGTGAAGAGGCCCTCCACATCGGACAGAATCACGAGGAGATCCGCATCGACCAGGAGGGCCACTTCCGCGGCCAAGGTGTCGTTGTCGCCCACGCGAATTTCATCGACGGCGACCGTGTCGTTCTCGTTGATCACCGGGATCACCCCGAAACCGAGGAGCGTCGTGAGGGTGTGGCGGGCGTTGAGAAACCGCCGGCGGTCGGCCAGGTCTTGATGCGTCAGGAGAATTTGCGCCAGGTGGAGGCCGAGACGCTCGAAGGCTTTCTCATAGGCCCACATGAGGCGGCTTTGCCCGACCGCCGCCGCGGCCTGCTTTACCGGCAAATGGCGCGGATAGTCGGTGAGCCCGAGTTTCTGAATCCCCGAGACGATCGCGCCCGAGGTGACCAGCAGCACGTCGCGCCCGTCGCGACGGATGGCCGCCAACTCTTCGGCGATCCGGTCGATACGCTCCGGCTGCAAACCGGTCTCGCGCGTGGCGATCAAGCTGCTGCCGACCTTGACCACCAAGCGTTTCGCCTGGCTGACGATTAAGTCTCGCATGGCTGCCTCAAGCGGTCGACCTGCCGGCCGACGGCGTCGACCATCTCACCGAGGCCTTCCCGGGTCGCGGCCGAGATCGCGTGGAACGGATGCCGCCGCCGGCGGCAATAGACGCGCAAGGCCTCGAGCCGCGCCTCGTCCCGAATGTCCAACTTGGTGGCGACCACGGCAAAGGGCTTGTCGGTCATGGCCTCGTCGTAGGCGGCCAGCTCGCGGCGCATCGCCTCGAAGCTGACGATCGGGTCATCGGCCGCCCAGGCCGAGACGTCCACAAGATGCAGGAGAAACGAGGTCCGGTCAATATGCCGGAGGAATTGAAAGCCCAGCCCCTTGCCCTCATGGGCGCCTTCGATCAATCCGGGGATGTCGGCCACGACGAAGCTGCGATCCTCGCCCCAGCGGACCATGCCGAGATTCGGCACCAGGGTGGTGAAGGGGTAGTCCGCAATCTTCGGGCGGGCGGCGGAGATCGCCGCGATCAGCGTCGACTTGCCGGCGTTCGGCAGGCCCACGAGGCCCACGTCGGCCAGCAACTTGAGTTCGAGCGTGAGCCAGCGTTCCTCGCCCGGCTGACCGGTCTCGAATTTGGTGGGCACTTGATTCGTGGAGGTGGCGAAGTGGGAGTTCCCCCGCCCGCCCTTCCCTCCGCGGGCGATCAGGCAACGCTGATCTTCTTCGACGACGTCGGCCAGCACCTCGCCCGATTGCTCGTCCAGGATGAGGGTGCCCAGCGGCACCGGAATCACGACATCGGGCGCGCTTTTCCCGTAGCAGTTCGAGCCCTGCCCCGGACTGCCGGCCTCGGCCTCGTAGTGCTGTTGATACCGGAGATCCAACAGCGTGGTCAGTCGGCGCGACCCGACGAAGATGATGCTGCCGCCCTTCCCGCCGTCGCCGCCATCCGGCCCGCCGCGCGGGATGTACTTTTCGCGCCGGAAACTGCACGCCCCGTCCCCGCCCCGGCCGGCTTTGACAAAGATGCGGACTTCATCGACGAAGGTCATGGGCAGACACCCGGTTCGAGGCCGGCCGGGAACACCGGCCGGCGATCGCGTCATCAGGACTGTTCAAACGGAAGACAGAGACGGGCGCGTCAGGAAGACTGCTTGTCGGGGTAGACACTGATGCGAGGACGGGAGTCGGCGCCTTCGAACGTCACCACGCCGGCGATGCGCGCGAACAGCGTGTGGTCCTTGCCGATGCCCACGTTGAAGCCGGGATGAAACTTCGTGCCTCGCTGGCGAACCAAGATGGTCCCGGCCTGCACCAGGGAGCCCCCATAGGCCTTGACGCCCAGATATTGCGGATTGCTGTCGCGGCCGTTCCTCGACGATCCGCCGCCTTTATTTGTCGCCATGCTTCCTCCTCAGCCTGTCGGTCGCTTACGCAACGGAGATGCCGGTGATGCGAAGCCGTGTGAATCCCTGGCGATGGCCGCGCGTCCGGCGATAGTTCTTGCGCCGCAGCTTCTTAAACACCATCAGGGAACGGGTCCGGCCCTGGCGGACGATCTCCGCCGTCACGCTGGCCCGGTCCACCCACGGGCGGCCGATCACGAGGCCCGAATCCTGCTGCACGAGACGAACCTGTTTCAGCTCGACGGTGCTGCCGACTTCGCCGGGGACCGATTCGACTTGGACCACTTCACCGGGTTGCACCCGGTACTGCTTGCCGCCAGTTTCGACGATCGCGTACATGGGACTCAGGCTCCAATCCTGGAAAAAGTAAAGGATGATCTATACCACGCGTCTTCCAGGCCGGTCAAGCGGACAATGTCTCGAGTCGGCGGGGCGCGAAGCGGGAAACAGGCTCTCGCTGACGCTCCCGCGGCGGCCTCGCGACGCCTCGCGGATGGCGCATTCGTTTGACAAGATTTTCAACCCATTGCTATAGTCGCGAGTGACGCCGAAAATCGGCTGAGCCACGGACGGACGAGGCGGGAGGCACAATGCAACCGAGCGAAAAAATCTGGATGGACGGCGTCTTCGTGAACTGGGCCGACGCCACCGTGCACGTCCTCACCCATTCGCTGCATTACGGACTGGCGGCCTTCGAAGGCATCCGTTGCTACAAGGGCAAACAAGGATCGGCGATCTTCCGGTTGGACGAGCATGTCGACCGGCTCTTCGAGTCGGCCCATATCGCCATGATGACCCTGCCCTATGACCGGAAGCAGATCAAGGAAGCGATCGTGGAGACGGTCCGTGTCAACAAGCTCGACGCCTGCTATATTCGGCCGCTGGTCTATGTCGGCTACGGCGCGATGGGCATCTATCCGGGCGACAATCCCATCCGCGTGTCGATCGCCGCCTGGAAGTGGGGGACCTATCTCGGCGAGGACGCGCTGGCCAAGGGCATTCGCGCGCGAATTTCTTCGTTTACCCGGCACCATGTGAACGTCAGCATGACCCGCGCAAAGGTCTCGGGCTATTACGTGAATTCCATCCTGGCCAAGTGCGAAGTGAAGAAGGACGGCTACGACGAAGCCATTCTCCTCGATCCCGAAGGCTACGTGGCGGAAGGCACGGGCGAGAACGTCTTCATGGTCCGCAAGGGCCAGCTGAAGACGACGCCCCTGACCTCGATTCTCGAAGGCATCACGCGCAATTCCGTGCTGCAATTGGCGCGCGAAGCCAACATGCCTGCCGTCGAAGAGCGCTTTACGCGCGACGCCCTCTACGTCGCCGACGAAGTGTTCGTGACGGGCACGGCGGCCGAACTGACGCCGGTGATCGAAATCGACGGACGCCGCATCGGCTCAGGCACTCCCGGGCCCATCACCAAGTCTCTCCAGAAGCGGTTCTTTGAGATCGTGCGCGGAGAAGATCA
>CAYZTJ010000050.1:0-14944 GCA_964481215.1 uncultured Nitrospira sp. | reverse complement strand
CGGGATCTGCGGCCTTCGTCTCGCCGGGCTTCTGGTCGTGGGACGCGTCGTGGGACTCGGCCGGCTTGGCGGCCGGCGCGGGGGCGGTCTCCGTCGCCTTCTGCTTGAGGTCGATGACGGTCGAAGAGAAGGTCCGCTCCTTGGACAGGATGGCCAGGCTGAGCGACGTGATCATGAAGACGACGGCCGCGCCGACCGTGAGTTTGCTCAGGAACGTACCCGGTCCCCGGCTGCCGAACACCGTCTGACTCGATCCCCCGAAGGCCGCGCCGATCTCCGCCCCCTTGCCCGACTGGAGCAAGATGGCGGCGATCATGATGAAGCAGACAAGGAGATGAATGATGACGGTGAACGTGTACATGGTGTGGTCGCGTTAGGTGGATGAGATGTCCGGCGAGCCGGCTAACGCGATGATCTTAGCAAAGGATTGCGGATCGAGACAAGCCCCGCCGACCAACGCCCCGTCGATCTGCGCGGACGCCAGAAACGGCGAGGCATTGGCTCCGGTCACGCTGCCCCCGTACAGGATGCGGATCCGCTGCGCGGCCTCGCGGCTCCACCTCTTCTCGATCTCCGCGCGGATCAACGCATGCACCGCCTCCGCCTGCTCTGCGGTGGCGGCCCGTCCGGTGCCGATCGCCCAGATGGGCTCATAGGCGATCGCCGTCGGCCGCAAGTCCGACTCGGTGAAGGAGGCGAGGCCGCCGCGGAGTTGGGCGCTGATCACCGCGTCGGTCCTGCCGGACTCGCGGTGGGCCGGCGATTCACCGACGCAGAGAATCGGCATCAGCCCGTGCGTCAGCGCGGCCCGGAGTTGTTTGTTGACCTGCTCGTCGGTCTCGCCGTGGTACTGGCGCCGCTCCGAATGGCCGACGAGGACGTAACGGCAGCCCAATTCCAGCAGCATGGGCGCCGAGATGTCCCCCGTGAAGGCGCCGCGATCCTCATGGTGCAGGGTTTGCGCGCCGAGGGCAAAGCGCCCGTCGGCGGGCAGCGCCCGTCGCACGGATTCCAGCGCCGTAAAGGGCGGAGCGAGCAGAATGTCGACGCCCGGCGACGCCGGAACCAGACGCGCCAACTCACGGACCAAGACCTCCCCCTCGGAGGCGGTCTTGTTCATCTTCCAGTTTCCTGCGATGAGACGGCGACGCACGGCGTGTGAATGAAGGACGTGAACTGAGGCAACGGTGGCCGACTAGGGACGCTCGGGCAAGGCCTCCAAGCCGGGCAGCGTCTTGCCTTCCAGCAATTCCAGAGAGGCGCCGCCGCCCGTGGAAATAAAGGTCATGCTCTCGGATTCGCCGGCCCGGTGCACGGCATAGGCCGTGTCGCCGCCGCCGACGATCGTGAGGGCGTAGGCGTTGGCCACGGAATGGGCGACGGCGAAGGTGCCGCGCGAGTAGGCGTCCACTTCGAAGACGCCCATCGGGCCGTTCCAGAGAATCGTCTTGGCGTTCTGGATCGCTTCGGAGAAGAGCTTGACCGACGCGGGACCGATGTCCATCCCGTACCAGCCTTTGGGAATCTCCTGCACCGGCACGATCTTGGTCTCCGCGCCCGGGTCGCGGCTGTGGGCCACGACGCAGTCCACCGGCAGGTAGAACTTCACCCCGCGCGAGAAGGCGTGCTGCTGAATGCCCCGCGCAAAGTCCAGCATCTCGTCTTCGCAGAGCGAATTGCCGATCTCCAGCCCCATGGCCTTGATGAACGTGAAGGCCATGCCGCCGCCGATGATGACCTTATCCACCCGCTTGCCCAGGTTTTCGATGACCTCGATCTTCCCGGACACCTTCGCGCCGCCGAGAATCGCGACGAAGGGGCGCATCGGGTTCGCGACCGCGCCTTCGAGGTACTCGATTTCCTTCTTGAGCAGGTAGCCGGCCGCGGATTCCTTAATGAACTTGGTGATGCCCGTGATGGAGGCGTGCGCCCGGTGGGCCGCGCCGAAGGCGTCGTTGATATAGACGTCGCCGAGGGCGGCGAGATGGCGCGAGAAGTCCTCTCCGTTTTTCTCTTCCTCGGCGTGAAACCGAAGATTTTCCAGGAGCAGCACGTCGCCGGGCTTCATGTGGGCGACCAGCTTCTCGGCGGCGGGACCGATGCAGTCGGAGGCGAATCCCACTTCCTTGCCGAGCAGTCGCTGGAGGCGTTTTTGAACCGGAGCCAGGCTGTAACGCGGATCGGGCTTGCCCTTTGGGCGGCCGAGGTGCGAGCAGAGAATCACCTTGGCGCCTTCATCCACCGCGTGGTTGATGGTGGGGAGGGCGGAACGGATGCGCGTGTCGTCCGTGATCTGGAGCGCGTCGTCGAGGGGGACATTGAAATCCACCCGGATGATCACGCGCTTGCCGCGAAGGTCGACGTCCTCGATCGTGCGTTTATGAAATTCCATAGGCTCGAGGCGATCCGTAAGCGGCCGCGAGGCGGGGCGTCAGCCTTTGGCCGAGAGGAACTTGATCAAATCCCGCACGCGGCAGGAGTAGCCCCACTCGTTGTCGTACCAGGCGGTGACTTTCACCATGCGCTTGTCGACCACGTTCGTGAGCGGGGCGTCCACGGTAGCCGAATGGGCGTCGCCCTTCTGGTCGATGGAGACGATGGGGTCTTCCGAATATTGGAGAATCCCCTTTAAGGGGCCGTCGGCGGCCTTGCGGAACGCGGCGTTGACCGAGGCGACGTCGCAGTCCTTTTCGGTCTCGACTGAGAGGTCAACAAGAGATACGTTCGGGGTGGGGACGCGAATCGCCAATCCGTCCAGCTTCCCTTTCAATTGCGGCAGGACCAGGTGCAGCGCCTTGGCGGCGCCGGTGCTGGTCGGTATCATTGACATGCCCGCCGCGCGTGCCCGGCGCAGGTCCTTGTGCGGGAGGTCCAGGAGCTGCTGGTCGTTCGTGTAGGAGTGGATGGTCGTCATGACGCCGTGCTTGATGCCGACGGATTCCAAGAGTACTTTGGCCACCGGCGCCAGGCAGTTGGTCGTGCAGGAGGCGTTCGAGACGATACGGTGGGTCTTGGGATCGTAGGCCTGTTCATTGACTCCCAGGACCAGGGTGACATCCGGGTCTTTGGCCGGGGCCGAGATGATGACGCGCTTGGCGCCGGCGGAGAGGTGCTTGCCGGCCCCCTCGCGGTCCGTAAACCGGCCGGTCGATTCGATGACCACGTCGACGTTCAGCTCCTTCCAGGGCAATTCCTTCGGATCCTTCACGTCCAGCACCTTGATCGGCTTGCCGCCGACGAGGATTTCGCTGTCTTTGGCTTCCACGCTGGTCCGCAAGGTGCCGTGCACCGAGTCGTACTTCAGGAGATAGGCTAGGGTCTTGGCGTCGGTGAGGTCGTTGATGGCGACAAACTGGAGATCCGGGTCTTGCAGCGAGGCCCGCAGCACGTTTCGTCCGATCCGTCCGAAGCCGTTGATTCCGATTCGAATGGGCATGGGGTGTGTTCGTCCTTCCCAGTGGTTGAAGGATGATGCTAAAAAAAAACCGGCCTTTGACGCCGGCAACGGGAATCGTAGCGGGATGCCTGGGGGTTGTCAAGAAATCTACGGATTTGGCCGGTTCTCTGTTGCGCCGACCGCCCTTCCGGTGAAGGCCGCCGATCGGATGAATTTCCCGCGTCAACCTGATATATAAGGACGAATCTTCCCGGAGGGAGGGACCTATGGCTGTTCAATGGCGTGAGGGGGGACGGCCTCTGACTCGCTGGCTGGGCGCCATGGCCGTCTGTCTGCTGTGCGGCTTCCCGGCCGTCCCTATGGCCGAAGAGGTGAGGACGTTTCAGGGGAGGGTCGTCGCGATCAACCAAGCCGCGAGTCCCCCGGTGATCGTGGTGGAGTCCAAGGTCGGCAAGGATGATAGTTTTACCGTGGGGGCGACGGTGGGCCCATCGGTCGACATCAGTCGCGGGGCGAAGAAAGTCGGGTTGGGCGATCTGAAGGTCGGGGAACGCGTGATCATCAGCTTTACCAAGACGGCGCAGGGGCATGCGGCTCGGTCCATTCACGCGAGATAGTCGAGATTGTTGAACGGGACGAAGCGCGAAACCAGGAGGGACTTGTGAGAATTCAACGGGCGTGGCTCATGCTGGCGGCGGTGCTCTGTCTCGCCGGATGCCAGGGAAAAGGCGAGATGATCAATCTGAATCTCCATGCGGCGCCGGACAAAGAATTGCCGAAGGTGAAGGGGGCGGAGGGGCTGACCGTCGCGGTCGGCGCGTTCGAGGATCTTCGGTCGGAGCAGAAGCGATTGGGTAAACGGACGCACATCGGGGGCGGCGAGACCTTCTTTCAAGTGCCCGGGGGCAATTCCGCCGATGCCGTCGCCAAGGTGGTGGCCGACTATCTCTCGGCCCGCGGGTGGCGAGTGGTTCGAGGCGCGGGGGCGTCCGCGGATGTCGCGATCACGGGGCGCATTCAGGATCTCGGCGTCCACGCCAAGAGCCGGTTCATGGGCACGGACTTGACCGCCAAGTCAAAGTTGAGCATTCAAGCGAAGAACGCGTCGGATGGCAGCGCGGTCAACCTCAGCGTGTTCGGCAACGCGGAGGACACCGAGGTCTGGTTCGACCTGGAGGATGCCCAGGACATCATCAATGATGCGCTCAACAAGAGCCTGGACTACCTGATCGCCAACACCAAGGTGGATGGACGCACGCTCAAGCTGGTGGAATAGCGGCTCACGCGCGTTCGCGACGCGCGGCGGTGGTAGGCAAGGCCCGGGTCCTTCAACGGACCCGGGCCTTTTTCATCGGTTCCGATTCTCTGACGGCCTTCAGCTGGAGCTGATTGCCGAACGCTGGTGGCGATCGCCCCCGCCCCCTCACTCCTCGTGAAACCGGCCCAGCACCGCATGGTGAAGTTCGTGGCCGCAGACGGTGAAGTCCATCTTAGAGCAGTACAGCGTCTTGGTCGTGAAGTCGTAGAATCCGCGGACGGTGGTGAGGCTTTGAATGGGCGGATAGCCGGAGAGAGAGACGGCCGGCTTGCCGGAGATGGCGGTGTACCGGGCCTGGAGGCTCTGCTCGTCGAGAAACATGACGGTGAGGTGGCGGACTTCGTAGCGTTCGTGATAAGGCCGGGGCGGCGCGGAAGTACAGGCGGTCGCTCCAAGGCCGACCAAGAAGGCGCAGAGCCACGGCCATCTGATCCGCAGGGGGGCCATATGCCTATCCTGTCGGCGCGATTGCCGGCGCCTTGACCGCCGGCATCCGGGATCGGTCCGTTCGCGCACGTTTCCGTCGATTGCATTAGCGGGAGGTCTCCCCTAGAATCCCGCCGATCGGGGCCGGCCGGATTCTCGGGCGGCGGCCGGCGCGCCTGCGCCTGCCGCAGTGGGGCTGACCATGGAGTCCATCCAGCATGCGCGCGGCCTGTCGGCCATCGAGTGGCTGGGCGCCCGCGTGCTCGCCGGCTTCGCCTATCTGGCCGATCTCAGCGCCCTCGTCGTCCGAGTGTTCCAGGATCTGGGGAGCGGAGGGGCTCGCGGGCGCCGTGAGGCCGTTCGGGTCATCGCCCGGCAGATTCTCTTTACCGGCGTCGACGCGCTGCCCGTCACCAGCGTGATTGCGCTCTTGCTCGGCATCATCGTCATCACGCAAGCCGGCACGCAGCTCCCCCTCGTGGGAGCCGAATCCCTCATCGGCAGCGTCATCGTGGTCGGCGTGATTCGCGAACTGGGCCCGCTCTTGACCGCGTTCATCGTGATCGGACGGTCCGGGACGGCCATCACCACCGAATTGGGCAATATGCGCGTGAGCCAGGAGGTGACGGCCCTGCGGCTCATGGGCATTCCGATCACGCGGTTCATCATCATGCCGCGCGTCATCGGCATGATTCTGGCCATGCTGTGCCTGACCTTCTACTTCGATCTCGTCGCGGTGCTGGGCGGATTCGTCATCGCCAAGCTCGAACTGACGATCCCCTTTACGGCCTTCGCCGATTCGATCGTGAAGTCGCTCTCGTCGCTGGATGTGCTCGTCACGGCGGTGAAGAGCGTGACGTTCGGGACGCTCATCGCCGCGATCGGCTGCCATCACGGCATGGCGGTGGGGCAGTCGCCGACGGAAGTGCCGCAACAGACGACGAACGCGATGATCAATTCGGTGACGATCTGTCTCGCTGTCGATATGGTGATCGTCTGCGCGGTGTACCTATGACGAGCGCGGCGCTGGCCCTCACGGATGTGCGCTGCGCCGGCGAGGACGGGGTCGATCCGCTGGCGGTGTCGCTGACGGTCCAGGAGGGGGCCTGCGTCGTGCTGCTGGGCCCCGTTCATTCGGGCGCCGGGACCGTCCTCCGCCTCTGCGCGGGGCTCCTGGCTCCGGATGAGGGCCTGGTTCGGGTCTGCGGGCAGGATCCGGCGGCGCTGGAGGACGACGGCGACCTCGACTTCCGCCTCCGTGTCGGCGTCGTGCTGCAACCGCCCGGCCTCCTGAGCAACATGACGGTCTTCAACAATGTGGCCCTGCCGTTGCGCTTTCATCAGGCGCAGGGCGAGTCGGAGATCGACGCCACCGTCACGACCTTGCTGACGCAGTTGGGCGTGGCGTCGCTCCGCGACCGGTTTCCCGCGGCCCTGACCTTCGGCGAGGCGAAGTCAGTGGCCCTCGCCCGGGCCTTGGTGATGGGCCCGACGGTGCTCTTGCTGGAGGAGCCCGATGCGGGGCTCGATGCCGAAGAGATCGGCCGCTGCCGCGCGCTGCTGGAGGACAGGCGCCGCCGCAGGCCGCTGACCCTGCTCATGACGCTGTCCCACGCCTCTCCGCTCCAATCGTTAGCCGATCGCGTGGTCTATCTGCGGGAGGGGCAGGTGGTGGCGGAGGGGCCTCGACCGAATCTGCTGAGCGCCGCAACCGGCGATCTCTTGGCCTACTTGGGAGCCTGATCGCGAGGCGGCGCGGGCACGCGCAGAAAGGAAGAAGGCATGAAGCTCCACTATTCGCATGGGATGACCTCGGGGCGGATCGCCCGCCTCGTCGGCCTCTTTGTGCTGATTCCGATCGTCGGGCTGATCGTCATCGGCATCTTCATGGCGAAGACGGAAGGGCTCTTTCAGCCGCGGTATCGGCTGCAGGCGGCGCTCAGCAACTCGTTCGGCCTGTCGCCCGGCGCCCGGGTGCTCATGGCCGGGATTCCGATCGGGCGGGTGGAAACCATCGAGCTCGGCGAGCAGGGCTCGGTCGATGTCACGCTCGAACTCATGAGGGCGTATCAGGGCAAGATCCGAGAGGACTCCGAGGGAACCATTGAAAAGAGCGGTCTGGTAGGGGCCTCGGAGATCTTGATATCCGTCGGCACGCCGGCCAAGCCAGTGATCCCGGACGGCGGCATGCTCACGGTCGAGGAACCGCAAGAGCTAGCCGAGTTGCTCAAAGACGTGCCGGCCTTGGTGGAGACCGTGAAGCGCACTTTGGCGGAGGTTGAGGCGATCACCAAAGACGTCCGCCTGGCCGCCCAGACCGGCGGGCGCGCCTTGACGAATGTGGAGGAGGCGAGCAAGGAGCTGCCGGCGACGATGGCCTCTGTCCAACGGTCGCTGGCCTCCGTCGAGAAGACCACGGCGGGACTTCCGGAGGTGACGGTGTCGATGAAGCGGACCCTGGGCACGGTCGATCAGGCGGTCAATGACGTGCAGGCCAGCACCCAGCGGCTTCCGGAGCTGGTCGATGCGGCGCAGGCCTCGATGCAGAACGTGAAAGCCACGACGGAGTCTCTCAGGACCACGTCGAAGCAGCTCCGCCCCGTGCTGCGATCGGCGCAGGTGACCGTGGAGGATACGAATCAGATTCTGCGCGGCGCCAAGAATACCTGGCCGGTCAGCACCTTCGTGAAAAATGCCGGCCCCGATCCCGCGCCGCCGGATCCGAGCCCGGGGAGTCTCCGCGGAGACCATTGAGGCGCGCATGCGGGGACGCCGCCCAATCGGGGCTGCACTACTGTTTTGTTGCCTGGCCGGCTGCGGTGGAGCGCCCGAGCCTGTGACCGCGCCCCCGCCGCTCGCGGGGAAAGTCCGGCAGTGGCAGGCGCAAGGGCAGCGCTTGCTGGCGCAAGGCGAATGGGAACTGGCCAAGAGCGCTTTTGAAGATGCCCGACAATTAGCTGAAAGTCTCGATGACCTCCCAGGGATTGTGGAGGCGCTCAACAGTCTTGGCGCCGTCGCGGTCCAAGAGCGACGGGCCGACGAGGCCGTGCTACTGCATCGCCGCGCGCTCGCGCTCGCCGAAGAAACCCGCCAGACTTCCCAACTCTTGCCGTCACTGACGCGACTTGCGGCGGCGCTCCAGCTCGTCGGGCAGTCCGCTGAAGCGCAGGAACGCTATCAGCGGGCCGAGAGTCTGGCGAAAGAGACCGGCGACAAAAAACAACAAGCGATCATCCTGAATAATCTCGGGCTGCTTGACTTGAAAGCGGGCGCGCCGGATACGGCGCGGGTCAAGTTCGAGGCGGCGCGGGCAATGAATCAATCGCTCAATGAGAAACGGGAATGGTCGGCCAATCTGTTGAACCTGGGCCTGGCGGCGGAAGCCCAAGGGCAACTCGATGAGGCGCAGCGCCAGTTCGAGTCCGCGCTTGAACTCGACAAGGCGAGCGAACAGCAGCTCGCCATTGCCGGCGACCTGGCCGCCCTGGCCCGCGTCTTGGAGAAGCGCGGCAACAAACCTGCCGCGCTGGCCTACTATCAGCGGGCCTATTGGAGCTATCGCGCTCTAGAGGACGTGGGCAGGTCTCACGAAGTGCTTCAGCGTGCCATCGACCTGGCCCGGGAACTTGGCAGGCGGGAAGAAGCAGAAAGTCTTGATCGGGAACTCAACGCAATAACTGCTGAAATGCGGAGACGATAGGATGTCCACCAATAGCGGCGTACGGAAATTGAGTGGTGGCGCGCCTTCGGCTGACGACGGGCGGGCCCCTCGATCATCGCCTGATGCGTGAGGCTTCCATGGCCACTCCTTGTCGTGCTATCGGCCGCCGCGCCTCTGAGACCGCACCGGAGTGCGAGGTCGGCGTCTCGGCGCCGAGTTTGGCTGTGAGGGGGCTGGATGTCCGCCAGGGCGATCGCTCTCTGGGCCCATCCCGTCCAACCGAGGAAGGCACGTCAGAACAAATTGTGGAGCGCCACGGCTTTACAGCCGTGGTCCCTCTGATGTGATTGCTTCGGCGAAACCAGCCGAGCCTCCTCAGCCGAAGTAGCTCCGGCGACGAAGACCGGAAGCCTGTCCGCCTTCGCCCTGACCTTCGCCAAGGCTCCGGTGGGCCGCCGAAGCTTAGCGGAGGCGGCAAGGCTTCAGCGGACACCCGCCCCGCATTCCTCGTCCGAGGCCAAAGGCTTTGGCCGACTGCGTCCACGGCTTCAGCCTCCTCCGCCGGTGTCGCGTCAGCTATGAAGGCCGGGCAGCCGTGGCTCCCGCCTGCCGGAGCCATGCGGCGGGCAGGTCCTGCGCGGGCGGGTGAATTCTCAATAGTCTTGAGAGACGCTTTCCTCAATATCCTGTCATTTTGTAGTGGGATTGGGCCGTAGCGCTGTAGATAGAGGATAATCTCTGCCTCCGCTTCGAGCCTGCCTGTCATCAATTTGTTGAATTCAGGGCTGGAAGGGATAGGCGCGCGGTTGTCGCTATCGCGGTGCCAGCGTAGTGTCGGCAATAGAGGGTGCCGTGTGCGACGGCATGACGGCGCCACGCCGCCGCTTCAGAGGCGCACGCGCCAACAGCTAGGCGCGGAATGGCTAAACGGAATCAGCGCATGATGGCGAAACCGGAGCCGCCCAGCCCTTCGGCAGCCCATAATCCTGCTTGAACTATATTTTTCCGCTGGTTCGCTGGCTGAACCGATCCGCCAAGAGCGCGCCGCCGGGTTTGAGGCCTTGCTCGCGTAGGGCGTTCTGCACGACCGTGATGCGGTTCGAGAAATTCGGATGGGTCTTGAAGAAGGCCTTGTCGTCGCCCTTGAGCTGGCGCAGGCGGTTCAAGAACGTGAGATAGGCCGACGGGTCGTACCCGACGCGCGAGGCGAACACCACGCCGAGGCGATCGCTCTCCAGCTCTTTGCCCTGGTCGAGCCCTTCATCCAGAATCTTCTTCACGGCGCCGTCGATCACATTCTTGAACGCATCGGGGTTGCGCGTCGCGTAGGCGAGGCCTGCATCCGCCACGCCCGCAATCTGCTTGGATCGCTGGATGACGTCCAAAATATGTTTCTGCGTCACGTGCCCGATCTCATGCCCCAGGACGGCGGCCAACTCCGCTTCGTTCTGGACGGTCTTGAGCAGGCCGCGCGTCACGAAGATATAACCGGATGGCGCCGCAAACGCATTGATGGAGTCATGATTGAGGATGGCGAAGCGGTACTCCATGTTGGCTCGGTCGCAGGTCAGGGCCACGCCCTTTCCGACCAGGTTGACGTAGCGGGTGAGTTCCGGATGGTCGTAGACGCCTCCGTACCGGGCGATCACCTGGAGCGCGATGGCCTGTCCGATATTTTCTTCCTCTTCCGGACCGATGGGGAGCAGGCCGGCGATCACTTGGCCGGTGCCCTGAATGGCGCGGGCCAGCCGTTCGTCGCCTGACTGTCGGGCGGCATGCTCGGCGACCCGCTGCAGTTCAGGACAGCCCGTCAAGCCCAGTGACGCCGCGCAGGCCAGCATCGCGAGGCTCGGGAATGAAAGCCGGTTATGGCGCATATTCGCCGAGCCTCCCGCTCTTCAAGAACTCCTGGATTTCCTCATCCGGAATCTTGTAGGCCGTCATCCGGTCGACCGCGTCGCGATACGGTTTGGTAATGCCGGTCCGATTGGCATACCCCTCCGAGGCCTTGTCCAAGCCGCGGGCGCCGGCCGAGGCCGTGACGCTGGAATCGCCACGCCGAAACCGTTCGCCCAGCGCGGCCAAGTCCCCGCCGCTGCCGCTGGGTTTCGTCGAGGAGACCTTGGCGGAATAGATCCAGCCCTTGGCTCCGCTGCTGGTCTGCACCTGAATCCACTTGTCTTCGCGAGAGACCACCTCCAGCTCCTGCCCATATTGAAGATTAGCGACCACCGGGTCCAGCGATGTCTTGCCGGAACGGATCTGCGCGGTCTTCGCCGTGACGTAGACGCTTTCGGCCGATGCGGCAGAGGCGGAAGCGAGTCCTATGACACAGGCGGCCACTAAGCCAATCCATCGTCGTGGCTGTCGCATAGCGCGCACTCCTCTACTTCGATTTCAAGTCGTAGACCCCATCCCAGTCCGGGGGGGGAGGGGCCGCCGAAAACTCCTGCGCGCGGGTCAGGTAGACCCGCGAAGGCCCATCGTTCGGGTCAAGGTTCAGCGCCGCTTCGAATTTGGCAATGGCCTGCGCGAACTCGCGACCCTTGTAGGCGCGGAGGCCTTCGAGATAGGTCCCGACCACCAACTGCTTCTGCGACGGCAGGGCTCCTTTTCTCGCCAACAGTTCATATACCACAACCGGCTCGTGTTTGCCTTTTACCCGCATGAGGTCGACTTCCCGGGCCTCGATATCCTGGCGGGCCAGCTCATAAGTCCGAGGGCCGAGCAGGATGAGGGTGTCGTAGTATTTATTGGCGCCTTCGAGGCGCGAGGCGAGGTTCACGCTGTCGCCCATGACGGTATATTCGAGGCGTTTTTGCGAGCCCATGTTGCCGACGACCAGCGGGCCGGAATTGATCCCGATACGGGCGGAAATGTCGGGGTGCCCCTCCCGCTTCCAGTCTTCGCGGAGCTTCGCGAGTTCGGTTTGCGAATCCAGGGCGGCAAAGCAGGCCAGCGTGGCATGGCGGGGGTCGTCGCGCGGCGCCCCGAAGATGGCCATGATGCCGTCGCCGAGATACTTGTTCACGTTCCCTCGGTGCTTGAGGATGATGTCGGTCATGGCGGAGAGGTACTTATTCAAGAGAATCACGAGCGCTTCCGGGGAGAGTTTTTCGGAGATGGACGTGAATCCCGCAATATCGGAGAAGAGCACCGACAGTTCCTTCTTTTCCCCGCCGAGGCGGATTTTTTCCGGATTCTTCATGATCTCGTCGACCACCTCCGGCGCCATGTACTTGTCGAAAGCGGCGCGAAGCTGTCGCCGCTGGCGGCCTTCCGTCAGATACTCCACGGTGGCCGTGGCGGCGAACGTGGCGCCCAGCGCGCTCAAGGGCAGGGCGAGGTCCAGCCAGAGTCCATGGGATGTAAAGGCATGCACGGCGAGGCCGTAATAGGCGGCGCCCAAGCCGCCGATGAGGAACAACTTGAGGACATAGCCCGGCATGATCATGAAGAGCCAGGCCGTGGCCAGGCACAGCGCCAGGGTCACAAGTCCGTTGGCCCAGGCCGGCGCGGGGCGCAGGTAGCGGTTGCGAAGGATGTTATCCAGCGCCGACATGTGAATCAGCACGCCGGGTGTGATCGGCGAGAGGGGCGTGACGCGCAGGTCGTACGTGCCGGCCGCGGTGGCGGCGATGAAGACGATCTTGTCCTTGAAGAGTCCGGGGTCCAGCAGCGGCGGTTTGCCGGCCTGGAGGTCGGTGAATGAGCGGAGGACAGCTCCGATGGAATACATGGGAAAGGTGCGATCCTCCAAATCCCCGTGCCAGTCAATCAGCATCTCGCCGGTATTGGTCAGGGGAATCGTAGCGGGTCCGATCCGAAGCTGGCGGGCGCCCACGGTGATCTGCTCGGCCTGGAGCATGTCGGCGGCCAGGCGCGCGGCGAGCTGCAACACAGGACGCCCGTCGGTTGTTGCGATCAGTGGAACGCGGCGGGTCGTGCCGTCGATATCGGGGGTGAGATTGATATACCCGATGCCGCGAGCGGCCTCCGTCAGCGCCATGGTGGGCAGGCGCATCGAGGAGAAGGTGGGCCGCGGCGCCGGCCGGCCTTCCTCTCTCAACTGCACGCCGACCTGGGGTGGAAGGGGAGAGGCCGCAACCTGTGGCCCCGCCGACGGCAGAGGCGGGGCGTCCGGCTGGTTCTCCAGGAGAAAGGGAAGATAGACCTGCCCGGCCGCCCGCATTTCATCGGCGAAGACCAGATCGAATTGCGCGTCGTCGGTGTCCGGCTCGGAGAGAATGACATCGAAGGCGACGGCCTTGGCGCCCGCCCGTTTGAGAAAATTCACCACGTAGCCATGGCGATCGCGAGGCCAGGGCCAGCGGCCGTAGGCCTCGAGACTGGCGTCGTCGATGGCGACCAGAACGATGTCCTTCCCGGCCTTGCGGGGATCCGCATACTGATGGAAGCGATGGTCCAGCGTCGTGAGTTCGGCGATGGTCATGGCGCCGGACCACTGCAGCAGCCAGGCTAGGAGGCACACGCCGCCGCCCACCATGGTGCCGGTGAGCCACTTCTTGCCGACGGAAGATGGCCGTTTCATGGACCTACGAGGCCGCGCGAGCCGGGGCTTATCGGTGCGCGAGGCCGAAGAAGTTGAGGATGCGGGAGGTGAGAGACCGGCTGTCGGTCCCTTCCTCCGCCTTGTGCGATTTCGCGGCGGATTCGCGGTGAGAGGCCAACGCCGATTGGCGTTGCGCGAGGGTCTCGCCGAACCGCTCGACCAGGCCCTGATTGTGCGCCAGGACCGGCGCCAGGTCGCTCTTGTCCACCACCAGCACGGAGAGCGGAGTGGTGGCGCGCACGGTCGCCGTCCGCGGGGCGCCGGTCAGGAGGGACATCTCTCCGAAGAAGTCGCCCGTCCTGATCGAGGCCACCTTCGCCGCCTGCCCGCCCGCTGCAATCTCGATGTCGGCTGTGCCGGACATCACGACGAACAACTCCGAACCCGCCTCTCCTTCTCGGACCACCACCTCACCGGGCATGAACACCCGCTTATCCGCGCCTTCCGCCAGTCGCCGGTGTTCCTCGTCGTTCAGGACGGAGAGGAAGTTGATGGAACGCAGATGGGAGAGGTGCTCCGTCACCTGCGCCGCGCGCGCGGCAGCCCGGTCCGGCGCGACGGCCTGATGCAGCACGCGTTGCGGATAGGGGATCTCGATGCCGTGCCGCTTGAATCCGTACCACACGTAGGCCATCACTTCCCCCGCGATTCGCTCGCGGCGGGGGTAATCCGTGAGCCAAAACCGCAGCTTGTACTCGATCCCGGACTCCTTGAACTCATGCAGGTAGCTCACGGGAGGCGGATGGGGCGCCACGCCGGGCGCCGCCGCGGCGGCATCCACGAGCGCCTGCTTCACGTGCAACGGCGGGTGGTCGTACCCCGCCTCGATGGTCAGGGTGCGGGCCGTGATGCCTTCGGGTCGGCTGTGGTTGACGACCTCGGCCTGGGTGACGGCGTCGTTCGGGAGGCTGACGTAATCCCAGGCGCGCGTCTTGATCGTGACGTAGTTCAGATTGATGTCGGTGATGACGCCCTCCTTGCCCATCAGCGTGACCCAATCCCCCACGCGGATGATCTTGCCCAGTTCGATGCCGGAGGCGAACCGCGCGATCACGTCCTTGAGGGCAAAGCCGACGACCGCGGTGGCCACGGTCGGGACGGCGATCAGGGCCAGCACGTTGACATCGAGCACGAAGCGCAGGAGCAGGAGCCCGGCGATACCCAAGCCGACGAGTACGCCCAGCAGCCGGAGCGTATGGGGAATATAAAAGTCGCGCTGGGCGATCAGGTAGTCTTCGACCAGCGTCAGGTCGACGATGTTGAGGAACACGAAGACCAATCCCAGATACGCGGAGAACGCGAGCCAGGGCTGAAAAGCGGCAGGGATCCAGGGGATGAAGCCGTTGTCCGCCAGCTCCATCACCAGCATCAGGAAGATCGCCCCCAAGCAGGCGGCCAGCAATCCCAGGCCGATCTTTTTTTTCCGGGCCATGGAGAGGTACAGCAGGCCCGTGAGGAACAGGAGTCCGAAGGTCAAGGAGACTCCGACGCCCAGGTGGTCGTTGCTGCCGGTCATAGGATCGGGGGTCGCGGGATCACGAGGAATCGTGCAAGAAGATAGACCGGACG
>CAYZTJ010000049.1:5085-22480 GCA_964481215.1 uncultured Nitrospira sp. | reverse complement strand
GGGGTGAGACGACAATTCAGTGGTAGTCGGTCCTCAGTAATCAGTTATCAGTTCTGAAAACGGAAAACTGTAAACCGATCACCGATAACCCCTTCTCCCCTTCACCGGACTGCCGCATCCGCTGGGCTGACGAACTGTTTGCGGAAACCGACGACCTTGGCCAGGTAGTCGCGGGTCTCTTGATAGGGAAGACTCGTGCGCAGCCGCTCATAAAGCGCGGCCGGCTGCAGGCTGTTGATCTGCTCGACGGCGGCGCGTTGTTGCTTGGCGAAGGTCTTGTAGACGTTGCCGGGGCCGGTGTTGTACGCGGAGATGACGCAATACTCGCGCGAGACGGTGTTGGCGACGTCGTCGAGCTGGCTGTACATCAGCACATGGAGGTAGGCGGTGCCGAGCTCGATGTTGTTCTGGGGATCGAATAGATAGTCGCGCGACGGAATGCCGTCCTGTCCCTTCACCTTTCGATAGGCATCGCGGCCGCCGCTGGTGGGCACGAGCTGCATCAGCCCGTAGGCCGGAGCCGAACTGACGGCGAAGGGGTTGAAGTTGCTTTCGGTGCGGATGATGGCGAAGACCAGGCTCGGGCTGATCTGGAATTGCGCGGCCATGCGCGTGACGATCGGCCGGTACTTCTCCGCTTGCTTGTTGGAAAAGTTGGTCGCCATGGGAATCTTGACGAACTGCGCGGTCTTCGGCGCGCCATCCTGCTCGATCGTCCGGGCGCCGGCCCGATTGGCGATGAGCCACTCGGCGAAGGGATCGGCCTCGGCCGGCGTGCGGATCGGGCGCTTGTTCTGGTCGACCACGAGGCCCAACAGATAGGGCTCCCGGTCGCTCGTCAGGGTGATCTCCTTGTCGGTGAAGAGATCGACGCTTCGGGGATCGTTGGGTGTGAGGAGCGTGGTGACGACGGCATTCTTCAAGCTGCCGGCCGGGTCCTTTTCATCGAGCGTCTCGACCATGATTTCGCCGGCGTCGAAGTCCACGATGGCCCGGCTGCGGTAGTTCTGGGTGTACTTCACGTATTTTTTCCGTTCAGGAAGTTTGACCTCCTTCTGCCCCCAGCGCTTGCCCACTTCTCCGCGCAGCGCCGCGACGATCGTTTCGAAGTCCCGTTGGACGGCTTTCAGGTCGCGAACCAGCGCTTCGGGGTTCCGCGCATAGGCATCGGTCTTCTCCTTGACGATCTGCTTGGGATCTTTTCCCTGCGCGATGTCGAGGACCGTTTTCCCGGTTCCCGACTGCAAGGCTTTGCCCGTGGCGTCGAGCAATCGGTCGGAGGTCTCGCAGCCGAGAAGCAGGAAGGGGGTGAAGACCGTGATGAGAGGTCGGAGCCAACCGAACAGGCGCATGCCGCATTGTACCCGGTTTCGTGAAAACGAAGAAGCGTTTGGACTTCCCTCGCCGTCGCGGTATTCTGGCGCCATGGCACAGACCACGACCCGCTTCATCGCCCATCTCGACATGGATGCCTTTTATGCGGCCATCGAGGAACGCGATACGCCGCGGCTCCGCGGCCTGCCGATCGTGGTGGGGGCGGACCCCAAAGGCGGGGAGGGGCGGGGCGTGGTGTCGACGGCCAACTATCCCGCCCGCGTGTACGGCATTCAATCGGCCATGCCGATCGCGCGGGCCTGGCGGGCCTCCGAGGCGGCGCGTCAACAGGGGAAGCCGCCGGTCGTCTTCTTGTCGGTCGACATGCGGAAATATCGGGAGGTGTCCGACCGGGTGATGAGCCTTTTGCGTCGACACGTGCGGGTCGTGGAGCAGGCGAGCGTCGACGAGGCCTATCTGGACCTGTCGGAGCTGGGGACTCTGGCTGCGGCTGAAGCCCGTTGTCGGTCGATCAAGCAGGCCATCACGGATCAGGAGCGCCTCACGGCGTCCGTCGGACTAGGGCCGAACAAGTTGATCGCGAAGATCGCGTCCGGCATGCACAAGCCGGACGGCCTGACCGTCGTCCGGAAAGAGGAGATCGAAGCGTTTCTGGATCCCCTGCCGGTGCGGGCGATCCCCGGGATCGGGCCCAAGACCGAGGCCGAGCTCGGCCGATTCGGCATCAGGCTGGTGCGCGACCTGAAACGGTTCTCGCCGGGGCAGCTCCACGACCGCTTTGGGAAGCGTGGCGACGACTTCTACGAGAAAATTCATGGGGTGGACGAGGCCCCCGTGTCCGAGGATTGGGAGGCCAAGTCGGTCGGGGAGCAGGAAACGTTCGACCAGGACACGAGAGATTCGCAGGTCTTGTCGGATCGACTGCGCGCCATGTGCGAGGGCGTGGTCGCGCGACTCGTCACGGAAGGCTTTGCATCGTTTCGAACCGTGGTGCTCACCGTGCGCTTTGGCGACTTCGAAACGAAGTCCCGATCGCACACCCTCTCGTCGCCGGCCCGCGATTCCCGTGCCCTGCAACGCGAAGCGCTCAAGCTGCTCTTGCCGTTCTTGGATCAACGCGAGAACCCGCAAGGAAAGTTGATCCGCCTGCTCGGCGTGAGGGTGGAAGGTATCGAAAAAGCCGTCGCGCCCGAGAGCCGGCTTGAGTTGTTCCCGGCGTAACAAAATGGCCGGGGGGGCGGCGCGGGCTGGGAGGGGCTACCGGCGCCGGGCCCACCGACCATGGGGGCCATAATACCGAGGCCCCCAACCATAGGGGCGAACCACGAGGCCTGGCCCGTAGGGGCCATAGACCCAAGGGCGACCCAGGTAGAGCGAGAATCCAACCGGCGGATACCAAGAGCCGTAGGGAACCGGGACGGGCACGACGCTCGGCGTCTGATCAGCGAGTTCCTGCTGCATTTCGGCGGTGGTCGCATGCTGGCGATCCACTTGATCGCGCAGCCGATCGAGTTCCCGCGCCTGCGCCTGGCGCTCCCCCTCCAGTTCGGCGATGCGGGTCCGCGGTTGTTCGATGAAGGTCTGCACGCAGCGCGCTTGGGCCTCGCCTTGGTAGCCCGAGCATTCCCACGGCACCGAGGACTCGGCGCTCCAGCTCGGCAGGGGGGACCAAGCCGTCACGAGGCCAATCGGCAGACAAGCCCAGGCGCGTAGGCGGGCCCAGTGATGCTTGGAAGAGGCGGTTGTCCGCATGATCGCTCCTTGCGCCATGACACCTCCTGCCAGACTAGCCCTACATTCACGCTACCACGTGACAGCCGGGTATGCCAGGCCCACTCCCCCTGGCGGGTGAACGGCCAGGGGGACGAGGGGTTGACGAGAGAGCGGGCGATTATTTCTTGGTGATTTCGAGGAGTTCGACTTCGAACACGAGGGTCGCGCCGGGCTTGATCTGCGGGGGGGCGCCGCGGTCCCCATAGGCGAGACCGGCAGGGCAGACGAGTCGGCTCTTGCCGCCGACCTTGATGTGCTGGACACCCTCCGTCCAGCACTTGATGACCTGATCCAGCCCGAATGAGGCCGGTTCGCCCCGGACGACGGAGCTATCGAAGACGGTTCCGTCGATCAAGGTGCCGTGGTAGTGGACCTTCACGGTATCGGCGGGTTTGGGAGTCGCGCCGGTTCCGGCCTTGATCGTCTTGATCACGATGCCGGAGTCGGTCTTGGTGGCCCCGGCCTCGCCGGCGGCTTTCGCGAGAAACGCGGCGCCGGCCTTCTTTTCCCCATCGGCGACCGCTGCGGCGCGCGATTGCTGCAGCGACTGGAGCTTCGGGCCATAGGTTTGCAACTCGACCTTCTTCGGCCGCTTCAGGACCCCGTCGGTGATGCCGGCCTTGACCTGCTCCAGCTCGGACTCGCTCAGCGCAAAATTCCCCAACGATTGACTGATGGCGAGACCCAGCGCGTAGAGCGTTTTCTGCTCTTCCGTCGAGGGATCGGCAGCCGGGGACGTCAGCGGGATCGAGAGCATGTACAGCAGGGCGGACAGAGTCAGCAACGTTCGCATGGGCCATCCTTTCGTGGACATCGTAGTGAGCGTCGGGGCTCCACCTTATAGGAGGGGCGCGCGATCCTCAACTGTTTTCTTTGATCGAGCCGTCGTGGCGAAGAGAAGAGGGGAAGCGAACGGATCGTCTGCCCGGCGGTTAGGCCGCTTTCGGGAGTTCGTCCGAGACCGGTTCCGGCTCGCCGTGCAGACTGCGGACGAAATAGCTGGCCCAATGTCCGAAGTCGAGATACTGGGCCGCGGCCGGCGGGACGGCCGATTTCGGGACCGCTCGGTTGATCGTCAGGGTCGTGTCGCTCGCCAGATCAACCATGTGAGGCTTGTCGGAAGGCGCAGCGGCCTCGTAGAGGATGATCGTGGGGCGTGAACGATCCGGTTCTCCCAAGCTGAGCACCATGCCGATCGACTGGTCCGAAAGCTCGACGATGCTGCCCGGCGGATATTGCCCGAGCGACTGCTCCAGGGCCGTCACGATATCTTGCGACAGTTGCTTCTGCCGCTGGGCGCGCAAGTGCGAGAGGGCTTCCGCGGGCGCCATGGCCTTCGCGCGGTCGCGGGGGTTGATCAACTCGTCGTACTCATCGATGACCATCACGATTTGGGAAAGAAACGAGACTTTGTTGGCCTTCAACCCAAAGGGATAGCCGGAGCCGTCAAGCCGTTCGTGGTGTTCCTGGATGACGGTAAAGGCCAGTGCAGGGAACCCGGGGTCCTTGGCGGCCAACTTAATCCCGAGGATCGGGTGTTCTTCAAACTGCCGTTGCTGCTCCGCGGTCAGTTGCCCCTGCGCCTTGCGAATCGTCAACGGGAGCTTGCCTTCTCCGGCGTCGTGATAGAGCGCGCCCAAGCCGAGGGCCCGCAATTTGTCCGCTTCGAGCTTGAGGTGCTTCCCTACGACCATGGAGAGAGCGCAGACGTTCATGGCATGCGTCGTATTGAAATCGCCGGGTTCCTCGGGATTCAAGGTGCTCAGGATGGCGCCGATGTTGCCGTCCTGGCCGATCATGCTGCCCAAGTCTCCGACGATTTGCTTGATATTGGCAAAACCCTGAGGACTGGCGGTGCTGAGCTCTTTCATGAACTGGGCGCCGTTCTGCAGATGCTTGCCGAAGGCCTGCTCGGCCTTTTCGAGACCTTTCACGTACTGCTCCATCGGACTCACGGTCTCGACGGGCGGCGGGTCGCCCGCCGCTGACTCGGGGCCTGAAGCCGGTGTCGCGGCGGATGGCGACGGCGTGGAGGCCGGCGCGCCGCCATTGGCCGATCCGTTGGACAGCGACTTGACGACTGCGGGGTCCGACTTGCCGAGGTCGACGGTGACGGACTTCATCCCGAGCCCGCGAATGGTCTGGATCTGCGCTTTGGAGGTAATTTGGAAGTTCTTGGTCGGGAAGGGATGCACGAACCAGGAGCAGTTCAGGATGACGTAGAGTCCCACGCGGAGGTCGGTCGGCGCGAATTCCTTGAGCTGCTGCCGATCAGGTTGCTGAGAGTGAAACATCTCCATCATGGGAAGCACCCTGCCCCGCTCGTAACAGGTAGACGGGCCGGCCGGCTTGGCGCGTGGCCCCGCGTCTACCCCACCTATCGTATCGGGCAAGAACGGGCTCGGCTTTAGCCCTAGTTGCGAAAATAAACCCTCTCCCAGGGATCCGGTAAGCCAGGGGGGAGGGCGTCCCTTCGCCTAAAGGGATCTGGAGGAAATGCTCCTGTTCTGATAAGTTTGAAAAATTGTGTGTGGGAAGGCAATTGCGCGGGGGTGAACGAGGGTGAGTCGGACGCTTTGGAACGCAGGGTGGCTGTACCTGCTGGTCGGTGGGTTGGTCTGTGTAGGGGGGGCGCTTCCTGGAGGCGCAGAGCCGGCGGTTGAGTCGACCCCTCGGACGGCCGGCGCGCCCGCCGGCTTGAGCGCGGACGAGCTGGCGACCATTCAGGTCTTCGAGCGATCCACGAAATCCGTCGTCTTCATTACGAATACGGCCCTGCGTCGGGACATCTGGTCGCTCAATGTCATGGAGGTGCCCCAGGGGTCCGGCTCCGGGTTCCTCTGGGACTTGGAAGGGCACATCGTCACGAACTACCACGTGATCTATGGGGCGAACACGATCAGCGTGGTGTTGAGCGAGGGGGCCGACTATCAGGCCAAGGTCGTCGGCGTCGATCCGGACCATGATCTTGCGGTGCTGAAGATTCAGGCGCCGCGCGAGAAGCTGGTCCCGGTGCAGCTGGGGAGTTCGCGCGACCTGCGGGTGGGCCAAAAGGTCTTGGCCATCGGGAATCCTTTCGGGCTCGATCATACGCTCACGACAGGCGTGGTGAGCGCCTTGGGGCGCTCGATCAAGTCGCTCTCCGAACGCACGATCGACGGAGTGATCCAGACGGATGCGGCCATCAATCCCGGGAATTCCGGCGGGCCGCTCCTGGACAGCGCGGGACGCCTGATCGGCGTGAATACCCAAATCGTGAGCCCCAGCGGCGCCTTTGCGGGGATCGGCTTCGCCGTGCCGGTGGATATGGTCGCCCGCCTCGTGCCGCAGCTGATCAAACACGGCAAGATCATCAAGCCGGGGCTGGGGGTCTCGTTGATTCAGGACGAGATCGCGCAGCGATGGGGGATCAAGGGGGCGATCCTCGCCCGAGTGGAGCGCCACGGCGCGGCGGGCAAGGCCGGACTTCGGGGCGTCCGTGAAACCGGCGGGGGCCGGATCGAACTCGGCGACATTATCATCAAGCTCGACGGCAAGCCGGTGGACAACGTCGACGATCTCACGCGGATTCTCGATGGCCATAAAGTCGGCGATGACGTGCGCGTGGAGTATCTTCGGAATCGCAAGCCGGAGTCGGTGACGCTGACGCTGCAAGAATTGAAGTAAGCGTGTCTGAGAGAACTCGCGCGACGCTCCTGCCGGCCCGAGGGAAGGGGCTGTCGTCCGCAGTGGGTGGGGCCCTCGCATGCAAACGACAGGGGCACACGTGGTTCAAGGAGGCCTGGCCGCGCTCCTCCTGTGTGTCCTGCTCCAGGCCTGCAGCGCCTGGCTGCCGCTCCCCCAGCCCTATCGGCCGCAAAGCTCCCGAGAGGAAGTGCTCCTGGCCAAAGCCCGTCG
Organism: uncultured Nitrospira sp.; assembly: GCA_964481215.1. Lineage (GTDB taxonomy): Bacteria > Nitrospirota > Nitrospiria > Nitrospirales > Nitrospiraceae > RSF151. Next base: position 15,475 of record CAYZTJ010000049.1, on the reverse strand, counting down.
GGATCTCTTCCCCGAAGACGTGCGGCGTCGGCTGGAGGCCTATCGGAACGAGTTGGTCGCCTGGCCGGGCGTGGTGACGCTCGCGAATCGCGAACCGGGCCGGCAGGGGCGGAGCTGGACGCTCATCCTGGCCCATCACTATTGGGATTGGACGGAGCAACCCGGTCGGGCCGGACAGCGGGTGCTCCTGTCTCCTCGCGGGGAAGGGTTCTTCCAATGTTCCCAGCCCGTCGCCGATTCCACGAGGCCCTACGATCCTCGCGGCGAGTTGACGATCGTCTACGGCTATCCCGAAAAGGTGCTGGACAACGAGATCATCCAGCTGCACTGTGTCCATACCCGCGCGTTTCATCCGAGTACCTTTTCCACGAACGTCTTGGAATACGGACGGAACTATGTGCTGAAGCAAGACGCCGCTGATCTCAGGCTCCTTCAGGACCGCTAGCCCGGCCCCGCATGCGCCTGAACGGAACGCCATCCACGTGACAGCCGAGACGCCGAGCGGACGGGTGTCGGTGACCTCCGTCGGGGTCCAACGGGTGCGTCGCGGCCACCTGTGGCTCTACGAAGGCCATGTGGCGGGGGTGCAGGGCGATCCCAAGGCCGGCGATCTCGTCGATCTCGTCGATGCCCGCCGCCGTTACATCGGGCGAGCCTTCTTCAATCCCAAATCGAAAATCAGAGCGCGACTCCTCACGACGCAAGAAGAGCCGATCGACGAGCGGTTCTGGCGCGCGCGCCTGGAGGCGGCTCTCCGCTATCGCCAGCGGGTGGTGGAGGGCACGACGGCCTACCGGCTGATCCACGGGGAGTCGGACTGGCTGCCGGGTCTGATCGTCGATCGGTACGATGCCCTGCTCGTGCTGCAGACCCTGTCCTATGGCATGGATCGGCGCAAACCGGAGTTGGCGGCCTGGTTGCGAGAGCTGACCGGAGCGGTGGGCGTGTACGAGCGGAACGAATCGGGAACCAGGAGCCTGGAAGGACTGCCGCGCGCGCGGGGATTGGTGTCGGGGGAGGCGCCGACCCTTGTGGAAATCACCGAAGGGGCCGCCCACTTTCGGGTCGATGTGGCCGAAGGGCAGAAAACCGGCTGGTATTGCGATCAGCGGGAGAATCGTCTCGGCGTGGCGCCCTACGCCAAGGGACTCGGGGTCTTGGAGGCCTTTTGCCATACGGGCGCCTTCGGGATTCATGCGGCCTTGCGGGGCGCGCGCTCCGTCGAAGGACTCGACAGCAGCGAGGACGCGGTGGCGGCGGCGCAAGGGCATGCGGAGCTGAATCGGCTCTCCTCGGTCTGCCGGTATCGCGCCTGCGACGTCTTCGAAGCCTTGCCGGCGCTCCATCGGGCGGGAGAGCGGTACGGGATGGTGATTCTCGATCCTCCCGCCTTCGCCAAGACCAAGAGCGCGTTGCCGCGGGCGCTGGCCGGGTACAAGCAGATCAATCTGCGGGCGCTCCAACTCCTGGCGCCCGAGGGAGTCCTGGTCACCTGTTCCTGCTCGCACCATGTTTCGGCAGAGGCGCTCTGGCAAGTCGTGGCCGACGCGGCCGACGACGCCCGCCGTCCCATCCGCTTGGTGGAAGCCCGCGGTCAGGCGCGGGACCATCCGATTCTGGCCGGAATGCCCGAGACGAACTACCTCAAATGCTTCGTCGTGCAGGCGCTGTAACGGGTGACGCGCGGGCAATCAACAGGATGGGTCTCAGGTTCGGTGAGCGGTCACAAGGGCTTGTCCGCTGCGCCTGGCGACGGCTTCGCGTCCGCCGCCCGTGGCGTCTCGGCGGGGGAGGCGAGCGGAGCGAACATCGACCGGAGGATCTGTTGGCCCTCCGGCGAGCGGGCGAAGGTCAGGAACGCTTCGGTGAGCGGATCGGGCTGCGGGGCGGTCAGGAACAGGACAGGACGACGAAGTCCGTAGCGGCCGCTCGTGACCGTGGGTTCGCCCGGCTCCACCTGGTCGACCGTCAAGATTTGAATCGGGACGCCGTCCTCCTGCGCTTTGAGCGCGGCGTTCAGCGATAAGTAAGTCACGGCTGCGTCCCGTCCGGAGACTTCGCGCAGCGCGCTCGAATCCGACCGGACCGCCTTACCGCCTTTCAAGAGCCCCGGCAGGCCCAGAGACTGTTCCAGTCCGGCGTTCAGGTTCAGGTCGACCGGCCTCGAGACGATCTCGACCTTTCGGTCGGCCCCGTCCAATTCGGACCAGCGGAGGATGTCGCCGGAGAGCAACGCCCGAATCTGGCTCGCGTTCACCTCACGGACCGGATTGGCGAAATTGACGACGACGGCGATGCCGTCCCACGCCACCTGGGTCGCCCGGAGCGGCGCCGCCGGCTGTCCGGTCACCGCGATCTGCGCCTTGCCGGCCTGCACCAACTCGACGGCGCGAAGATTCTTGTCCCATTCGAGATCGATCGCGGTCCCGGGATTGCGCCGTTCGAACAGCCTCGCCAGCTCTTGCAACACGGGTTGTTCCGGGCCCTGGCCCACGAGGAGGAGATGTCCCGACAGCGCCGAGGCAGTTAGGGGTGTTCCTCCCGTCATGACCGTCAGCAGAATCGGGATCGCCGCACGTCGGCCCAAGAGCCCCTGCGATGTCCACATGGTCGCCTCCCCCTGATGCTGCGGGAATCGTGTCACCTTTTAGTATACGGGACGAACAGGGCGGAGGGGGCTCGTTGGGCGAGTATGAGCCAATTCTAATCTGAAGCCCGGGATCGGGATGGGCTGGGGCGTCTGGCAAGTGGTCTGAAACGAACAAGGCCGGAACCTTGCGGCTCCGGCCTCGTTCGGGAATGCCCGATGGGCTCTGTTAGGACAGGTAATGCGTTCTCAAGCGGGCCCGCTGGGCGGCCAGGTCGTTGGAGAGCGACTTGGGTTCTTCGACCGGTGATTCCTCGGTCCATTTGCCGTCTTCGAGGACGCCCATGTTGCACTGGCCGTGGAAGTGGGAGCCGTCTTCCATCACGAAGGAGGGCGTGGTGACATCGCCGATGATCACCGCCGCTTTCATGAGCTGGACCTTCTGGGAGGCGGTGATGTCGGCGAAGATCTTGCCGTTGTTGACCACGGCGTTGGCCGAAATCGCGCCCTTGATCACGGCATCGTGCCCGACCACCAGGGTGCCGTTCACCCGCAACTTGCCTTCGAACCGGCTATCGATGCGGACCGTTCCTTCGAAGGTCGCCATGCCGTTCAGCACGACGCCCTTGCCGAGAAAAGTCAGGTTTTCGTCCTGCGGCACGTCGTTCCACCGCTTCTTCTGTTGGATGCCCCACATAGTTGGACCCTCCGCTGGCTATTCAGAGGCGGTGGTGACCAGTCCATCCGTCACCTCCGTTACACCGCCTCGATCCGCAATCCCTCGTGTCGAGGTCCTAATTCCGAGCGGATGGGAAGCTCGCCGACCGGGTATCCCCGATCGCCCGCACGAGAGAATCGCGCACATCCCGCACGTCCCGCGACAGCTCGCGCGGCACGTCGCGAACGTCCGGTCGTTTCATTTCCATGCTGCCGTTGAACAGGACCCCTTCTTCCATAGACAACAGCGGCGTCGAGACCGAGCCGTTCATGATGGCGGGCGACAAGAGCTTGACCTTTTCCTTCGCGACGACGTCGCCGGTGAGCCGACCCTGGCAGATGATCGTGCCCGCCGTCACCTTGGCGGAAATCACCGCTTCTTCGCCCACGACCAAGACCCCGTCGGTTTCGATCTCGCCCTCCAAATGGCCGTCGATGCGGACCGTGCCGGAGTAGATGATCGTTCCCTTGAACTCCACTCCCTTGCCGACGAACGCGATGACATCCGTCGCCTTCTCAGATCCGCTCACGCTCGATTTGGAGCCCTTCTCGTCCATCAGTGCCTCCTCCGCGCCGGGGTGACCCTTGGCGTCGTCCTTCTTCCACATTCAACACCTCCGCGATGATCGTCTTGGTCCGTTCGGAGTACGTACGCGCCAACAACCTCAGGCGGCATACGTATCTTGGCCCGAAAAGAACGCCAGCATACACCGCCCGCTCGCGAGATGCAAGGTGGGTAAAGTGGTACGTAGAGAATCGTACTCCGATTGGGCGTGCAGCGAGGACGGGGGCGATGGGCGGCCCTCCGGGGCGTCCGGCCGCCCCTGCTGTTCGGCGATTGGCGCGCCCGACAGGACTTTATCAGATGATGCCAGATCCGTAGGCCCTCTGGAAACCGTTGAGCCTGACAGTGATCAAGAGTGATAGATAGCGGTCAACCCCCAGTAAATAAAGGGGATTTATGTCTTTGAATTGTGATCGGCGGTGATTGAGGGGGAGAGGGAATCGGGCCTAAAACCGTGACCGAACCGTGACCAAAACCGGGACCAGAATTGAGGGCGAGTTTCTACGTAGAGAAGCGAGGCCGCACCATCTTTTCTCAGGCGGCAACCTCCACCCTCGGGTTCACCAGTCGTGAGCGCGGCGGCGTCAGCTTTCCCACTCTGACATACGCAACAGGCTGGCCCGGTTCGCGTCGAGCCTGCGCCAGTTCCTGGTTCTTGGCACAAAGTTCGGCGTCTTCCTCCGGAAGAAGCACGATCAGCGCATGCTCCGGGATCTGCTCGGCAACTTCGGGGTGCTCCAGGAGGTACAGGTCAAACTCACGGGAGAGCTTGAGATTCTTGATGAACAATTCTTGATCGGTCATTGGGGCCTCCCTTTCAAATAGTCGGCCTTGTAGCGCTCCCAGTTCTCTTCGATGTCCTGATCGGCAACGGTCAGCGCCTCCCCCATATCCGTGGTCAATAATGGGATTTTCTCGGTCGTTCCACCTGGGAACATTTTGTCCACATGAGGAAACCCATGAGCTGTGTCGTACCGAACGACCGCTTGCCATTTGCCTTCAACGAAGGTCTCATATTGCACCACAAACCGAACGACATTCCCATGTTTTGTCGTATGTTCGTGCCGCTTCCGGTCATGCAAAGTCAGCAGATAACAATACTTGGCGGTCTTCGTCACGCAGCGCCCTCAGCCCCTGCCGGCCCCTGTGAGCCGACAGGCTTCCAACGCTAACGGCATTGCTGCGGAAAGTCAACGCGATCTCTGGCAAAGCAGCATGTGACAACCCCGCAAATTTTCTTGGCCGCGACCGGGAGTGGTTGGGGTGGATCGATGATCGGGCCTAAAACCGTGATCGGGTTTTAGGTCATACCCAAGTATCTCCTCCCCTCGTCCGTAAGTGATACCACGAACGGGTTGTCCTGCAAAAAATCTGGAATACGTCGCAAGTATGCATCTGGCATGGAATCGACCAAGACCTCGAATCTCTCAGCACTCACCGGAACTTCCGCGAGAATAGACTGGCCCGTTGGTTTTTCATCCACGTAAATCTCGCCCCCATGCCGAGATATCACAAGTTTTGCCGCGCCGAACTTCCTCTGGTTCTCGTGAATCGCTCGAAGCAGTGCATCCTGTTCAGCCGAAAGCGCCGGCTTCGGGGTTGTTAGCGGTTCTATATTTATCTTGTTGCCTTGAATGATGAACTGACAGCGAAGAAGAAGGAAGTCAGGTGTCCGAAACTCACGGATATTGTCAGACCCAAGTGCCAAACAATGTCCAGTGCTTGTGTTAGACAGTTCTACTTCAGATCCGACCACCTTGTTTACGGTTCAGGTATCATCGCGTGGGGCGAGAGGATTTCCCTGTCCGTCAAGACGAATTGGCTGAGGCCTTAGTCGAACATGCTTCGCGATGAGTTTTTTTAGCTGACCCAAATTCACCTGTAACTCCAACGATGCCTTAGGAATACTCCATGAATTCATTAGACAAGTAAAGGTGTGGTTATGAAAAGTCTCCGCTGGGTCTAATTGAAACCGTGACCATAACCAGAACCAAGAACAATAACGACACGGCGAGAGACTCGCAATCCATTGAAAGCTTGGCGCGCCCGACAGGACTTGAACCTGTAACCCCCAGATCCGTAGTCTGGTGCTCTATCCATTGAGCTACGGGCGCACCGAGTGTGGTGGAAGGTTCGGTCTTTATACAGGCGGGGCCCCCGCAGGTCAAGCGCCGCGCGCTACTCCGCGATCAGCGTGCCCTCCATCCCCCGATGGCCCGGGATGACGCAGCGATACCAGTAGGCGCCCGCCGGCGCCGAGACGGTCACCGACGCGGAACGACCTGGATAGATGCGAACGTGCCCCTGATCGATCGCCAACTCCGGCGGCTCTTGCGCGAGTCGACGAACCGTGGGCTGAGAGAAGAGCGGCGTCGAAAACTCGTGCGCCTCCCGTCCCTCGTTGACAATAGTCAGACGGAAGGGATGTTCCGCGTGGACGCGAACCAGCGCGGGTTGAAATCGATAGTCCTGCGCGGCAATGCGAACATGCTGAATCGTTTCGTCACAGGCGGGTAACGACAGACCGACCGTGAAGCAGCTCACACAGGAGCAACCCACGAGCAACTGTCGGAGGAACGGAGTGTAGGCCACCTCTCCCGTCCACTCAGCACTCAGTCTCCAGCACTCATCGATCAGCACTTCTCGAAAATGGCGGAGAGGGCGGGCATTTGAAGTCGCGCTTGGGTGCTGCTGCACGCGCTCCTCCAAGGGGGCCGGCCCCCTTGGAACATCCCCACGCGGGGGGCATACCCCCCACGCGCCCCCCGTTCAAATCCCGCCCTCAAGAAGTAGTCCTACGCTCAGTCCTCAGCACTCATCGCTCAGCACTTTTCGAAAATGGCGGAGAGGGCGGGATTTGAACCCGCGACAAGGCTTTTGGCCCTGTGACGGTTTAGCAAACCGTTGCCTTCGGCCACTCGGCCACCTCTCCGTCGTCTGATCTTCTTAGGGGGGATTCGTTCGGGTTGCTATCTCAAAGTGTCACGAGCGTGCTATGCGTTCACGTTGCGGAACGCACATCATAGCCTAACCTTCGCGTGTGGGACAAGCGCAACTCTTCAACACGGAACGCTGATATGCGGAGATTGGTTTCAGGACAGGGTCTTCTTACTTCGTTCAGCGTTCCTCGTTCTGCGCTCAGCATTGCCGTGCATGGCGGAGGGGGCGAGATTTGAACTCGCGGACCCCTTGCGAGGTCTCCAGTTTTCAAGACTGGTCCGTTCGGCCGCTCCGGCACCCCTCCGGTCTCGGATACTGTACCTGTTATGAGGCCTTCCCATCCAGCACCTCGCGCACCTTCGAAAGCAAGGCGTGCTGGGTGAAGGGCTTGGGGAGAAAGGCGAACCCGGACTCCATGATCCCGCGATTGATCACCGCCTGCTCGGCATAGCCCGACATGTAGAGCACCTTGAGCCCGGGCCGTTGCGGCAGGAGGCGTTCGGCCACTTCCCGTCCGTTCATCTGCGGCATGACCACATCGGTGAGCAGGAGATGGATCGACGCCGGATGCTGCGCGCTGAGGAGCTGGGCTTCGATGCCGTGCCGGGCTTCCAGGATCGTGTATCCCTGCATGCGAAGGGCTTCACCGGCGAAAGCGCGGACCCCCGGCTCGTCCTCCACGAGCAAAATCGTTTCCGTGCCAGACGGCAACGATTCCGCGGAGGCCACGGCGGCCGGCTCCGTGGCCACGTGATCCACACGCGGGAGATAGACCTTGAAGGTGGCGCCGTGGCCGGGCTCGCTGTAGACGAGGATCTCGCCGTCGCTTTGCTTCACGATCCCGTAGACGGTCGAGAGGCCCAAGCCGGTGCCCTTGCCGGCGGACTTCGTGGTGAAGTAGGGCTCGAAGATGCGGGCCCGCGTCGCTTCGTCCATGCCGGTGCCGGTGTCGCTGACGGCGAGCATGACGTAGGGCCGCTTGGTCGCCGCCTCCGGCTTGGCGGAAAAGACGGGGATTCGGTCGATATTGACGGTCTCGATGGTGACCTTGCCTCCGTTGGGCATCGCATCCCGCGCATTGACGACGAGATTCATGATGACCTGTTCCAACTGCCCGGGGTCGGCCTTGACGCTGCCGATCTCCGGCGCCAGGGCGATGTTGACGTGGACGTCTTCGCCCACGAGACGCTGCAACATGGAGGCCATGCCGGAGATGATCGCATTGACGTCCACGACCTTCGGCTGGAGGATCTGGCGACGGCTGAAGGCGAGGAGTTGCTGGGTCAAGGCCGCGGCGCGGTCGCCGGCCTTTTTGATCTCTTCCAGCTTGCGCCGCTGCGGGTCGCTGTCGGCCATCTTCTTGAGCACGAGCTCGCTGTAACCGGTGATGACCGTGAGCAGGTTGTTGAAGTCATGGGCGATGCCGCCGGCCAGATTGCCGATGGCTTCCATCTTTTGCGCTTGTCGAAGCTGCTCGTCCCGCTGCTTGAGCGTTTCCTCGGCTTGCTGCCGTTCCTGCAGGGTGCGCTCGTAGTCGGCCTGGTGGCGGCGGAGCGCCAGTTGCGCTTCGATCTGATGGGTGATGGCGAGGAGCGCGGCGCGCTGCTCGCCGGAGAGGGCGCGGGTCTGATAGTCGAGCACGCAAAGGAGCCCCAGCGCCTGTCCGTCGGTCGATCGGACGGTGGCGCCGGCATAGAAATGGATGGCGGGCTCCTCGGCGGACAGACGGAGCGAGCCGGCTTGTCCGTTCAGGGACGCGACGACGACTTCTTTATCGGCCAGCGTCTGCGCGATTGCCTCACGCGACGGAGACAACTCCCGGACCGTCGTTCCATGCCGGCCGATGACGGCAAGCCGGTCGGCGTCGGGCACGGCCACCAAGGCCATCGGCGCGCCGCAGGCCATGGCCGCCAACTGGGCGAGCTCGGTAAAGGTGTGATCGGCCTGTCGTTCTCGAAGTTCGGATTCGGCCATGGGCGTCAGGCGGAAGTGGCCGTGAGCCGCTCTCGGCCGTGGAGGTACGGCCGGAGTGCGGCGGGCACCAGAATCGACCCGTCGGCCTGTTGGCATTGCTCGAGGATGGCGACCATCGTGCGTCCGATCGCGAGGCCCGAGCCGTTCAACGTATGGAGGAACTCTCCCTTGCCGTCGGGTTTCCGGTACCTGATCCCGGCCCGCCTGGCCTGAAAGGCTTCGAAATTGCTGCAAGACGAAATTTCACGGAACGCCTGCTGCGACGGCACCCACACTTCCAGGTCGTAGGTCTTCGCGGCGGAGAAGCCCAGATCGCCGGTGCAGAGCGCCATCGCGCGGTAGTGGAGTCCGAGTCCTTGTAGCACGGCTTCGGCATGGCCGGTCAACCGTTCCAATTCCTCGTAGGATGCTTCCGGACGGGCAAAGGCCACCAATTCCACTTTGTTGAATTGGTGCAGCCGAATGAGCCCCCGCGTGTCCTTGCCGTAGGAGCCGGCCTCGCGCCGGAAGCAGGGGGTGTAGGCGGTGTAGCGGATGGGGAGGCGCTCGCCGGACACCGTTTCATCCCGCAAGAGGTTCGTCACCGGCACCTCGGCCGTGGGGATCAGGAAGTAGTCGTCGGCTTTCAGCGCGAAGAGGTCCTCCTCGAACTTCGGCAATTGGCCGGTGCCGGTCATGGCCGCGCGATTGACCAGGACCGGGGGCTGCACCTCCTGGTAGCCGTGCCGGCCGGTGTGGAGATCGAGCATATAGTTGATGAGGGCTCGTTCCATCTGCGCGCCGAGGCCGGTCAAGACGACAAAGCGCGCGCCGGCAATTTTGGCGCCGCGCTCGAAATCCAACAGGCCCAGCCGCTCGCCCAACTCCACATGGTCCTTCGGCGCAAACGAGAAACTCGGCGCCTCCCCCCAGCGCCGCACTTCTTGATTCTGCGCCGCGTCGCGACCCACCGGCACGGAGGCATGGGGCAGGTTTGGAATGCGCAGCGCGAGATCGCTCACGCGCTCCTCCACGTCTCGGAGGCCGGCCTCGCGCTCCTTGATCGTGTCGCCCAAGGCCTTCATGGACGCCATGGCCTCATCCGCCGGTTGCTTGGCCCGCTTGAGCCGCGCGACCTCATCCGAGCCCTTCTTGAGTTGGTGGCGAAGCTCGTCGACCTCGGCCGTCACGTCGCGGCGTTCCTGAAGGAGTTTCTGCAGCTCATCCCAAGGAACATCGGCGCCACGCGGCCCCAGTTGCGCGCGGAGGCTGTCGAGCTGGTCTCTGAGAAAGCGGAGATCGTGCACGATGCGATCGGGTGTGGATGATCAGGTTGATCGAGAGTTCCCAGGCTAGCACTAGGGTCGGGGAGAGTCAACGAAGTGGCGAAAGTGGCGAAAGCCGCGCCGCAAGGGGACTGGCTCGCGCCGAAGGGGGGAATTAAAAAGTAAAAATTAAAAATGAAAAGTGAGGGGGAAGGGGTAAAAGGGGTAAGGGGGTGAAAAGTGAGAAGTGAACAGTAAAACGTGAGGCGTAAGGCGTGAGGGGGAAGGGGTAGAGAAGGAGCGTGCTCAGTTGTCGGTGTTCGGTGATCAGGTTCGGATACTGAGAACTGACGACTGACGACT
>CAYZTJ010000049.1:2128-4985 GCA_964481215.1 uncultured Nitrospira sp. | reverse complement strand
ACGAACGACGTGCCCCGGGGCCCTTGACAAGCCATCGGGACCGGCCGACGATAGCGCCTCATGCGCGCGGTTTCAAACCCACCGAATCGTTTCGACGACATCAGCCGCGAATATCTTGAGGGCGCCCCGCCCGTCGATCTGCAACTCTTCGAGGAAGAGACCAAGGAGATCCTCAGCCGCAACGAGAGTCCCGACCTGCCGTTTCGTTGGAGTCTGAATCCCTACCGCGGTTGTTTCCATGCCTGCGCCTACTGTTACGCGCGGCCGACGCATGAATATTGGGGTTTCGGCGCCGGCACGGACTTCGAGTCGAAGATCGTCGTGAAGGTCAATGCGGCCGCTCGGCTGCGCGAGACCTTCCTGAAACCAAGCTGGCAAGGGGAGATCATCGCATTCTCCGGGAACACCGACTGCTATCAGCCGGTCGAGGCGCAGTATCGCTTGACGCGCGCCTGCTTGGAGGTCTGCGCGGAGTTTCGGAACCCCGTGGGGCTGATTACCAAGGCCGCGTTGATCGCGCGCGATCTCGACGTGCTCCGGCGCTTGCGCGACGAGGCCTGGGTGCGGGTGTTCTTCAGCATTCCCTTCGTGGACAACGAGACGGCGCGGAAGGTGGAACCGCAGGCGCCGTCCATCACAAGCCGATTGGACGCCATGCGGCGATTATCGGACGCGGGGATTCCGACCGGCGTGTCCGTCGCCCCGGTGATTCCGGGCCTGAACGATGACGCGATCCCGGAGATTCTCCGGCTGGCGCGGGAAGCCGGGGCGACGACCGCGACGTATATTTTGTTGCGGCTCTCCGGCAGCGTCGAGCCGGTGTTTCTGGAGCGGATGCAGGCGGCCTTTCCGGATCGGGTGAGAAAAATCACGAACCGGCTGCGGGAAGTTCGAGGTGGGTCGCTCACCGAGGCGCGGTTTTTCAAGCGCCATCACGGAGAAGGAACCTATTGGTCCATGCTGGAGCAGCTCTTCGAGACCGGCTGCCGCCAGGCGGGATTTCCGGCCGAGTCGGATGAGCCGATTCCGCGCACGTTTCGGCGTCCGCTCGCCGAGCAGACGAGGCTGTTTTAGAAAGGAGTGACAAGTGAACAGTGCTCAGTCAACAGGAGGGGAGCAGAAGACATGTCCACCATGTACGGCTCACTCCTCATTGATAACTCTTCACCGATCACTGTTCACTGATAACTGATCACTCATTCAAGGAGCCCCATGACGCACAACCCTGGATTTCTCAAGATCGTCGATGATGCCCGGTCGCGGATCAAGGAGTGTACCGTGGCGGATGTGAAGGCCAAATTGGATCGAGGGGAGTCGTTTCATTTTCTCGACGTGCGCGAGGAGTCGGAGTTCGCGAAAGACCGGGCCAAGGGCGCGCGCCACCTTGGCCGCGGCATCCTGGAACGCGATATCGAAAGCCTGATTTCCGACAAGGCGGCGGCGATCGTGCTCTACTGCGGAGGCGGGTTTCGCTCGGCCCTGGCGGCGGACAGCTTGCGGCAGATGGGCTATACGAACGTGATCTCGATGGACGGCGGCATCCGCGCCTGGCGGGACGCTGGCTACCCATTGGAGAAAGGATGAAGAGCATATAGCGTATGGCCTATGGCTTATGGCCAGGAGGAAGGCCCAGGCGGCAATTCAAAACGGGATTATCCTGCTTCTGCCATAAGCGATAAGCCATATGCCATCAGCTCCCATGATCGCCTCCCGCCGCGACATGCTGGCCCGTCTTGGGTTCGGCTGTCTCTTCGTCCCCGCGATCATGCGGGCGCCGCGCTCCGTGCTGGGCACGCTCCTCTTTGACCCCGACGCGCCGCTGGTTCCCGTCCAACCCATTCCCCCTAATCCTTTCGTGCGAGACGGCAAGGCTGTCGTAGCCATTGTGCATGGACGGGATGTGCCGGCCATGCTGCAGGAGGGGCTTCGCCTGCTCGGCGGCCTGGATCGCTTGCCGCTCGCAGGAACGCGGGTCCTGCTCAAGCCGAACGTGGTGAACGACCGGCCGCCGCCGGCCACCACGAGCCCGGCCCTCGTGGCCGCCGCGGTGGCGATGGTTCGGTCGGCCGGAGCGGCCCAGGTCACGGTGGGGGACAGCTCGGGGATCATTCGCTTTCCGACATCCGGAAATTTGAAGGCGACGGGCATCCAGGCGGCCGCGGAGAACGCCGGGGCCCAGGTGGTCGCCCTCGACGAGGTGACGCCGCAGCCCTGGGTGCGCGTCGACCCGCCGGGGGCCAAGGCCTTGCCCACATTTTACGTCTCGCGGCTGGCCTATGAGGCGGACGTCGTGATCAACCTGCCGGTCATCAAGACGCACCGGTTCGCGCACTATTCCTGCTGCCTCAAGAACCTCGTCGGTCTTGCGCACCCGCGGAATCGGCCCTCGGTGACCTTTCTCATGGGCGATTGGCACGAGCGGATCGCCGAATTGAATCTGGCCGTCCATCCGCAGCTCCACATCGCGGATGGGACCACCGTGATGATTGCCGGGGGGCCGACCAGCGGCACAGCGGCGCAGGCCAATGTGCTGCTGCTCAGCGGCGATCCGGTCGCGCTCGACGCCGTGGCGTTGGCGCTGGTGCGCACCTATGGCGCGTGGGACAAGATCAAGGGACGCTCGGTCTGGCAGGAGCGCCAGATCGTGCGGGCGATCGAACTGGGGTTGGGCATCGGGAGTCCCGACCGCCTGGAGTTGGTCACGGCCTCCGTGGGAGCACCCGATGCGGGATTCGAACGAATAGTGGAGGCGGTGCGGAACGATGTGCAGAGGGCTGAGGGATGAAGGCTGAGGACTGAGGACTGAGGGCTGAGGACTGAGGACTGAGGACTGAGGACTGAGGACTGAGGACTGAGG
>CAYZTJ010000049.1:0-2028 GCA_964481215.1 uncultured Nitrospira sp. | reverse complement strand
CTGAGGACTGAGGACTGAGGACTGAGGAGGAACCCCCTCGCTCAGTCCTCGTCGCTCAGTTGATGAAGGGTGTCAGTCCCCCTGAGTTAGAACCGGGACAGTCCCGTTACTTCGGCGCGTCCTTGGCGCAGCGGGCGCCGATGTACACGCGCCGCTCAGTCGGGGCGTGCTTGCCGTTTCGGTTCGTGGTCCGAAGGGTATCGGCATTGTTCCGCCAGGACCCTCCCCGGATGACCTTGGTCTTTCCGTTCGCGGGGCCCTGCGGGTTCTTCGCCGGGCTCGTCTTGTAATAGGCCTCGTCGTACCAATCGCTGACCCATTCCCAGACGTTGCCGGCCATTTCATAGGCCCCGTAGGGACTCTTGCCATGCTCGTATTGATCCTTCTTCGCCATCGAGGCCGGACCTTCCCAGACCGACACCGGCTCGAAGCTGAAGTTGGCGCGGTTGCCGGACATGGGGGAGTCGTTGCCCCAGGGATAGAGGCGCCCGTCGGTGCCCTTCGCCGCCTTTTCCCACTCCGCTTCGGTCGGCAGGCGTCCGCCGACCCACTTGCAGAAGGCCGTGGCGTCATCCCAATCGATGTTGAAGATGGGAAACTCTTCCGTCCCTTCGAACGGCGCGTTGCCTTTCCAGAGGGTATAGCGCTGCTCGCAGCAGTTCTGGGGGACACGGTGCCCCGTGGCCTTCACGAACATGTGGTACTGCTTGTTCGTCACTTCGTACTTGCCGATGAGGAAGGTGTCCAGCGTCACCTTGTGCTTCGGCGCTTCATCCGCTTCCGCGACGCCGCCCTCGGCGCCCATCTCGAATTCGCCGCCGGGGACGGGCACCCACTCGTAGGTCACTTCGCTCGGGGCCTGGGCCTTGGCCAGGAGGGAGAGCATCTTGCCGCGTTCCGGATGGTCTTGCGGGGCCTGCTGAAGCCATTTGAGCAACGTCTCTTTCGCCTCAGGGGCCATCAGCTCCGCCTGGCAGGTGCCTTTGAAGCGGAGGAGGGCTTCATCCTGGGCCATCTCCTTGGCCGCCTCTTGAATCTCGATCAAGGCGTTTCGACATTGCCCCTGCTGCACCATGCTCCCGGCCAACAGCGCCCGGTCCTTGGCCGAGAGTCCCGGAACGGCCTTGTAGTCGTCGGCGAGGGCGGCGCTCCCCAGGCCCATCATCAGCCACGCGCCGAGCGCGCCGAGCCCCGCCAGTCTATGAAAGCTTGCCTGCCGCATGCGTCCTCCCTTCGGTCCGCGCCCCCACGCGCGCGGGCGATGATCACTTGTTCTGGCGGTCGAACTCCTTGATGACCTGGTCGGTCAGGTCGATGCTGTCTTTGTTGAAGATCACGATCTTGAGGGTCGTATCGCTGCCCTTGTCGACGACCAGCGAATAGCCGCCCTTTTCGGCCACGGCTTTCGTCGCGGCTTGGATCTTCTTCATGTACTCGTCGACGAGTTCCTTTTGTTTCTGCCCCAGTTCTTGCTGAAACTCCTGCCCCTTCTTCTGGTAGTCGGCCAGCTTGGCGCGGAATTGGCCTTGCTTTTCTTTTCGGGCCGACTCGCTCAAGGTGGTTTCCTGATCCTTCAGCGACTTCTCCAGCGACTTCAATTCTTCTTCGTCCCCCGCCAGGACCTTCTGCTTGGCGCCGGCGTACTCTTTCAGGCGCGCCAGTTCGCGCTTGCCGGCCTGGGACTTCTCCAGCACCGCTTGAGGATCGAGGATGCCCATCTTGAAGTCCGCCGCGAGACCGGCCTGCGGCGCCGTCAGACAGGCCAGGCTGACGAGGGCCGCCCCCGAAAGCAGGCGGGCGGTCAGTGTGGATAACCGTGTCATCGTACTGTGCTCCTTTCTCGGAGGTAGGGCGGGCCCTGGTTGCCGGGGGCCGCCAAAAAGCTTGGGGAGGATAGCTGCCTCGTCGGGCCCTGTCAAGCCGTGGCTGCGGTTCCGGCCGCCCGCGTCGGAGACGGCCGGAAGGCCGCTCCGCCTAACGGAAAAGCCTTACGTGACTCTGCGGGTCCTGTGATAAGATGCCCTCACG
>CAYZTJ010000048.1:0-22558 GCA_964481215.1 uncultured Nitrospira sp. | reverse complement strand
TGGCGAGAGGCGGTCGGTCCTGGTCGTCGACGATGAACCTTCGATGCGGGTCGCCCTGACCGAGTCGCTTCGCCGCTCCGGCTACGGCGTCACGGTCGCGGCGGACGGCCAGGAGGCCTTGCAGCGGCTGGGACAATGCCGCCCCTGGCTCGTGCTGACGGACATGAAGATGGGACGTGTGGGCGGATTGGACGTGCTCAGAGA
The DNA here is from genome assembly GCA_964481215.1 of uncultured Nitrospira sp. GTDB lineage: Bacteria > Nitrospirota > Nitrospiria > Nitrospirales > Nitrospiraceae > RSF151. Next base: position 22,354 of record CAYZTJ010000048.1, on the reverse strand, counting down.
GGTCAAGAAGCGCGCGCCGACCACCAAAGTGGTCGTGATGACGGCCTACGGCACCGTCGAGACGGCGGTGGAGGCCATGAAGGAAGGCGCCTGCGACTATCTGCTGAAACCCTTCGCCGCCGAGGCCCTGGAGGGCGTGCTCTCACGATTGGACGCGGGAGAATCGACGGCCGAGCGGGTCTTGAACGGCGCGGCCGCCGGGACGTCGGATCGAGCCATGCTGACCCAGAACCAGGGCATGCAGCGGTTGTTGGCCTTGGCGGAGGTGGTGGCGACCAGCCAGGCGACGGTCTTGATCAACGGCGAGAGCGGCACCGGAAAAGAATTGATGGCCCGGTTCATTCACAGCCGGAGCCCGCGCGCGCAACGGCCCTTCGTCGCGGTGAATTGCGCGGCGTTGCCCGACGGACTGCTGGAGAGCGAACTGTTCGGCTACGAGCGCGGCGCCTTCACCGGCGCGCTGTTTCGCAAGCAAGGCAAGTTCGAGATGGCGAACGGCGGCACGCTGCTGCTCGATGAAATCAGCGAGATGAATCTCAATCTGCAGGCCAAGTTGCTGCGCGTGCTGCAGGAACGCGAGCTGGACCGCATCGGCGGCCGCGAACCGATCTCGGTCGACATCCGCGTGATCGCCACGACGAACCGGTCGCTTCGGGAAGAAGTGGAGCAGAAACGGTTCCGAGAGGACCTCTATTACCGATTGCACGTGTTCCCCCTGACGGTGCCGCCGCTGCGGGAGCGGACCGGGGACATCCCGCTGCTCGCCACGCACTTTGCGCAGCAGTCGGCGAGCCGCAATCGTCTGGCTTGTCCCGAACTGTCGGCCGGCGCCCTCCAGCTGTTGGAAAGCCGGCCGTGGCGCGGCAATGTGCGGGAGCTGGAAAACAGCGTCGAGCGGGCGGTCTTGATCGCCGGCGGGCAGACCTTGGAAGCGGCCCATTTCCATTGTGAAGACGCGCCGGGCTCCGTCCACGCGCCGGCCGCGGCCGCCGTGGCGACGACGCCCTCGGGAATGGGATCGCTCTGGGAGATGGAGCGGGACCTCATCATGAAGACGCTCGGGGCGATGAACGGGAACCGAACCCATGCGGCCAAGGTGTTGGGCATCAGCCTAAGAACCTTGCGGAACAAGCTGAGAGAGTATCGCCAGCTCAATGCGGCGGGCATGTTGCCGCCCGACGCGGTGGCGTTGGGCGAGGGGGAGTAGAACCTGTTGCAAAACCTCCCTTTGTCGCGAGGCGAAGGAGACGGGACCGAGTGCAAGGCCACAGGCCCCGAAAAACCGGAGGCGTATTCGCTGGAATCGGGACCCATTGCATTCCTGGAGCAATGGGTGCCCCGGATTTTTCGGGTGCCGAGAACGACGCAGGCGGTCCTGTATCGTTCGCAGTAGCAAAAAGAGGTTTTGCAACAGGTTCTAGGCAGTTTTTGCCGACCGAACGGCTCCGGCGGTAGTCAGCCTTCCTCGATGTGGCGCGGAGACGTCTGTCTTCGCGGATTGGGGAGGTACGGGGCTTGCACAAATTGCCCGGGGAGGGACAGACCTATGCGCATCTTCGATCGCACGATGGGATTGCTCGAGCGGACGCTCGACCTTCGCGCCGCCCGCAACAAAGTCATTTCGGCCAACATCGCCAACGAAGAAACCCCCGGGTATCGCCCGAAGGAGTTCCGGTTTCTCGACGTGCTGAACAATGCGGTCAAGGGCCGCAACGAGGGATTTGTCAGGGTCACGCATGCCATGCACATCGGGCCGCGAGGCGACTCCGTCAGCCGCGTCGCGGGCAAGACCGAGGACATGGCGACGAATGAGCTGGGATTGGATCAAAACGGCGTCAATTTGGATCTCGAATTGGCCAAGCTGTCCGACAACGCCATGCAGTTCAACACGGCGGCGACGATCATCAATCTGCGGTTTCGGCAACTGTTGTCGGCAGTCAAAGATGCGCGATAACCTCCGTGAAGCGCGAGGCGTGAAGCGTGAAACGTCGCGTGAGGGCCGAATCCTTATGGGAGGGTTCTTTCACCCTGAGCCTCGACCTCAACCTACTTTGAGGAGCATGCCATGGATCTCAACGACAGCATGTCGATTTCGGTGTCGGCCCTGGATGCGCAACGCCGCAGGCTGAACGTGGTGGCCAGCAACCTGGCCAACGCGCAGTCCACGCGGACGGCCGAAGGCGGCCCGTACAAGCGGCGGGACGTGGTCTTTCAATCCACGCCGGTCGTCCAGCGGTTCAGCAACGTGTTCAAGAAGGCGGCGATGGGGCTCGGAGAGAAACCCCTGCAAGGCGTGCGGGTGCAGCGAGTGGTGGAGGATAAGCGGCCGGGGCAGGCCGTGTACGATCCCAAGCATCCCCATGCGGACAGCAAGGGGTTCGTCACCATGCCGAATGTGAATGTCATGGAAGAGATGGTCAACATGATGACCGCGTCGCGCTCCTACGAAGCGAACGTGCAGGCGATCAACGCGACCCGGACGATGTGGAACCGGGCCTTGGAGATCGGACGATAGCGGAGGATAAGAGCCTATCGCGTATGGCGTCTAGCCGATGGCCAAGAGGGGAACCGTCCTCTCCGGTTTCGAGCCATGAGCCATTCGCCATTCGCGCTGCTCGGCAAGGAGGACGCCATGGACCCAGTCAGCATTAAAGCGGCGGCGGCGATCGTGATGCCGGACCAGGCCGGCGCCGGCGCCGGTCAAGCCGGCGCCGGGGAGCCCGGCTTTCTCGATTCCTTGAAGGATGCCATCGCCAAGGCCAACGAGGTGCAGCTGCAGGCCAATGAGGCTTCGGAAAAGTTGATGACCGGCGAAAGCCAAAACGTGCATCAGACGATGGTGGCCTTGCAGCGGGCGGATGTCTCGTTTCAGCTCATGATGCAAATTCGCAACAAGATCGTCACGGCCTACGAGGAAATTCAACGCATGCAGGTCTGACGCCGGCGTGAAGCGGCTCGTCGGACCGGTGGATAGGAACATCGCCCATGTTTGAAGGATTTGCGCAACTTCCGTTATCACGCCGCATCGCGATTCTCGTGGTGTTGGCCGCGGCGATCGCCGGATTGGCCGCCGTGGGCCTTTGGACGCAGCAGCCCGATATGCAGTTGCTGTTCGCGAATCTCGCGCCGGACGATGCGGGGGCGATCGTCGAAAAGCTGAAAGAGCTGAAGGTGCCCTACGAGGTCGGCGCGGGCGGGACGACGGTCCTGGTGCCCAGCGCTCAGGTGTACGAATTGCGGCTCCAGCTGGCGTCTCAGGGGCTTCCGCACGGCAGCGGGATCGGCTACGAGATCTTCGACCGCACCAACATCGGCCAATCCGAATTCGTGCAGAAGCTCAATTATCGCCGCGCGCAGCAAGGCGAGCTGGCGCGCACGATCGCTCAGATGCCGGACGTGCAGCGGGCGCGTGTGCACCTCGCCGTGCCGGAGCGCCGCCTGTTCGCGACCCAGCAGGAACGGCCTCGTGCGGCCGTCGTGCTGTCGCTGAAGCGCGACAACGCCTTGAGCAAGGCGCAGATCCAGGGGATCGTGCACTTGGTGGCGAACAGCGTCGAAGGCCTGAAGGCCGAGGACGTCACGGTGGTCGACGGACATGGGCGCCTCTTGTCCGACACCTCGGGCGAAGGCGTGGCGCATCTGTCGAGCACCCAGCTCGAATATCAGCGCAACCTGGAAAAAGATGTCGAGACGCGCATCACCTCCATGCTGGAGCGCATCGTAGGCGCCGATAAGGCGGTGGTGCGGGTGTCGAGCGTGTTGGACTTCCGGCAGGTGGAGCATACGGAAGAGAAGTTCGATCCGAACGGCCAGGTGGTGCGCAGCGAACAGCGTAATCAGGAGCGCGCCAACGGCACGAACGGCATCGCGGGCGGCGTGCCCGGCGTGGCGTCCAACGTGCCGGAAGGAGAATCGCCGGAGCCGCCGCAAACCAGCTCGCAGAACAGCCAGAACAAGGCGGAAACCTTGAATTACGAGATCAGCCGGACGGTCTCCCGAATCGTCGAGCCGGTCGGCACGATCAAAAAGCTCTCCGTGGCGGTCTTGGTGGACGGCACGTACGAAGCGGCGCCGCCGCCGGCCGAGGGACAGCCCGCGCCGAAGCCGAAATATACGGCGCGGTCGGAAGAGGAAATGCGGAAGATCGTCGACATCGTCAAAAAGGCGATGGGATTTTCGCAGGAGCGCGGCGACGAAGTGCAGGTGGAAAACGTGGCCTTCGGATTCGAGGGCGAAGAAGGTCCCGGCGCGTCGGCGCAGGCGGAGAGCAAACTGACCGCCTGGGCGCCCTATATTCGCTACGGCGTCGGGGGCGTGATGTTTCTCCTCGTGCTGCTCTTCGTCGTGCGGCCGCTGGTGGGCATGTTGACCACCGCGCCGCCTCCCGCCGTGACGGCGGGGGCGACCGCCATCGGGGGGCCCGAGGCTCTGGCGTTGGGAGGAGCGGGGCAGTTCCAAGCCTTACCGGGTCCTCAGCCGGCGGAGATCGCCGACCTGGCCCGCAGCAATCCGCAATCCGCCGCGATGGTCGTCAAAAAATGGCTGAGACCCGCAACCTAGCCGGCGGCCTGTCTTCTGAGAACGAGAAAGAGAAGCGCGGAGTGCTGTTGAACAGCGGACGGTCCGAGACGACATCACCGTAGGGTTATACTGAATGGAGCGGACACTCTCCGGCGAACAGAAAGCGGCCATCTTGTTGATGTCCATCGGCGAAGAGGCGGCCTCGCACGTGATGCGGTACCTCGATCCCAAGGACATCCGAAGGATCGGCGTCCACATGACCGGGATCTCCAATATTCCCAAGGTGGAGGAACAGCTGGTTCTCAAGGAGTTCGACTCCGCGGCGCGGGAGGGCGAGATCAGCCTGGAAGGAAAGGAATATATCAAGACGGTGTTGCAGAAAGCCCTCGGCAACGAGAAGGCCAATCGCATCATGGAGACGCTCAGCGCTACGACCTATCCGGGACTGGAGGCGCTGAAATGGCTCGATGCCAAGACCTTGGCCCAGTTGGTGAAGACGGAGCATCCGCAAACCATCGCCGTGATTCTGGCCTATCTGGACCCCGACCAGGGGAGCCAGGTGTTGAAGCTGCTGCCGGACCATCTGCGTCCCGATGTGGCGCATCGCTTGGCGACGATGGACCAGGTCGACCCCCAAGTGCTGCAACACTTGAGCGAGGTGCTGCAAGAGACGGCGCTGGCGGGCGCCGGCGCGCGGTCCGAAAGCATCGGCGGCCCCAAGCTGGTGGCCGACATGATCGCGCGTCTCGATAAGGCGACGGAAGGCAGCATCATGGAAGTGATCGCGCAGCGGGCGCCCACCCTGGCCGACAACATCCGGGCGCTGATGTTCGTGTTCGACGACCTTGTGAAACTCGACGATCGCGCGATGCAGGAATTGATGAAGGACGTGAGCAAGGACGATCTGCCGCTCGCTTTGAAGGCGGCCTCGCCCGATGTCCGCGACCGGTTCTTCAAAAACATGTCCGCGCGCGCGGCCACCATGCTGCAAGAAGACATGGAAGCCCGCGGACCGGTCAAGCTCTCCGAGGCGGAGAAAGCCCAGCAAAATATTCTGGGCGTGTGCAAGAAGCTGGAGCAAGACGGGCGCATCTCCATCGGCGGGAAAGGGGAGGACTTGGTGTGAGCCAGGTGCATCCCGGCGGCGTCGGGCTCAACGTCGGGTCGGGCGACGCGCTCAAGGCATTCGACGACCATGCGCCGAAGGCCTCGGAGCCCGGCCCGGGTCTTGCCGATCGGCCTCCGCACGTACTGGTGCTGGACGACGAAGAGGCGCTTCGGGAATTCGTGCAGGAAGTCTTGAGCGAGCAGGGGTACCGTGTGTCGACGGCCGGCGACGCCCGGACGGCGATGGCCCTCGTGTCGAAAGAGTGCGTGGACATCGTGCTGACCGACCTGAATCTGCCGGATACGAACGGGCTGGAGGTCGTCGAGCGGGTGCGGCAGGTGGATCGGCGCGCGCGGTGCATCGTGATGTCCGGCTACGGGAGCATCGATTTGGCCGTGCAGGCCATGAAAGAAGGCGCGGCGGATTTTCTCGTGAAACCGTTCAAGCCGGACCTGGTGGTCCTGACGGTGCGCCGGGTGCTCGAAGCCGCCAGGCTCCGGCAAGAGAATGCCGTGCTGAAAGGCGGGTCGCTGCGCGCGGCCGGCGTGCGGATCGACAAGTTCGAGCTCCAGTCCATCGAAACAGCCGGTCTGGCGCCCAAGCCCAAGGGGACGGGATCCGGCGGTCGCGGGCAGAACATCTCGGAGTACGAGCGCGGCTTCGCCGACGGGGAAAAGCGGGCCAGAGAAAAATTGCACACCCAAACGGAGCGGCAGCACGCGCTGCTCGCGCAAGTGGTCAAACAGATTGAACAGGCGTCCGTCGGATTGCTGGGCAAGGTCGAGGAACAGGTGGCCGGGTTGGCCTTCGAAATCGCCCGAAAAGTCATCCATCAGGTGGCGGAGGAACGGCGTGAGCTCGTGCTCGCGCAGGTGCAGCAGGCGGTCACCCGCATTCGGGAGAGCGCCAAGGCCGGCGGGATGGTGCGGGTGCGGGTCCATCCCACGGATCTTCCGTTTCTGGAAGCGGCGCGGGACACCATCGCGAAGAATTTCGAGGGACCGGTCTCCCTGCAGGTCGAGGCGGACACGGGGATCACGCCGGGCGGATGCCGCGTGGAAACCGAGACGAGACTCGTGGATGCCACGTTGGACGCGCAGTTGATGCGCCTGGGCGAAGCGCTGAAACGGAGGGATCCCCGTGTCGGCGCATGAGCTCCTGGAGCGCGTCGATCCCCTGGCCGTGCACGGCCGGATCGCGCAGGCCGTCGGCATCGTCCTCGAGGGCTACGGGCCCGTCACGTCGATCGGGGAAATCTGCGAGATCACCAGGGAAGACGGCGAGGGGAGCGTGATGGCGGAGGTGGTCGGCTTCCGCGGCGATCGGATTCTTCTCATGCCGCTGGGCGAAATGCGAGGGATCGGCCCGGGCAGCCGGCTGACGGTTCGCGGGAAGTCCGCCGCGGTGCCGGTCGGGCCCGACCTGCTGGGACGCGTGCTGGACGGACTGGGGCAACCGCTGGACCGGCGCGGGCCCGTCTCCGCCGAGAAGGCCTATCCGCTCTACGCCCCGCCGCTCAACCCCCTGTCGCGCAAGCGCATCAGCAAGCCCTTCGACACCGGCATCCGAGCGATCAACGGATTGCTGACGGCCGGCCAAGGACAAAAGCTCGGGATCTTCGCCGGGTCCGGCGTCGGCAAAAGCGTGCTGCTCGGCATGCTGAGCCGGTACACCGCCGCCGATGTGAACGTCATCGCCCTGATCGGCGAGCGGGGCCGCGAGGTCAAAGAATTTCTGGAGCGCGATCTGAAAGCCGAAGGATTGAAACGGTCCGTGGTGGTCGTCGCGACCTCCGATCAGCCGCCGCTGGTCCGATTGCGCGGGGCCTTCGTGGCCACGGCGATCGCGGAATATTTTCGGGACGCCGGCAAGAACGTGCTGCTCATGATGGACTCCCTGACGCGGTTCGCCCATGGGCAGCGGGAAGTCGGACTGGCCATCGGGGAGCCGCCCACGTCGAAGGGCTACACGCCGTCGGTCTTCGCCCTGCTGCCCAAATTGCTCGAACGGGTGGGCACGGGGCCCGGCAACGGAACGATCACGGCCATCTACACGATCCTCGTCGAAGGGGACGATTTGTCCGATCCGGTGGCCGATTCGGTGCGCGCGATTCTCGACGGGCATATCGTCTTGACGCGCGACCTGGTCGCGCGCAATCACTTCCCGGCCATCGATATCTTGCAAAGCACCAGCCGGGTCATGCGGGACATCGTCACGCCGCAACACCATCACGCCGCCCGGGCCGTGACCGAGTTGGTCGCCACCTACCGGCGGTCGGAGGATCTGATCACGCTCGGCGCCTATAAGCCCGGCGCCAATGAGCGGCTGGATCGGGCCGTCCAGAAGCACGACGCCATCGACGGCTACTTACGGCAGGAGGTCGGGGAGAAGTCTCCGCTGACGGATTCGATCACCGCGCTCTTCAAGCTGGCCGAGGTGGCGAAATGAACCTGGGCGTCATCCTCAACTATCGGACGCAGATCGAGGAAGCCTTGCGGACCGAGTTGGCGCAGATGCAGGGGGTCCTGCACGAGGCGGAAGCGATCGTTCGAGACATGGAGCGGGCGGCCGAGCGCGAGACGACGCGGTACCTGAGCGATACGGAGCAGGGGTTGTCGGCCGAAGAGATCGCCGGGCGGCAGGGCGAACTCGAGGCCTTGGCCGATCGGATTCGTCGGGCGCAGGAGTTGGTCGAGCAGCACCGGCGGCGATGCGGGGACAAGCTGGCGGAAGTGCTGGCGGCGGCGCAGGAGCGGCGCAAGTTGGAACTGGTGGAAGAGCGACAGGACCGGCGCGAGCTGGCGGAAGCCAATAGACTGGAACAGAAAGACCTGGACGAGATGGCCGGCCGCCGGTACCTGGCCGAACGCCGAAGCCGGTCGATTGAAGAGGAGACTCAGACAGACCATGGCGAGTAAGCGGCGAGGTGCGGGGACGCGGACGGCGATCGGGCTGGCGATCGGATTGCTCGTGTCGGGGCTGGGAATTCCCAGCCCCGTTCACTCCGCCGAGGAGTCGGCTGCGACGAAGCCTGGAGAATCCCCCATGCCGACGTCGGCGGCCCAGGCGGGCGCCGCTCCGGCAGAGAAGGGCGCCAAAGGAACGAAGGACAAAGTGCAGGGCCCGGCGGTCGACGACGTGCAGGAGATCATGCAGGTTTTGAATCAGCGGAAAGAGTTCTTGGCCCGGAAGGAAGAGGCGATTCGGGAGGCCGAATCCCGACTCGCCATCTTGAAGGCGGACGCCGAAAAGATCCTCGAGCGCTATGAGAAAGTCACCAAGGCCGCCATCGAGCGCCAGGAAGAGCAAGCCAAGAAGAAAGCCCAGGCGCAGGTGGACCTGCGCAGGGCCTCCGTGGCCCAAGCCGTGCGGATGTTCGAATCCATGCCGCCCGAAGAGGCGGCGGCCCGCATCGATAAGATGCCCGAGAAGGCCGCCATCGAATTGCTGCGCGAGCTCAAACCCAAGACCGCCGGGGCGGTGCTGGCCCAGATGAAACCCGACCGTGCCGCGAAGCTGGCGGAGAAGTTTTTGGGGCCGGTTGCCCGCGAGTCTGCCTCGTCCAACTGAATCACTTCCTGCGCCGACGCCCCTCAATTTCCAATCGGTTCCGTTCCTGTCACTTCTTGCCGATCCGCGGAGAGACCCGGCTCCTTTTTGCCGCCTCATCTGAGCAGCATTTGCCCAGTCGCCCCATCCTTCCGACGCCTCATCTGCTAACCTTATGAATTATCAGGACATATCTTTATGGACATCCTGGCACGGAGCTTGTGAAGAGGAAGGGTCGAGACGAGCGGCAGTCAGGCACCGAACGCCACTTGAGCTGGAAGGTAGGGCCGACACGTGAACATCGACCAACTGCTCCATACACCTCAACAGACCGATCCGTCATCCAGCAATTCCAGGACTCCTGCGTCTCCATCGAACGGCGAGGGGCCTCGCAGGTTTCGGGAGACGCTCGGCCGCGTCAGCGGGCAAGGACGGGATCAGCGCCCGCAGAGCTCCGACGCGAGGGATGCGCGCGCATCTCGGCAGACCCATCGGGAGTCGGCCTCATCCGGCAGCTCCACCGCCGGCAGAACCGATGACGCGGCCGCGCAAGATGACGCGGCGGCTCAGACTGAAGCGCGCCTGAAGGCGGAAGCCGCTGACGGCACGCCGGAGGAGGCGGCGGAACCCAAGATGACGAAGGCTCAGTTGGATTGGCTTCTGGCGCAACTGGCCAATCTGACCCATCCGACTCAACCCGCACTCCCCATCGACGGCGCCGGCGCCTCGGCGGGGACCGAGGTCCATAGCACCGCAGTCGCAGACCTCAGCCGCGCGGTCGGCGCGAGGGCGCTGGTCGCCACGACGGTGGCCACCATCGGCACGCCGACGCCGCAGGCGACCAATGAAATCGCGGCGACCAATCTGCAGGCGCAGGACCTGTCGCCACTGGCGACGCTGACGGGGTTCCACCCGGTCGCGAGCGAGCCGGTGACCGCGGCGCCGACGGAGCAGATTGCCCAGAACCTGAGCTCGACCGCGGGGATGTCACAAGAGCAGGCGCAAGCGGCTGCTCCGGACCTTTCACTGGAGCAGGTCCGTACGGGGGCGATCCGGACTGGAACGGACACCAAGGTTCACACGATTGAGCCGGCCAACTCGGAGCTGCCGACGGCCGAGGTCGTCGCTCCGCTCGACTCGAATCTGCCGACGGCGGCTTCGACTGAGATGGGCGCGGCGGAAAACCAAGCCGGTCGCGGCTGGTTGGTTCGTTCTCAGGCGCAGCCGGCGCCTCGCCAGATGAAGATCGAAACCGGTCCGGCCTTCGGCGAGAAATCGGCGGCCGAGTCCGGTCGAGCGGAACTTCAGTCGGCTATCTTCGCGGCCGGCGAGCAGGAAGGTAAGCAGTTCGAGAGCGACGATCAAGAGACGGCGTTCGCCACCCGGATGGCCGGGCAGATCGAATCCAACAACGCGCGCCAGGATGTACGGACGAGCGACTCACAGGTGCCGCCCTTCACCGTCGCCGGGCAGGATCTGGCGGCTGCGAATCGGACTGAGCCGAAGGTGACGCCGGCGCCGGCCGTCCTCCCGCTCGAGGCCGATGCGCCGACGAAACCGTCCGGCACGCCGACGATCCGGCTCGAAGTCTCGCCGCCGGACATGGGACGCGTGCAGGTCCGCGTGTCCGTGACGGACCATTCCGTCTATACGAACGTGGTGACGGATCAGGCGAGCGTGCGGGATCTGCTGCTCCGGCAGCAGGACCGGCTGCAGGACGCCTTGGGCGCCTATGGCCTCGGCATGGGGAGCTTCAATGTGGAAGTCGGGCAGCAGGGGCAGCAGCGGAGCGAGTGGGGCGGGCAACCCGATCCTCGCACCTTGGCGCGGCTGGCGGCGGAGGTGCCGAAGCCGACTGTCGACACTGTAGCCGCGCGCGGCTGGGACGACCAGGGCCTCAATCTCTTTGCTTAAGCGAGGAAGGAGCATCGGACATGAGCGAGATCGGCAATGTCTTGTCGGCCCAGCAGGCCGGGGGCGCCACCCAGACGGATCCCAACAGAAAGCACGGTGAGCTGGGACAGAACGAGTTCCTGAAGCTGCTCATTACACAACTCCAGCAACAGGATCCGCTCAAGCCCACGGACAGCGATTCGTTCATCCAGCAGGTCACGGGATTCAACCAGTTGGATCAGCTCATTAAGCTGGTGAAAATCGGAGAGGAGCAACTCAAGGCGACGGGTAGCGGCACGCAGGGCACGGGGACCACCGGGCAGACGATTACGCCGGGCGCTCCCTATACCCCGCCGGAGTTTGAGCTGCCGAAGTTTGAATAGATGTGGCGGTGTCGACGGAGTGACGCCGGAAATCAGAGTCGTAGCACCAGGAGGTTGATCACATGGGTCTGACATCCTTATTTGCAGCCGTCAGCGGTCTCAATGCCTTCGGCAACGCGCTGTCGGTTACGGGCAACAACATCGCCAACCTGTCGACCGTCGGGTACAAGTCGCAAAAGGCGACCTTCTCCGACCTGGTGACCTCGAGTCTCGGCGGGAGCTCGGGGGCCAATCAGATCGGCCGAGGCGTCTTCACCGGCGCCGTGCTGAGCCAATACACTCAGGGGTCCCTCTCGACCTCCGGCAACGGGCTGGACATGGCGGTCGACGGCAACGGATTCTTCAATCTCAAGGACAGCAACGGCGCCAGCTTCTATAGCCGCGCCGGACAGTTCCGCGTCAACAAAGATGGAAAGGTCGTCGATCCCAACGCCAATTTTCTGCAGGGCTATCAAGCCAACGCGGCGGGGGTCATTTCAGGGACTCTGTCCGATATCACCCTGAGCAATGCGATCTCATCGCCCAACACGACGACAGAAGCCGAAGTCATTGCCAATCTGAACGCGGCGGCCACGGCGCCCTCCGGTACCTTCAGTATAAGCGATCCCGATACCTACAACTTTTCGACGAGTTTGACCGTTTACGATTCGCTGGGAACCAGTCACACGCTGTCCTTGTATTTTAGAAAGACAGCCTCGAGCACCTGGTCCATGTATCACCGGCTGGACGGACTGACCGGAACCACGGATGGGGCCGCGCAACCGACGACGTTAACTTTTGACAGCGCTGGCGCGATGACATCACCCGCCGCGGCGCTGGATATCGATTATACGGCTGCGCAAGTGGGGAACGGCGCCGCCGCCATGTCAGTGGCATTGACGATCACGGATATCACCCAATTCGGCGCGCCAAACTCGGTGAGCGCCGTGACACAGGACGGATTTGCCTCTGGATCCATTGCCGGCACGTCGATCGACACCAGCGGCGTGATCACGGGACGGTTCACCAACGGGCAGGTGCGGACCTTGGCCCAGGTGGCCTTGAGCCGGTTCACGAACGCCGACGGGCTCAGCCGATCCGGCAAGAATCTCTTGGCCGAGACGAACGCCTCCGGCCAGCCGACGACCTCGGCGCCGAACACAGGCGGCACAGGCCGCGTGCTGTCGGGCTCCTTGGAATTGTCCAACGTGGACCTCGGCGAAGAGTTCATCGACATGATCTCGGCGCAACGAGGATTCCAGGCCAACTCGCGGGTCATCACGACGACGGACGATCTGCTGCAAGAGTTGGTGAATCTCAGGAGATAAGTTAGGGGGCCACAGTCAGCAGTAAGCAGTTTGCAGTCACAGAGAGGCGGTCGGTCCGGGAGGATCGACCGCCTCTTCTGTTTGGTCACTGTAAATTGCGAACTGGACATTGTGCATTCATCGCAGCCCTCACCCCCGTCACCGATCTGACATCGTCAAGTTGAGCAGGGGATTCCCCAGGGTCGCGGAACGCATGGCGATCGGGAAATCCCCGATCGGGAACGTGACAAAAAACGGCACCGTGACGATCGCCGCATCTGGCGCATGGTTTACGGGTGTGGATAACCTGGTCGAAATTGCCTAGTGAGGCTAACGTACGAGGTTCATTGAAGAATCGTATGGCATACCCATTGCAGAATCCCACTCGGTTTACCAATCGCTAACCAGGGGACATAGCCATGGCAGACGCAGACGACAAAGGCGCAGATGGAAAGGACATGCCCATGCCGCCGATGGGAGTGCCGATCAAACTCGTGCTCATCATCGTGGTCGGGGCGGTGGTCTTGGGCCTCGGCGGGGCGGTCCTCGTGTTCAAGATGATGTCGCATCCGCAGCAGGAGGCGGCGGCGCCCGCGCCGGCTCAAGAGGCGGCGGCGCCCGCGCACGGGGGAGGCCATGAGGCGCCCAAGGCGACGGCGGCCTCGGGCGGGCCTGGGGCGATTTTCGATCTGGAGCCCTTCATCGTCAACCTGGCCGATACCAACGAGACGCACTATCTCAAGCTCACGGTCAAGTTGGAAGTGGACAACGAGGGCATGAAAGAAGAGGTCAACAAGCGCGTGCCGCAGGTCCGGGATGCGGTGCTGATTCTCCTGAGCAGCAAGGACACCTCGATGCTGCGGTCGACTCAGGGCAAGTTCCAACTCAAGGAAGAGCTGACGGCCCGGGTCAACGCGGTGCTGCCCAAGGGCGGCGTCCGCTCCGCCTACTTTACGGATTTTGTGGTGCAGTGAAGAGTGAACAGTCAACAGTAATCAGTGTGCAGCGTTCGGATGGTTTCCTGGAACTGATGACTGACAACTGATCACTGAGAACCAAATTCTATGGCCGAAAAAATTCTCTCCCAAGACGAAGTCGACGCGCTGCTCCGGGGCGTGGTCTCCGGGGACGTCGACACCACGCCCAAAGTCGAGGAACCGGAAAAGCCCAGCAAGGCCTATGACCTGCTGAATCAGGAAAAGATCATCCGCGGGCGCATGCCGGCGCTGGAGATGATCAACGACCGCTTCATCCGCCTCCAGACGACCACCTGGCGGTCCGCCCTGCGGGAGGAGATCGATTTTAGCGTCGTGTCGACGCAGGTCGTGAAATTCGGCGAGTTCATCAAGAAGATCCCCTTGCCCTCGTCCTTGAGCATTTTCACGATGGAGCCGCTCCGGGGGCAGTGTCTCTACGTGATGGACGCCTTCCTGGTCTACTTGTTGGTCGATCATTTTTTCGGCGGCAGCGGCCAGACGCACGTCAAGCCCGAAGGGCGAGACTTCACGGCCGTGCAGCAGCGGGTGATCAAAAACGTCGTCGCGCAAGCCTTCGTCGATCTCGAGAAGGCCTGGCAGGCGATGGCGCCGATCCGTATCAAGCACGTGCGCTCGGAGAGCAACCCCCAGTTCGCGACCGTGGTGTCGCCGTCCGAAATCGTGCTGGCGATCACCCTGCAGGTGGCCTTGGGGGAAAACACCCGCGACTTTTTCATCGCCTATCCCTACGCGATGATGGAGCCGATCAAGGAAAAACTCTACGCCGGGCTGGTCTCGTCCGATCCGATGGGACAGGACGGCAGCTGGGGGGCCAAGTTCAAGACGGAGTTGGCGAACGTGCCGATCCGGGCCACCGCCCGGCTGGGGACGGCCACGGTGCAAGTCCGGGACGTGATGAACTTCAGTCCGGGTGACGTCCTGGTGCTGGATCAAGGGCCGGGAGATCCGCTCCAACTCATGATCGAAGGCACGCCGAAGTTTGAGGGGATGGCGGGAGTGGCGCGAGGCAGCCAGGCGTTCAAAGTCATGCGGGCGCTCGCGTCTCACGAAGAACGATAGCGATAGGTGTGCGCATGGCGCAAGAGGGAGCAAGTACGGGAATGGCCAATCAAGGAGTGACACCGACGGTCGACAAGCCGGTCGTCCAGCCCATCGATCCCAAGAACGGGCCGGTCGACATGAAAAATTTGGATCTGATCCTGGATATCCCGATGCAGATCAGCGTCCAGCTCGGATCGGTCCGCATGTACGTGCGGGACCTGCTGCAGTTGGGGCAGGGGTCCGTCGTCGAGCTCGACAAGATGGCCGGGGAACCGATGGAAGTCCTGGTCAACAACAAGCTGGTGGCCCGCGGCGAAGTGGTCGTGGTGAACGAAAAATTCGGCATCCGTCTCACCGACGTCGTCAGCGCCGCGGAGCGGGTGGAGAAGTTGAAGTAACGAGTGATGAGTGACGAGTGATGAGTTGGGAGTGACAAGCGAGCTGCGAGGCGGATAGCTCTTCACTGATCACTTGTGATTCGTCACTCGTCACCGGGTTCAAGATGGATTTCTGGGACAGCCTCATTCGGATGGTGTCGGCCCTTGCCCTGGTGTTGGGGCTCATGGGCGGCTTGTACCTCCTGAGTCGTCGGTTCCTCGGCGCGCGGGTCCTGACGGGCGGAGGCGCGCCCCTGGTCAAGGTGCTGGGCACCGGCTACCTGGGCCCCCGCAAAAGCGTGGCGGTGGTGGCCGTTTGCGGCGAAGTGCACGTGCTGGGCATGACGGCGGACGACCTGGTGCCGCTGGGAAAAGTCACCGATCCGGAACAGATTCGGCGGCTTCTGCCCGTCACCGGGACGGATTCAAAGGTGTAGGCTCAGGCTAAGGTTGAGGAAGATCAAACAGTATGACCCGTCAAAAGCTTCTCATCGTCGCCTTGACCTTGACCTTAGCCTCGACCTTCGGCGTCATAGCCGCGTTCGCGGAGGGGCCCTCCATCACCATCGACCTGGGGAGCAAGGGGCGCGGGCAAACCTCCGTCGTCGTTCAAATTCTGGCGCTGCTGACCGTGCTGTCGCTGGCGCCGGCCATGTTCATCATGATGACGTCCTTCACGCGGATCGTCATCGTCCTGTCGTTCCTCCGTCAGGCCCTGGGCACCCAGCAGGTGCCGCCCAATCAGATCCTGATCAGTTTGGCCCTGTTCTTGACGTTCTTTGTGATGGCACCGGTTTGGCAATCGGTCTGGGCGGAGGCCGTGCAGCCGCTCATGGCGGAGCAGATCTCCCAGGAGGATGCGTGGACCAAAGGCATGGCACCGATCCGCAACTTCATGTTGCGGCAGGTCCGGGAAAAAGATCTCGAGCTGTTCGTCGAGCTGGCCAAGGTGTCAAAGCCCAACGCGCCGAGCGATCTGCCCATCCACGTGGTGGTGCCTGCGTTCATCTTGAGCGAGCTGCGGATCGCCTTCCAGATCGGCTTCCTGCTCTATATTCCGTTCTTGATCGTGGACATGGTCGTGGCCAGCGTCTTGATGTCGATGGGTATGATGCTCTTGCCGCCCGTGGTCATCTCGCTGCCGTTCAAGTTGATTCTCTTCGTGCTGGCGGACGGCTGGTACCTGGTCGTCGGCGCCATGGTGAAGAGCTTTGCATGAAGATGGCAAGGGGCAATAGGCGAGGGGCGATAGGTGCGCCGGGATTTCTGAAGCCCATCGCCTCGCGCCTCTTGCCTCTCGCCTGGGCGACGGAGGAGCCATGACTCCCGAGGTTGTGACCGAAGTCGGACGCCGCGCCATCGAGACCATGTTGTTGGTCTCCGGTCCGATGCTGGGGATCAGCCTGGTGGTCGGCCTGCTCGTCAGTATGTTTCAGGCGATGACGCAGATCAACGAGGCGACGCTCACCTTCGTGCCGAAGATCCTCGCGCTGTTCGTCGCCTTGCTCCTGTTCTTTCCGTGGATGATCGGGGTGTTGGTGTCGTTCATGACCGGCATGCTGCTGAGCATCCCGCAGTATGCGCATTAAGAAGGCGCGAGGCGCGGGGCGCGAGGTCCGGGGAACGACCCGGATGGAAACAGCCAGGCCCCGATGCTGGAGAAGCTGAATACGCGCGCGACGAGCGGTGCATGACGTCTTTCGTCCTCTATAGCATTCCGCAGTTCCAGAGTTTTCTCACGGTCCTGATCCGGGTGGCCGGGATCTTCGCCGCCTTTCCGGTGTTGGGGAGCCGTGTGGTGCCGTTGCAGATCAAGGTTGGGATGGTGATCACGATCGGGCTGATTCTCATGCCGATCGTGAAGGCGCCGATGATTCCGGACGATCCCTATCTCACCGCCATGGGGCTGGTGTCGGAGTTCGTCATCGGCATGGCCATCGGTCTGGCGTCGAGAATCGTCTTCGGCGGGATCGAGCTGGCCGGCGAAGTGGTCGGGCATCAGATGGGGCTCGCGGTCGTGCAACTGTTCGATCCGACCGCGCAGGCGCAGGTGCCGCTGATCAGCCATTTTCAGACCTTGCTGGCGTCGTTGGTGTTCTTGTCGATCAATGCCCACTTCATCGTCGTCGAGGCCATCGCCCGGTCCTTTGAATTGGTGCCGCCCTTCGGGGCGGGCTTGTCGGCCACGCTGGCCGAAGACGTGCTTCGGTATTCACAGGGCATGTTCGTCCTGGCGCTGAAGCTCGCGGCCCCGGTCATGGCGACGATGTTGCTCATCAATCTTCTGATGGCGATCTTGGGGCGCACGGTCTCGCAGCTCAATGTGTTCATCCTGAGTTTTCCCATCACGATCACGATCGGATTCCTGGTGATGGGCATGGCCATGCCCGTGACGATGAGCGTCTATCAAGCGGAGTTCGAAAATCTGGCCGGCACGTTCACGAAGATCCTGGTGGCGCTGGGCGCCCACTAGCCTTTCGGCGGGTCCGAGACGATGGCTGAACACGATCCAAGTCGCACAGAGCAGGCAACCGGACGGCGGAAGGCCGAGGCGAAAAAGCACGGCCAGATCGCCTTGAGCCGGGAGGTGCCCACCGCCGCGGTGTTGCTCGGCGGCATTCTACTCATCTACGCCACGGCGGCCATGGGCTCGACCCGCCTCACCTCTGTGATGCGCCAATGGTTCGGCCGGTTGGGCGAGGCGGGCGCCCAGCGCATGACGTCGGATACGGTGCATGCCTACGTGATGTCGGCGGGGGTGGACGTGCTGACGCTGGTGCTGCCGGTGGCCTTGGGGATCACGGTGCTCGGCGTGGCGGCTTACGGCGTGCAGACGGGCCTCATGGTCTTTCCGGACAAACTGAATTGGGACTTCGGGAAGATCAATCCCTTGAGCGGGTTCTCGCGGTTGTTCTCCCTTCGTTCGGTCGTCGAGCTGGTGAAGTCGGTCCTCAAGGTCGCCTTCATCGCCGGGGTCGGTGTCCTGGCCGTCCGGAAGGACATTGCCATGCTGCCCAGCCTCGTCACCACCGATATCCACACGGTCCTCGGCACGACGGCCTGGCTCTCGTTCAAGATGGCGATCTGGGTCTGCGGGGTCATCGGCCTCCTGGCGGCGGCGGACTATGCCTATCAACGTTTCGAGTGGGAACGCAGCCTGCGGATGACGAAGGAAGAGGTCAAGCAAGAGCACAAGGAGACGGAAGGCGATCCGATCCTCCGGTCCCGTATCCGGGGCATCCAACGGTCCATGGCCCGCAAGCGCATGATGGCCGCCGTGCCCAAGGCCGACGTGGTCATCACGAATCCCACGCACTTGGCCGTGGCCATTCAATACGATCAGAAGAACATGGCGGCGCCGGTCGTCGTCGCCAAGGGGGCGGGCTATCTGGCCGAAAAGATCAAGGACGTGGCGCGGGAGGCCCGCGTGCCGGTCGTCGAAAACAAGTTTGTCGCCCGCACGCTCTACACCCTGGTGGAGATCGGCAAGGAGATTCCGGCCGACCTCTATCGCGCCGTCGCGGAAATTCTCGCCGTGGTCTATCGGGCCAAGGGAAAAGCGGTGTCGGCGTGAAAAGCGCGCGTGCCACGTATCTCGTGGTTCGTATCTCGATTATGAGAGAAGCGGAACGAGCGACGAGAAACGGGCGACGAGCGACGGAAGAGAGGCCGTGATCGAATATGGCGGCTGCTGAATCCAACGCACTCGATCTCAAGCTCTTGCGCCAGCCCGACGTGCTGATGTCCGCCGGCGTGGTCGGCATCCTCATGATCATGCTGCTGCCGATGCCGAGGATCATTCTCGACCTGCTGATCTCGCTGAATATCACCGTGGCGATTCTCGTGCTGCTGGTCGGCATGCAAATCCGCAAGCCGCTGGAATTTTCGGTCTTCCCGTCCGTGCTGCTGGTGATCACCCTGTTCCGCCTCTCCCTCAATATCGCGGCCACGCGGCTGATCTTGCTGCACGGAAACGAAGGCACGGCGGCGGCGGGAGAAGTGATTCGGGCCTTCGGCAATTTCGTGGTCGGCGGGAACTACACGGTCGGCTTGGTGGTCTTTACGATTCTGATCATCATCAATTTCGTCGTCATCACCAAGGGCGCCGGCCGCATCGCCGAGGTAGCCGCCCGGTTCACCTTGGACGCGATGCCCGGCAAACAGATGAGCATCGACGCGGATCTCAACGCGGGGTTGATCAACGAAACCGAGGCCCGGCGGCGCCGGCAGCAGATCGCGCAGGAGGCCGACTTCTACGGCGCGATGGACGGCGCCAGCAAGTTCGTGCGCGGCGACGCCATCGCGGCCGTGATCATCATTCTCGTCAACATTCTGGGCGGATTGACCATCGGCGCCCTGCAGCAGGGGATGAGCATCGCCAACGCGTTGCAGACCTACACGCTCTTGACCGTGGGCGAAGGCTTGGTCGCGCAGGTGCCGGCGCTGATCATCTCGACGGCGGCCGGTATGGTCGTCACGCGCGCGGCGTCGGAGGCCGATCTGGGATCGGAAATCGCCCGGCAGTTGTTCGTGTCCCCCAAGGCCTTGGGCACCGCCTCCGCCATCTTGATGGGCCTCGGGTTGGTGCCGGGCTTGCCCCATATCGCGTTCCTGGTGCTGGGCAGCCTCGTCGGCTGGCTCGCCTATGAGCAGGCGAAACAGCAGCAGAAGGACGCGCTGGCGCCGGCCTTGCCGGATGCGGCCGCGGCGAAACCGGTCGAATCGCAGCCGCAGGTCTCGCCGGTCGATCTCATGGAAGTCCAGGTCGGCTACGGGCTCATCAACCTGGTCGACAACGAGCAGGGCGGAACGCTGCTGGATCGCATCAAGGCCTTGCGCAAGACCACGGCGCAGAGCATGGGCTTTCTGATTCCCCCGATTCATATCCGCGACAACCTGCAATTGCGGCCGAACGAATATTGCGTGCTCTTGAAAGGCGTGGAGTTGGTGAAGAGCGACGTGCTGCCCGGGCATGTGCTGGCGATCGATCCGGGGACGGCGCAGAAAAACGTCGTGCAGGGAATTCCCACGAAAGAGCCGGCGTTCGGATTGCCGGCGCTCTGGGTGCCCGAGCATCATCGCGAGCAGGCGCAGATGGCCGGCTTTACGGTCGTGGACGCCAGTTCGGCGATCACGACGCACTTGTCGGAGGTCATCAAGCGGCACGCGCACGAGCTGTTGGGACGGCAGGAAGTGCAGTCGCTGCTGGACGAATTGGCCAAGACCCATCCCAAGGTCGTGGAGGAGTTGATTCCGAATCAGCTGCCCTTGGGCGGCGTGGTGCGCATCCTTTCCAACCTGCTCAAAGAACGGGTGGCGATCCGCGATCTGCGGACGATTCTGGAAGCGGTCGCCGACCATGCGGGCGTGACGAAGGACCCCGATGCGCTCACCGAATCGGCGCGGCAGGCCCTGGCGCGGAGCATCACCCGCCAGTACGTCGGCGGGGACGGTCTTCTGCCCGTCATTGCGCTCGATCCTCGGCTCGACCGAAAGCTGTCGGAGATTGCCGCCGGCGCGGCGCAGACAGGGGACTGGGCCTTGGAGCCGGCGATGTCCCAAAAGCTGCTCGGCGCGCTGAAACAAGCCGGCGAGCGCATGGCCGCCAAAGGGCAGCAGCCCTTGATCCTCTGTTCGCCCGGCGTGCGCCGCCACCTCCGACGGCTGATCGATCGGATTATGCCGACCGTGCCCGTGCTGTCCTATGCGGAGGTGGACGCCATGGCCAAGGTCAAGGCCGTGGAAACGGTGCGGGCCATGGAGGAAGCGGCGTAGGGGAAATGAAAAGTTAAAAGTGAAAAATGAAATGAGATGTGAAGAGCAGCGAGCCTCGTAGGAGACAGGGATGAAGATCAAGACCTTTCATGCGGCGACCGTGACGGAGGCGCTCCGGACCATCAAGGAAGAGTTGGGGCCGGACGCCGTCATCTTGTCCACCAAGTCGGTCAAGGAGCCGGGGGGCGTGCTCGGACTCTTCGGCCGCGACGTGGTCGAAGTCACCGCCGCGATCGACTTCGATGCGGGCAGCTCATCGTCGGCTCGGCGGGACGCGCCCGCCCCTCCGTCGAAAACGCAGCCGACCTATCACCACCCGGCCTTTCAGGATGCCTTGCGTCTGTCGCTGCGCCGGTCGGACGACGGTCGCGATCGACTCTCGGTGAGCCCGACCGCTCGAGAGGCGAGCCGCGCGGCGGAATCTCGAGTGCCGGAAGCGGCGACTGCGGCGGCGCCTGTCCAGACGGTGGCGCGGGAGCAGAGTCCGCCGGAAGTCGCACGGCTGGCCGAAGAAGTGCGCGGTTTGCGCCAGCTGGTCGAAGCCACGCTCCAGCCTCGGAAAGTGGGGCGGCGCCCTCTGCTGAAGCGACTGCCTCCGACCCTGGGGTCGTTTCACCACGACTTGGTGCGAAGCGGGATGGAGGCCGAGGCCGCCGAGCAACTGCTGGCCGACATCGCGCCGACGCTGACGGCCGGCCAGGATGCGTCCGAGGCGGCGGTCCGGCACGCGATTCATCGGGCCCTGTCGAACGCAGTGGCCGTCGCCGGGCCTCTGTTGAATGGAACGGAGCAGAAGAAAACGGTGATTTTCGTGGGTCCCACGGGGGTGGGGAAAACGACGACGATCGCGAAATTGGCCGCGCACTATACCCTGCGGGAGCAACGGAGCGTCTCCTTGATCACCTTGGATACCTACCGTGTGGCGGCCGTAGAGCAGTTGCGGATGTACGCGAAGGTGATCGGTGTGACGATGGATGTGGCGCTCACCAAGCGCGACGCCCTGGACTTCATCCGGCGGCGGAGCCGGTCCGAGCTGATCCTCATCGACACGGCGGGCCGGAGCCCGCTGGACGAGGCCGGATTGCAAGACCTGCGCGATCTGGTCTCGTTGGATCATCCGTTGGAAACGCATCTGGTGCTCTCCGCCACGACCCGCGAGCAGGATGTGATCGGGGGCGTCGCCGGCTATGCGGGGATTCCGATCACGCGCCTCCTCTTCACCAAGCTGGATGAAACGAGGGCCTACGGCAGTCTCTTCGGGATCGCGAAGCGCAGCGGCCTCCCCTTGTCCTACCTGAGCACTGGGCAAAATGTGCCGGAGGACTTGGAAACGGCTCGGCCGGAGCGGATCGCCGACTTGGTCTTGGGCCTGTCTCTGAAAGGCGATCGGCGGGCGGCGCTCTGCGGGGAAAGCTCTTTGCAT
>CAYZTJ010000047.1:0-22935 GCA_964481215.1 uncultured Nitrospira sp. | reverse complement strand
CCCGAAGCGGTCCACCCGTCGTCAGCCACGATGATTTTCCGCGGAAACCAGGAATGACTCCCGGTACCATTTCTTCCCCCATGCAGGGACAGGCTTACAAGCGGCCTGTCCCTGACACCCCCTCTCCCCTAGCCGTGGCTGGACGGGATGGACCCTGAGGGAATTGCCACGGCGGGGCCTGCCTATCAAAAGGAGTTAGCACCGCCGATGCCGGCTTCGCGCGCCGGCGCGGCCTCAGAGGCATCGGCGGCCGCAGCACAGACAAGAGCAGGAAACGCCCATTCACGCATCGTGGCATTCCAGAGGCGGTCCGCCCGTCGTCAGCCACGATGATTTTCCGCGTATGCATCTCATAGTCATCCACATCCCAACTCGTTCCAACATTTCTTGACTTCCCTCCCCACTCCCCCTACCGTGCCCTGCTGTGTCCACTCCTCGCTGGCCCCTCCCCAAGCACGACTACTGGTCCACGCCTTTTGCGGAATCCCTCCTGCAGCACTTGGACCTCCGTCCGGGGCTCCGCATTCTCGATGTGGCATCCGGCCACGGCATTCCCGCCTTCTACCTGGCCGAGCAAGTCGGCCCCACCGGACAAGTCCTCGCCATCGATGTCAGCGAGCATCAAGTCGCCCGCGCCCGCGCAATCCAGGGCTCACAACTACCTTGGTTGACATTCGACTGTCAGGACGTCCGAGCCCTGCCGGCGTCTCTCCCCTCCTTCGACCGCATCACCGGCAATCTCTCGGTGATGTTCTTCCGCCCGAACCGGTTCGAGACCGTCCAGGGCTTGGTCGATCACCTCGTCCCAGGCGGCCAATTGGTGCTGACTTTCCCATCACTGGGCACGTTTGAGTCACTCTGGCGACGGGTCGATGCGGAGATGGTTCAGACAGATCTGGTGAAGGAGCGACAACGCTTTCAAAACTATCTGACCGAACGGCCTTCGGCAGACGAGGCATGTGGCTGGCTCACTCGACTCGGCCTCGACCGAATTGAGGTGAAAGAATATCCCTTGGAAGTCGCGACCGGTTCAGGCCCGGCCTTCCTCCATCACCCGCTTCTCCGTGGAGGCTTTCTCGACGACGTGTACGAATGCTTCGAGGATCTGCGCTTGGCAGACCGATTTATGACGGGTCTCTCCGAGCAGGTGCCCAGCTTTACCCCACTCATCGCCCAACGCTGCGTCATGTCCGGCTGGAAAACGTCTGCCTGAATCCGATTCTGATCGCACCGGCAGGGACAGGCTTACAAGCAGCCTGTCCCTGCCGCTCACTCTCTCCTAGCCGTGGCTGGAACGGATGGGCGCGGAGGCGTCGGCACGGCGGGGGCGAATTACCAGGGGAGCACAAGCGGTGCCGGTCGCTGCTCTGTCAGTTCCCCAAGAAGGCGACCGGCCAACAGAATGGTTATCAGGAGCCGTAGTGAATCATCGCATCGTGCCGACGCCGGAGCTGCCCGCCGTTCGTCAGCCGCGCACTTGTTCGAGCTGTGTATCCTGACAAGCGACTAAAGAATTTGCTGTTCCGCGTGGTAGGAACTGCGGACCAACGGACCTGATTCGACGTGGCGGAAGCCCAGGGCCACGCCTTCTTCTTTAAGCTGCGCAAATTCATCCGGATGGTAGAACCGCGCCACGGGCAGATGGTCCTTGGTGGGTTGGAGATATTGGCCGATCGTCAGAATGTCGCAGCCGACTGCGCGCAGATCCCGCATGACCTCGCGCACCTCGTCAATCGACTCGCCCATGCCGACGATCAAGCCTGATTTGGTGGTCATCCCCATCCCTTTGGCACGATCGAGCAAGTCGATCGACCGCTGATACTTGCCTTGCGGCCGGATCGACGGGAACAGCCGCGCGACGGTTTCAATATTGTGATTCAGGATCTCCGGTTGCTCGGCGCAGACGGCGGCGAGGGCCGCCTCATTCCCTTCAAAGTCTGGAATCAGCACCTCGACCGTGCAGCTCTGGAGCCGCCGCCTGATCTCCCGAATTGTCTCCACGAACACCGCTGCCCCGCCGTCTTCCAATTCATCCCGATTCACCGACGTAATGACCACATGCCGAAGGCGCAGCGCCTGGACCGCCCCTCCGATGCGACGCGGCTCGTCATGGTCCACCGCCAGCGGCCTGCCGGTGCTGACGGAACAGTAATGGCACCGCCTGGTGCAGATGTCGCCCAGGATGAGGAACGTCGCCGTCCTGGCATTCCAACACTCCCATTTATTCGGACAGCGGGCTTCTTCGCAAATCGTGTGCAGATTGAGTTCACGGGTGATGCGGCTGAGGTCCTGGTAGTCAGGACCTGTCTGGAGGCGAACCTTGAACCAGGGGGGCAAGCGGCCTGCGCGGCCAAGAGCTGATGGCTGATGGCTGATAGCAGGAGCGCTAGGATGCGAAGAGCGGAGCTGATCGATTGGAACAAAGTTCATACTTCGGACCTGGATGACTGACAATTGAACCAGGCACGGAGCCTGGCGAACAGACCACGGACCGGATCGGGATAGTCGACAAAGGGTTCCTGCGAGCCGAGGTACTGCTGATCTCGAAAGTTCAACTGGCTGCGAAGCTGAGTATATCCGCAGGTCTGCAATCGGCTGACGAGGTCTTGTACCGCCGCCACGGTAGTGGCACAGGAGTCGCTCATCACCCGTATGGATTCATACTGCAAGACGGCCTGAAAACCGAGGTCGGTCCGGATCACGTCGATCTGTCGATTGAATCCCCGAGCCCGCTCGTCCACCCCAGCCACTCGATGCCGCTCGACGGGCTGGGACGCCATTACAAGGCTCGAAAGACCGCCAGGAGATCGCTCAACGCGATGGTCTTGTTCTTGAGGATCGCTCGTTCGGCCTTCACGGCCTCCACTTGTCTGGCTTTCTCGGCCCCGCCTGTGAGACAGGCCGCCGCCAGCGCCAGGACGCGCTCGCATTCCTGCTCGACCTTGCCTTTGACGACCGGATTAACCTGCACGATCTCGATCAGTTTCGCGCGGGTGGCAGCCAAGTGCTTCTGCAGTTCGGCTTCTGGAAAGGATTGGCGGGCCGATTCATCGAGACAGCGGTCCAACTCCTGGGCCAGGAACACATAGAGGCGGACCATGGTCTCGGTGATCTCGATGTGTCCGGGTGTCGGAAGAACGGGCGCCATTGGCTTACCTCATAATTCGACTTTGATATCCGCTCCCTCGACCTTGATGGGGAAGGACTTCACCTTGGCGGCGGGGTTGTTGATGCATCCGCCGGTCTTCACGTCGAACTGCCAGCCGTGCCAGGGACAGGTCACGGCCGCGCCCTCGAGGTCGCCCTCGCCGAGCGGCCCGCCGCGATGGACACAGACATTATCGATCGCGTAGAACGTGCCATCCACATTGAACACCGCAATCTGCTGGTTGTTCACCTCGGCGACGATGCCCGTCCCTGGCTTCACGTCGCCGGTTCCGGCCACTCTCACGAACTCGCCCATATTTTTCCTCCGACGGTTTTGCAGACCTAATGGTTCACAGTTGTCCGTTCTCAGTTTACTGTGTATCGAGAACGCCTCGCTCCCGACTCCTTACACCTCTCCCCTTACGCCTCACGCCTGACGGTTTCTTACGCTGACCCGATCGGCCGTTTCAGCTTCTGAATCAGACTCTCGACAGCCGGCGTCTTGGCGCCCTCCGCCCCTTCGCCGCTCAGTCGGGCCATGATGCGCGCCGCGACGTCTTTGAAGGCCTTCGACACCGGAGACGTGGGATCCGCCACGACGATCGGCGCACCTTGATCCCCGCCCATGCGGATCGCCGGATCGATGGGAATCGCGCCCAGGAACGGCACGCCCAGTTTCTGCGCCGCCCGCTCGCCGCCGCCGTGGGAGAAAATCTCCGTCCGCTCATGGCAGTGCCCGCAGACGAAGTAACTCATGTTCTCGATGATGCCCAGCAGCGGGACGTTGACCTTCTGAAACATCATCATGCCCTTGCGCACATCATAGAGCGCAACTTCCTGCGGCGTCGTCACCGTGACGGCCCCGGCCAGCGGCACCAGTTGCGAGATACTCAACTGAGCATCCCCGGTGCCCGGCGGCAGATCGATGAGCAAGTAATCGAGTGGCCCCCAGACCACATCGCGAAAAAACTGCTGGATGGCCGTATGGATCATCGGCCCCCGCCACATGATGGCCTGATCCTCCGGCACGAAGAATCCCATCGAGATGAACGAGACCCCGTGGCTCGTGGCCGGCACGATCTTCCCATCCCGCTGCTCCGGGGGATGTTCGGCCCCCATCATCATGGGGACGTTGGGTCCGTAGACATCCGCGTCGATCAATCCGACGCTCGCCCCGGCCTGAGCCAGCGCGACGGCCAGATTGACCGCGACCGTGGACTTGCCGACCCCGCCCTTGCCGCTGCTGACTGCGACCACATATTTGACGTTCGGTAGGAGCCCGGTTCCTGTTCCCGGCGCCCCTCCCGCAGATTGTTCGGCCATCGATCACTCCCCTGCTAGCAGGATGTTGAAAAAGTCCGCCAGCTTTGTTCTCGCATCGTTCAGAGGCTCAACGTACGGAAAAGAGTACGCCTCGCCTCTTCACTCGCTGCGGCCTCGCTGGACAGCCTTTTTGACCATCCTACGGGCTATTCTTACCGAATCCATGATCGGTAACCATTACGCCTTTCCAGGGCCCTAAGGAGCTTGCCATCAGCCTGGTAGGCACCACCTCAAAACTGACCTTATTCTTATAACATGAAGGCTTTTTCGAACGCGACAAAAGTTTAGCCAACCTTGCCCACATTCTTCATGAACGCTTCGACTGCAACCGCCGATCCGCTGCTGCGACAAGCCTGGCCGGTAGCATTGCTCCGGCCAGGCGGGCGGGCTCGCCCCTCACGGCCTCAACGTACTATTTCAAGTACGCTTCGGCCTCTCGGGACTCCACGCGCCCGTCTCGCATCGCGGCTAGGCAGTTTCGTGGCGAACCGTCATGAAAAATGTGGGCCTCAACTTTTCTCGACAAACGGTCGACAAGGAAAGATGGGGTGTATACTGAAATTAGAGCCGAAGTGACTTGACGACCATGGAATCTGCCCTCCCTGTATTGGAACCGGCCATCCGACGGATCGGCGAGAAGCTGGCCGCACAGTGCAGCGACCATAAGCCGACCCTCTTTTCCCCCCGGCGCTGGTCCAACGCGCTGCTCAATCATTGCATGAAGGATGAGGCCTTCAAGGTCCAACTGTTCCGATTCATCGACGTCCTCCCGGCCCTGCAGCATGACGACCAGGTCGCCCGGCTGCTGGAAGAGTATTTCGGCAAGAGTCTCCCCATGGAGTCCGTCCTCCAATGGGGCATGAAGGCCCTCTCGGCCACTTCGTTCGGGGCCAAGCTGGGCGCCAAGTCGATCCGGCAGCAGGTCTTGAGCATGGCTCGCTCGTTCATGGTCGGCGGTTCGGTCACGGACGCGATTCCCACCTTGGGCGAATTGTGGACTCACCAGCGCGGCTACTCCGTGGATCTGCTGGGCGAAGCGACGGTCAACGAACGGGAAGCGGACCTCTATCGGGATCGCTGCTTAGAAGCGCTGCAACAGCTACATCGCGACACGGCCAAGTGGCCGGCTGAGCCACGGATCGAGCGCGACCATCTGGGCCCCCTCCCCCGCACGCAACTGTCGATCAAAATCTCGGCGCTCTATTCGCAGATCGACCCGGCAGCCCCCGACGCCAGCTACGCCGGCGTCGCCTCGCGGCTCCGGCCCATCCTCGATGCCGCCGTCCGCCTTCCGGCCGCGATCACCTTCGACATGGAGCAGGCTGAGCTGAAAGATTTCATCTTCATGACCTTCATGCGGGTGCTGTCGGAAGAGGCCTACCGCGCCTATCCCTACGCCGGGATCGCCATCCAGGCCTACCTGAAGGACACGCCGCAAGACTTGGCGCGCCTGATTCGATGGGCGGAGCAGCGCGGGACTCCCGTCGCCATCCGACTCGTGAAGGGCGCCTATTGGGATTCGGATGTGATTCGCTATCGGCAACGCGGCTGGTCCGTGCCGGTGCTGGAACAGAAACCCACCACCGATGCCCAGTATGAGGCGCTTACGCGAGTGATGCTGCAGCACACGAGTGTGATTCGGCCGGCCTTCGGCTCCCACAATCTCCGCAGCGTCGCCCATGCCCAGGCTGCGGCCGAAGCCGTCGGGTTGCCGATTGAGACCTGCGAGTTCCAGATGATCTTCGGCATGGCCGAGCCGCTGCAGGCTGCCGTGTCGAGCGGCGGCCATCGGGTTCGCATCTACGCGCCGGTCGGCGACCTGTTGCCCGGCATGGCCTATTTGGTCCGCC
Source organism: uncultured Nitrospira sp. (assembly GCA_964481215.1). Taxonomy (GTDB): domain Bacteria; phylum Nitrospirota; class Nitrospiria; order Nitrospirales; family Nitrospiraceae; genus RSF151. The sequence continues at coordinate 16,615 of CAYZTJ010000047.1, read as the reverse complement.
GACTCCTTGAAAACACGTCGAATGAATCCTTCTTGCGGAAGCAGTATGCTGAAGCCGAGACCTTGGACCATCTGCTGGCGCCGCCGACGACGGCAACGACGCCCAGCCCTGCAACGAGCCTCGAGATGCCGACGAGTCAGTCCTTCACCAACGAGCCGCCGACGGACTTCAGCCTGGAATCGGCTCGCCGCGCCATGGCAAAGGCACTCGCCGTGGTCGAGGCGAAGCTAGGCAAACCCACGGCCATGCCTTGGCCGACGCCGTTTCGTCCCAGCGGAGGCGAATGTGTCTCGCGGGATCCCGGCATGCCCACTCGCATCGTCGCCCGGATGCCGGAGGTCACCCCGGCCGAGCTTCCGGCCGCTGCCACGGAGGCCCTGGCGGCGTTTCGTGACTGGTCGGCTCGCCCCGCCGCTGATCGCGCCGAGGTCTTGGTGACCGCGGCGCGGATCATGCGCGCTCGCCGCATGGAACTCGCCGCCTGGGAGACCTATGAAGCGGCCAAGGGCTGGCGAGAAGCGGATGGGGACGTTGCAGAGGCCATCGACTTCCTCGAATTCTATGCGCGGGAGATGCAGCGCCTCGGCGCCCCTCAGCGTCTTGGCACGGAGCCCGGCGAGCTGAACCAGCTCTCCTGGCGCCCACGCGGCCTGGCCGCGGTCATCTCGCCCTGGAACTTTCCACTGGCGATTCCGACCGGCATGGTGAGCGCCGCGCTCGTCACGGGCAATGCGGTCCTCTTCAAGCCGTCGGAGCGCACCCCCATGATGGGCTGGCACTTGGCCGCCATCTTCAAAGAAGCCGGGCTGCCGCAGGGGGTTCTACAATTCCTCCCCGGGGGGCCCGACCTGGGACGCGCCATCGTGCGTCATCCGGACGTGCAGGTGATCGCGTTTACCGGCTCGCGCAACGTCGGCCTCGGCATCCTGGCGGAAACAGCTGCCCTGCCCGCCAGCGCCTCACACGTCAAACGAGTCATTGCCGAGATGGGCGGCAAGAACGCCATGATCGTGGACGACAGCGCCGACCTCGACGAAGCGGTGACAGGCGTGGTGACTTCGTTCACCGGCTTCCAGGGGCAAAAGTGCTCCGCCTGCTCCCGCGCGATCGTGTTGGAACCGATCTACGAAACCTTCCTGCAACGCCTGGCCGAAGCCGTGGCCAGTCTGCGAATCGGCCCGGCGCAGGACCCGGCGTCTCAGGTCGGGCCCGTGATCGACGAGCGGGCGCGGCGGACGATTCAGGAGTACATCGATCATGGGAAGCGGGAGGCTCGCCTGGTGGTCGAACGGCCGGTGCCGGTCGACGGCTTCTACGTAGGCCCGACGGTCTTCGCGGATGTGGCGCCGACCAGCCGTCTTGCGCAAGAGGAAATCTTCGGGCCGGTCTTGTCGGTGATGCCGGCCCGCACCTTCGACGACGCGCTGGCGCTGGCGAACGCCACCCCCTATGCCCTCACAGGCGGGGTCTATTCACGCAGTCCGGTCAATCTGGAGCGGGCGCAGCGGGAGTTCGACGTCGGCAATCTCTATCTCAACCGCGCGATCACCGGCGCCTTGGTGGGGCGGCAGCCGTTCGGGGGCCATCGCTTGTCCGGCGTGGGCGCGAAGGCCGGGGGCGAGCAGTACCTGACTCAGTTCATGACCGCGAAGGTCGTCACCGAGAATACCTTGCGGCGAGGGTTTGCGCCGTCAGCAGAAAGTTGAAAAAGGCTTCCAGCTTTGTTCTCGCATCGCTCGGACCCTCAACGTACCGAAAAGGTACGCCTCGGCCCCTCGCTCGCTGCGGCCTCGCTGGACAGCCTTTTTGAACATTCTGCTAAAGATTACTTTGTCACCGGCTTGATGTCCGCCTCGACCAATTCTTCGATAATCTCGGTTACGATGCCCCGCCGGCCCTTCATGCCGGGCAGCTGCTGATACTCGACATACTTGACCAGGCCCACGCCGCGCGCAAACCAGGCCGTCATGGTATCCGTCCCGATATCGGTTTGCTTATCGGTGGTGTAGCGGATGTGCATCCGCATCCGAGCCTCCACCTTCAACGCATCGGGAAAGGTCTTGGCCGGCACCGTCACCGCTTCGCGCGCCAGCACGTGCACGGTCGCCTCGACATCGGCCCGCTCGTTCTCGCCGTCCCCGTCCAGATCCACGCCGAAGTCGATGTCCTTCCGATTGAACTGCTGGAAAGAGGATGGGACCACGACCGGAAATCGAATGATCTGATAGGGCGCGAGTTGCCGGTCGAGTGAGGAGCCTGGCTGAGACCCGTAGTACACGATGCCGACCTGATCCCGCCGATAGTAGCTGTCCGAGACGCCGTGGCTCCCCGCATTGGTATCGTGGAAGACCTTGACGATGACGCCTTTGAGCGTCGTCGTGCCGGTGACCGTGGACGTATTCAGAAAGACCTTGTCGGCGATCGTCTGCATCGGCCCTTCGGACAGATGCCCTCGATACTCCCAGCGATTCCCGAGCGTGTCTTGAAAATAGGCGTCGCCGTCCGGCACGGTGACCGACTCCCCCGTCGAATCGGCGGCCGCCCATCCTGGAAACCCGATCATCACCACCAGTGCATAGCCGCCGAGCTTCCCCCACATCCCTGCATTCATTCGTCGTCGCTCCTTAGGGTTGCGATGCGTCATGCCATCGCTGATAATACCAGCGGCCTCCATGAATCTCTACCCTTCCCAGCCCCCCTCACCGCCGCGCACGGTGCTGATCACCGGCGCCTCCGGCGCCATCGGCCGCGCGCTCTGCCTCCGATTCGCCAAGTCCGGCTGGAGAGTCGGTGTCCATTGGCAGACGAGACTAGAGGAAGCCCGCGCCACCGCGCAGCGGCTCAAGGACCTCGGGGCGGATGCTTCACTCCATCAAGCCGACGTGCGCAAGGCCGACGAGGTCGAGCGCATGGTTCGCGCGTTCACGGAAACCTGGGGATCGATCGATACCCTCGTCTGCACGGCCGGAGCCGCCAGCGGACAGCTGGCCGTGAAGACCACGGAACAGGAATGGGCGCGCATGATCGACACCAACCTGAGCGGCGCCTTTTTCTGCATGCAAGCCGCCGCCGCCCGGATGAGCCCGCGCCGACAGGGTTCCATCCTCGTCATCGGTTCCTATGCCGGCTTCCACGGATCCGTCGGGCAAGCCGCCTACGCGGCCTCCAAGGCCGGCCTCATCGGACTGGTCCGAAGCGCGGCGCAGGAGTGGGGACAGGATGGGATTCGGGTGAATCTCCTGCTGCCAGGATGGCAGGCGTCCTCCCTTGCCGGGCCGGCCGCGGACGCCCCTGCCCGATTCGACGACCATGTCCTGCACCGACCGCCCCGGCTGCGCACGGTCGCGGCGGCGGCCTATCGGCTGGCCGGCAGCCGTGAGACCTCCGGGCAAATCTGGAACGTCGACAGCCGGATTCTCTAAATTGCAAGAGCTGATGGCGTATGGCTGATGGCTTATGGCGACAGAAGACTCAGCCCTCTCATTCTCCTGCTCTTGGCCATATGCCATATGCTATAAGCTCTTCATGCTCTCTGGCTGCTTTATCACCGGCACCGATACCGGGGTCGGGAAAACCGTCGTCGCCGCAGCGCTCGCCCGATGGCTGCTCCTCCACGGGCAGGCTGTGGGTGTGATGAAGCCGGTGGAAACGGGATGGTCGGCCGTCCCGTCGGCGCGCTCCGATGCGGCACGATTGAAGGCGGCCGTGCAGAGCCCCGACCCCATCGCAACGATCTGTCCCTACCGACTGTCGGCGCCGCTCTCACCCTATGATGCGGCTCGGCGGAGCGACACGGACATTTCCATCCCCCAGCTCGTGAGCCGCGTTCGCGCATTGCAACGACGTCACGGCCTGATGTTGGTGGAAGGCGCCGGCGGCGTGCTGGTGCCGCTCACGCGCAGGGATCTGATGATCGATCTGATCGCCGCCCTCAAGCTCCCCGTCATCCTGGTCGGGCGAATCGGGTTGGGAGGAATCAATCACGCCCTGCTGACGCTGGAGAGCTTAAGAGCCCGGCAGATTCCGGTGAAGGCGGTGTTGCTCAACCGACTCTGTCCACCCTGCTCCTCCGTGGCGATTCGGCAGGAACGGGCCACGTTGCGATCCTTGCGCGAACGGGCGAGAGTGCCGGTGTTGGGACCGCTTCGCGTCTACGCAAGACTGGAATCGGCCTGGGACCAGACCATGACGACGGTCGCGAAGGACCCGGCGATTCAAGCCCTGGGGAGGCTCATGCTGCCCAGCGCCGGACGAAGAGCGCGGCGGCGTCCCGCACGTCGGGCGCGCCCGCGACGGCCGAAATAACCGCAACCCCATCCGCGCCCGCGGCCTTGATCGAGTCGATCGCCTCCGGCTTGATCCCCCCAATCGCAAAGATCGGCAAGAGCGTCAACCCGCGAACCGCCTGAAGCCCCTCGACTCCGACCACCGGCTCATGGTCGCGCTTCGTGGCCGTCCCGAACATCGGCCCATAGCCGAGATAGTCGGCCCCATCGAGCGTCGCCTGCGTGACCTGCTCCGGGCGATGCGTGGAGACGCCGATCATCCTCGTCGGCCCCAACAGTTGACGCGCCAGCGGCAGCGGCAAGTCTTCTTGCCCGAGATGGACGCCATCCGCCTCAACCGCCAGGGCCAAGTCGCACCGGTCGTTGACGATGAAGATCCCGCCTAAGTCCGCGGTGAGATCACGGAGGGCCTGCGCCTGGCGATAGGCGTCGAGCATCGAGGCCTGCTTGGCGCGATATTGAAAGAGCCGAGCGCCGCCCTCGTGAGCCCAGCGCAGCACGTCGAGCAGCGATCGCCCGCCTGCCGCGGTCGGATCGAGAATCGTATAGAGCCCGCGGAGGGGAATGCTCTGAGGTCTGGCGGCGGACACGGACGGGCGTCAGGACGGATTGGCCGCGAGGAACCGTTCCAAGAAACCGGTGGACACCCGCCCCTTCTGAAACTCGGCGTCGTTGAAAATCCGGCGGTGCAGCGGAATGGTCGTCTTGATGCCCTCGATCACGAACTCATCGAGGGCCCGGCGCATGCGCGCCATGGACTCTTCCCGCGTGCGGGCATGGGTGATCAGCTTGGCGATCATGGAATCGTAGTTCGGCACGACGCTCATGTTGGACTCCATGGCGGAATCCACCCGAACCCCGAAGCCGCCCGGAGGCTGATACTTCTTGATGTGGCCCGGACAGGGCGTGAACTTTTCCGGATCTTCCGCATTGATCCGGCATTCGAAGCTGTGCCCGGCGATCTGAACATCCTGCTGCCGGAAGGCCAAGGGATGGCCCGCTGCGATGCGAATCTGCTCCTTGATGAGATCCACCCCTGTGACCATCTCGGTCACCGGATGCTCCACCTGAATGCGGGTGTTGACCTCCATGAAATAGAAATTCTGATCCTTGTCGAGGAGGAATTCGACCGTCCCGGCGTTGCGGTAGTGCGCGGCGCGCACCGCCTCCACGGCCACCCGTCCGATTTCGCGGCGCAGCTTCTCATCGACCGCCGGCGACGGGGTCTCCTCGATCAACTTCTGATAGCGGCGCTGGATCGAACAGTCGCGTTCGCCGAGATAGACCGTGCGCCCCTTTTCATCCGCCAGAATCTGCACTTCGATATGGCGCGGCTCGATGAAGAACTTTTCGAGATAGACGCCGTCGTGCCCGAAGGTCGACTTGGCCTCCGTCTGGGCCGACTGGAAGGCGCGCAGGAGCTCGTCCTCCTTGTTCACGACCCGCATCCCGCGCCCCCCGCCGCCGGCGGAGGCCTTGATGATGACGGGGAATCCGATCTTCCGGGCCGCTTCGAGGGCTTCGGTCTCGCTCTTCAGCTCTCCGGGGCTGCCCGGCATGGTCGGAATGCCCTTCCGGATCATCAGTTCTTTCGCCTTCGACTTGTCGCCCAGGAGCGAGATGCTTTCCGACGTCGGGCCGATGAACTTGACGCCGATGGACTCGCAGACCTCCGCGAAGTGGGCGTTCTCGGCCAGAAACCCGTAGCCCGGGTGGATCGCATCGGCGCCGGTGACTTCGGCGGCGCTCAACACGTTGGGGATGTTGCGATAGCTCAGCGAGGCATCGGCGGGGCCGACGCAGACCCGTTCGTCGGCGGCGCGCACATGGAGGCTGTTGGCATCCACATCGGAGTGAATCGCCACGGTCCGGATGCCGAGCTCGCGGCAGGCCCGGATGATCCGAAGCGCGATCTCCCCTCGATTGGCGACCAGGATTTTCTTGAACACGGTGACGCCCTCTGCGCAACCCGCGGTCAGGCTGCCGCGTTGGGATCGATGAGGAAGAGGGGTTGCGCGTATTCGACCGCTTTGGTGCTCTCGGCCAGAATCTTGACGATCTTGCCGTCGACCTCGGACTCGATCTCGTTCATGAGTTTCATCGCCTCGACGATGCAGAGGACTTGGCCCTTCTTCACCACGTCCCCTTCTTCCACGTAGGGATCGGCGTCCGGAGACGGGGACCGGTAGAAGGTGCCCACGATGGGCGAGGTGATCGTCAGCATGCCGGTCGTGTCGACCGGCTCGCTGGCCGGCGGCGCATCCCGCTTCGCCGGCACGTCCTGGACGACCGTCACGGGCTCCACGGCGGCGCTGGTGGTGACGACGGTCGCGGGGCCCATGTCCCGCCGTAGCCGGATCCGCACGCCCTGGCGCTCGAATTCGATTTCGGCCAGATTGTTGCGTTTGAGCAGCTCGACGAGATCCTGCACGTCCGCATGGGGGACGCCCAAGGGCGCCCCGCTCTTGGCGGAGGGAGGGGTGAGGACGACGGCCTTGGCCCCGCCCGACGCGGCCGCGCCCTTCTTTTTTCCCTTTCCACCCGATTTACTGGACCTCACCGCACCCGCTCCACGTATTGCCGCGTCCGCGTGTCGATCTTGATCACTTCCCCGACTTCCAGGTACAGCGGCACTTTGATGGTGGCGCCGGTCTCCACCTTGGCCGGCTTCGTGCCGCCGGAGGCCGTATCGCCGCGGACGCCCGGATCGGCGTCGACGACTTTCAATTCGATGAAGATCGGCAGTTCGACGGCGATCGGCTCATGGTGGTAAATCAGAATCTTAGCCGTCATGTCCTCTTTGAGCAGGTCCGCGTTCTCCCCGAGCTGCTTCTTCTCGTAAGTGAATTGCTCGAAGCTCTCGTTGTCCATGAACGTATAGGATTCGCCCGTCGCGTAGAGAAACTGCATCTCCCGCTCCTCGAGGTTGGGCTCGTCGAACCGCTCCCCGGATCGAAAGGTGCGGTCCAACACGTTGCCGGTCCGGTAGTTTTTCAGCTTCGTGCGCACGAAGGCGCCGCCCTTGCCCGGCTTCACGTGCTGGAACTCCACGATGTAGTAGGGTTCGCCGTCCAATTCCAATCTGGTTCCGTTGCGAAAATCCGAGGTGGAAATCACTGCCTGGCGCTCCTTTTGTTGCGTGCGGTCGATCGAACAGTCGCAGGGCGTCCGTTCTTGAGATGGGTCAGCACACCCTGCAGGCCTAACAGGTAGCCCGTCGGTCCGAAGCCGGACACCTGTCCGATCGCCACCGGAGCAATGTAGGACACATGCCGAAAGGGTTCGCGCGTGTAGATATTGGACAAATGGACCTCGACGGTCGGCAGGTCCACGCCCGCAATCGCGTCTCGAATCGCCACACTGGTGTGGGTATAGCCGGCCGGATTGATCACAATCGCATCAAACTGCTGTCTGGCCTTCTGAATCCAGGTCACGAGTTCGCCTTCCACGTTCGACTGGCGCGTCTCGACCCGGATTCCCTCCCGCTTCGCGAACTGCTGAATCGCCTTGTTGATGGCGCCGAGGGTGGTCCGCCCGTAGATGGATTGTTCGCGGGTGCCGAGGAGGTTCAGGTTGGGGCCGTGCAGAACCAGAATCCTAGTCATGCCTGCCCCCTGTTCGCACTCCACGACAGCCCAGGGAGGGCCTCAAAACGAGCCACATTGTAGCAGCCTGCATCGGGGGGGTCAAAGTGAAAGGCCAAATCAGCGCGTGCGTGGGCGGGGCCCGGACGCCGATCGCGACGCGGCTGCCTGTGGGACGCTCAGGAGAGTTCGAACCGAATCGAGCACGCGCTCGGCCATGGCGCGCTTGGACATCACGGGGAGCTCGGTCATGCCGCCGAATCGGTCCAACAGCGTAGCGGCATTGTCTTCCGCATCGAACCCGATGCCGGCTCGGCCGACGTCGTTGGCCACGATCAGGTCCAATCCCTTCCGCACCAACTTCTCCTTGGCATGGTCGAGCAGCCGTTCCGTTTCCGCGGCAAACCCGACGAGCACTTGCCGAGTTTTCCGTTCGGCGCAGGCCGACAAGACATCCGGCGTCGGTTCCAATTCCAGCCGAAGCCCGGCCGGCTGCGCGCCCTTCTTGAGCTTCTGCGCGGCCGGGCGGCTCGGCCGGAAGTCGGCCACCGCGGCGGCCATGACGATCACGGTCGACCATTCGACCTTCGCCGTCATCGCTTTCAACATCTCCTCGGCCGTCACCACCTCGAGGCGTTCGACGCCGTCCGGACAGGCCAAGGCGGTGGGACCGCTGACCAAGATCACCTCGGCGCCGCGCGCCTGCGCCGCCGCCGCCATCGCATAGCCCATCTTGCCCGAGGATCGGTTTGAGAGGTACCGGACCGGATCGACCGCTTCGCGCGTAGGGCCTGCGGATACCAACACCCGCTGGCCGACGAGGTCCAGCTTGCGCGCCCAGGCCTGCTCCAGCGCTGCCAGGATCGTCTCCGGAGCCACCAATCGACCCTGGCCGATCTTGCCCGACGCCAAGGGTCCTTCTTCAGGGTCCAGGATGACGGCCCCGCGCGCGCGCAGGGTCGCCACATGGGCCTGAAGCGCGGGATGCCCCCACATGTCCCCGTCCATCGCCGGCGCGAGAATCAAGGGCGCCAGGCGGGCGTTCAGCAAGAGGGTGCTCAGCAGATCGTCGGCCAACCCCACGGCGGCCTTGGCCAGCAGATTGGCCGTCGCCGGCGCGACGACGACCGCGTCGGCTTCTTGCGGGAGCCGCAGATGGGGCATTTCGTGATGGTGGGAAAAGAGATCGGTGAGAACCGGGCGCTTGCTAAGGACTTCGAAGGTCAGGGGTTGGACAAATTGAGTGGCGGCCTCGGTCATGACGACCGTCACCGCGGCCCCCTCCCGCACCAGAGCGCGAAGCAGTTCGGCGGCCTTGTAGGCGGCGATGCTGCCGCACACCCCAAGGACGACGCGCTTCCCCCGGAATCTGGGACTTGTGCCGTCCACAGGACGACCGGCTATTCCTCGCCGTCCCCGGCCGGTTTGCCGCCCTTGGTATCGTCCACGTAGACGCTGAGCGACTTGGTGATTTCCTGGGCGTCTTCCCGCGCTTCCATCGTCGCCATCCGCTCCACTTCGGATTCGCGGGTGCGCTTGGCGTCTTTCATGGCCTGACGGGCGTCCTTCCCCGTGAGATAATTCACCGACTGGCTGATCACCTCATCCAAGGCGATCGACGTGGCCTTGGCGAATCGCGCCGGGCCCATCGGCTTGGCGCCCTGCATGAGATGCTTGGCGCGCTGCGAGGCGGCGATCACCAACCGGTGGCGGGAATCGAATTGTTCCGCATTGTAATCGGGCAACAACGACATCGTACTGCTCATGCTCCACTCCTCCTTCGCGAGGCGCCCGGCCCTGGATCCGCCGCGCCCGCCTGTGAGTCATTCAAAAATTCGTCCATCCACCCACGGTCCATCCGCTTGGTGCGGACCCGCTCGGCGATCACGATGGCTTCGAGATCCCGCAGGGCCTGCTTGACATCGTCATTGCGGACGACATAGTCGTAGGCCTGCCAACTTTTCACTTCTTCCTTCACTTGAGAGAGCCGCCGTTCGATCTCCTCTTCCGTATCCCGTCCGCGCAGGTGCAGCCGCGTCTGCAAAGCGCCCAGGGACGGCGGCAGAATATAGACGAAGACCCCCTGCGCATATTTCTTGCGCACCTGCTCCGCGCCTTGAATGTCGATTTCGAGCAGCACATCGTCGCCGTCGCGCAGCGCCTGCTCCAGCGCCCGCCGCGGCGTGCCGTAGCGCTTCCCGTAGACCGACGCCCACTCCACGAATTCATCCCGATCGATCATCCCGCGGAAGGTCGCCTCATCGACGAAATGGTAGTCCCGTCCGTCGACTTCGCCTTCCCGCGGCTGCCGGGTGGTGTAAGAGATGGAGTGCCGCAGCCCCTCGACCGTCGCGACGAGCTGATGGCAGAGCGTGGTCTTGCCCGCCCCCGACGGGGCCGACACGACGAACAATATGCCCTCTCGTCTCGTCATCAGTCGTTCGTCCGCTCCCGTCTCCTCACGGCCGGCCGGCGCTCATTCGACGTTTTGAATCTGCTCCCGGATCTTTTCCAACTCGCCCTTGACGGCAATCACCTGTCCGGTGATCACGGTGTCGTTGGCCTTGGACCCGATCGTGTTGATCTCGCGCCCCAATTCTTGGAGCAGGAAATCCATGGTCCGTCCCACCGGCTCGTGCGAGTCCAACAGCGTGCGAAACTGCGCCACGTGCGAATCGAGCCGGGCCAGCTCTTCGGACACATCGCATCGGTCCGCGAAGTGCGCCAGTTCCTGGGTCAAGCGAGTCTGGTCGGGCGCCGCCCCGCCCAGCAGCTTGTCCACCCGCGCGCGCATCCGCGCAAAGGCCTCGTCGACCACCAGCGGCGCCCGGGCCGCCACCCGCCCGCGCGCCTCGGCGATCAGCGTCACCCGCGACTTCAAGTCCTTCGCCAGGGCCTGCCCTTCCCGACGCCGCATGCCGTCCAGATCGGTCAGGGCGCTGCGCACCAGGCGCGTCACAAGCGACGGCAACCGACGATCCGGCTGCGCCTCTTCTGTGACTACGAAGAGATCGCGAAATCCGGCCAGCAGGGCCAAATCGATCGCGCCCGACAGCTTGCATTCCCGTTGGAGTTGGCGAAGAAGGCTATCATACTGTGTTGCCAAGGCTCGATCAAGCCTGGCGGTTTTTTTCCCCTCCACCCGGCCGGACAGGCTGACGGTCACATCGATGTGGCCGCGCGCGCAACGGGCCTGCACCAGCTTCTTGATCTCCTCTTCCAGCGCCGCCAACGGACGCGGCACCCGGACCTGCACCTCGCAAAATCGATGGTTGACCGCCCGCACCTCGGCGGCCACCGACCCGCCGCGCCACGCGGCTTCGCGCCGCCCATATCCCGTCATGCTGCGAATCATCGCGATGCCTTTCCTTTCCAGGGACAGTCCTCATAGATCGCGCAAGCCCCGCAGCGCGGCCGCCGAGCCAGGCAGACGTACCGGCCGTGCAACAGGAGGCGCTGTGCCCCGCCCGTCCATCGGTCCGGCGCCATCACGGCCTGCAAATCCGTTTCGATGCGATCGGGATTCTCGCTGCGCGTGAATCCGAGCCGGTTCGCCACGCGCTTGACATGGGTATCCACGACGACCGCCGGCTGCCCGAAGCAATGCCCCAGGAGCACGTTCGCCGTCTTCCGGCCCACACCCGGCAGCGTCACGAGTTCATCCATCGTCCGAGGAACCTGACCGTCGAATCGCTCCACCAAGGCCCGGCCGCACCGAATCAGGTTCTTGGCCTTGTTCTTGTAGAAGCCCGTCGATCGAATCAACGTTTCGACGTCGCCGGGCGTGGCCTCGGCATAGTCCTTGGCCGTACGGTAGCGCGCAAAGAGGGCTGGCGTCACCATGTTCACCCGCTGGTCCGTACATTGGGCGGAGAGAATCGTGGCCATCAGCAGTTCGACCGGCGACCGATGGTCCAACTCCACGCGGGGCGCCGGGATGCTGCGATCCAGCGCTCCCAGAATGCGCCCCATGCGTTGGCGGTGGTCTACCGGCGAGCGGACCGCGCTCCGGCGAGCGCCTGTCGGACGAGTCATGACCACCGGGGAAAGGGGCTCACCGCCGGCGGGCCGATAAATCCGCCTCGCTCCGTGGCATTCACCTGCCGCCGCGGCGAGGGACAGCCCTTGACCGTCCGCTGCAGCAACTCCACGAGCGGCAGCAGCGACGCCGGCGCCAGCGCGGACACCCCGATGGCCTGATAGCGCCGCCTCAGCATCTCGGCCTGATCCGGCGCCAGGCGATCGCACTTGTTCAGCGCCATGACCCGGGGAATGCGTGAGAGATCGAGTTCCGTCAGAATGGCCTCCACGGCTCGAATCTCGCGATCGGGATCGGGGCTGCTGGCATCCACCAGGTGCAGCAGGACATCCGCATCCCGCAATTCTTCGAGCGTGGCCCGAAAGGCGCCCATCAGCGGCTTGGGCAGATCGCGAATGAACCCGACGGTATCCGTGATGATGACCTCCCGGTCCTCCGGAAACCGGAGACGCCGGCTGGCCGTATCCAGCGTCTCGAAGGGCCGATCCTCCGCGGGCACATGACTATGCGTCAAGGCGTTCAACAGGGTCGACTTGCCGGCATTGGTGTAGCCCACGATGGAGATCGTGGGGATCATCTCCCGGATGCGCCGGGCGCGGCGTTGATCGCGGTGCTGCACGAAGGCCGCCAGCTCACGCTCCAGATGGGAGATCCGATCCCGCACGCGGCGCCGATCGGTCTCCAGCTTGGTTTCGCCCGGACCGCGCCCGCCGATGCCGCCGCCCAATCGGGACATGGCCGTGCCGCCGCCGGCCAGGCGGGGCAGCAAGTATTGCAATTGCGCCAGCTCCACTTGGAGCTTGCCCTCCCGGCTGTGCGCGCGCCGCGCGAAGATGTCGAGGATGACTTGCGTGCGATCGAGCACCTTCATTTCGGTCAGATCGGTGATCGCGCGCACCTGGGCGGGCGTCAAATCCTGATCGAAAATCAAGAGATCCGCGCCCCGCTGCAGGGCCATGATCACCACTTCCTTGAGCTTGCCGCTGCCCAGCAGATACTTGGGATTGATCTCCGCGACGCGCTGGCAGACGCTGGCCAAGACCCGCAGCCCCGCCGACTGGGCCAGATCGCTCAATTCCGCCAGCCGCTCCTCTTGCTCCTGCCGGCTTCTGGTCGAGGCGCTGACGAGGATCGCCCCTTCCTGTCCCCCGCTCACCGCTTGGGATCGGGTGATCCGGGCCAGTTCATCTTCCAACTCGGTGACGAATTGCTCGCAATCGAGGTCCTGATGGTGCACGGACCCCGCCGGCAACACTTCGCAGACCTTGCCGGCGCCGTTGGGCGCCACCAGATGGGCGACGTAGAGATGGTCAGGGGTTCCCCGCTCGCCGACGCCGATCGCCGCGATCATGTCCAATCGCAGCAGCGCCAGGTCGGTGAGATCTTCTTGGTTCAGCGGTTCGTCGTGCAGGTGGGTATGGACGAGCCGGACGCCCCGTAAGGATCGTTGCCCCAATCGGCTCTGTCCGACTTCCGTCAGATCGAGGCTGTGTCCCGTGCCGACGATCACGCGATCGACCACGCCGCGGCGGGTGATGATCAACCCGATTTGGCGTCGAATGTCGTGCGACAGCTCTGCGCAAGCCTTCGCCAACTCCGGCGTAATCACTTGCTGGACCGGCACGCGACGCCGGTAGAGCCGCTCAAGCCCGGCGAGTTGCCCGGCTTTCAGGCCGTTCGTGTACCCGTGAACGGTTGGAATGGGTCCTCCGTGCGTGTGAACGTGATCGAGACTGGGGCCGGTCGTCGCCGACCTCCGGCGTCAGCGACAGCGACGCGGAGGCCTCCAATTCCCACCCTACGCGCCGCCCCCGCATCAGCGCCTGCCGGCCTGCCGCCGCGACCATCGCCGCATTGTCGGTGCAATAGCGCAGGGATGGCACGACGACGCGCGCCTGTTCCTCTTCCGCCCGGGCGATCAGCCGGGCGCGCAAACGGGAATTGGCCGAGACGCCCCCCACCACTGCCAAGGCTCGACGGCCGGTCTGTTTCAGGGCCGCAAAGGCCTTCTCCACCAGCACATCGACGATCGCTTCTTGATAACTCGCCGCCAGATCCGCCGTGGGCCGCGGGGTCCCGGCTCGATCCACCGCCCGCAAATGATACAGCAAGGCCGTCTTTAGGCCGCTGAAACTGAAATCCAGGTTCCGCCCCCGCAGCAAGCCTCTCGGAAAGGCCACCGCCCGGGGATTGCCGGACTTGGCCAGCCGATCGATTTCCGGACCGCCGGGATAGGGCAAGCCCAGCATCTTGGCGCCCTTGTCGAAGGCTTCCCCGGCCGCATCGTCCAGGGTCTTCCCCAGGAGGCGGTAGCCCCCCGGCCGGCTCGATTGATCGACCTCGTAGAGATGCGTATGTCCGCCCGAGACCACCAACACGAGACAGTCTTGAGGAAAATCCGGCTCCTCCAGCCAGGCCGAGGCGATATGGGCGTCCAGATGGTTCACGGCGGCCAGCGGAAGGCCTCGCGCGTAAGCCAGGCCCTTTGCGACGCTGACTCCGACCAAGAGCGCGCCCGCCAATCCCGGCCCCTGCGTCACGGCGACCCCTTGAATAGCCGACCAGTCCAGACCGGCTTGGCGCACGGCGCCGGTTACGATGGCTTCGATAGTTTCGATATGGCGGCGGGCCGCCAATTCGGGCACGACCCCGCCGTAGCGGGCATGGACGTCGGTCTGTGAGGCCAGCAGACTGGCCAGCACGCGTCCGTCCGCCCCGACCACCGCCGCAGCCGTCTCATCGCAAGAGGTTTCAATTCCGAGGACGGTGAGACTCATAGGGAAAGGCGCACCCCACGGCGGGAGGTCCGAAGGCAGGAGCAGGGAGGGTGAAAAGAGCACGACCCTCGCAGACCAAGGCCTCCGAGGGTCGTGTCACGTACCGGCATCGGGCTCAAGGAGAACGTCGCGCCACCTCCGCGGTCAGACGCCCGCCATGGCCTCTTGCTCGACAAAGCTCGGGAGCCCGTCCCGCAGCAGAACGCGGATTCGGCGCGATTCCTTGAATCGGCCGCGGATGAGCTCTTCGGACAGAGGATCGCCGATGGCCTTTTGAATAGTCCGTCGCATCGGCCTGGCGCCGTAGAGAGGCTGATACCCTTCCGTCAGGAGCCAGACCTTCACGTCCTCGTCCACATCCAGCTGGACGCCTTTTTCCAAGAGCCGCGCGTTGAGCTCCTTGAGCAGAATATCCACGATCCGGAGCAGGTGCTCCTTTTCGAGCGGATGGAAGACGACGATCTCGTCGATTCGGTTGAGGAACTCCGGGCTGAAATTTCGCCGCAGCTCCGCCAGGACGTCGTCCTTGACCTTCCGATCGCGCTCGTTGGTATCGGCCCTCTGGAAGCCCAGCGAGACCCCCTTCTGGATCAGCTTGGTGCCCAGGTTCGAGGTCATGATCACGAGCGTGTTCTTAAAGTCGACCTTGCGTCCCAGACTGTCCGTCAACACGCCGTCGTCCAAGACCTGGAGGAGGATGTTGAAGATGTCCGGATGCGCCTTTTCAATTTCGTCGAAGAGCACCACCGAATAGGGCCGCCGCCGCACGCGCTCCGTGAGCTGCCCGCCCTCTTCATAGCCGACATAGCCGGGAGGCGCCCCGAAGAGCCGGGAGCTGGTGAACTTCTCCTGGTACTCGGACATGTCAATCCGGATGAGCGCGTCCTCGGTATTGAACAGAAATTCCGCCAACGCCCGCGCCAGCTCGGTCTTGCCCACGCCCGTCGGTCCCAGGAAGATGAAGGAGCCGATCGGCTTCTTGGTCTCCTTGAGCCCGGCCCGGGAGCGCCTGATGGCCCGGCAGACCGCCGAGATGGCCTCTTCCTGCCCGATGACGCGCCGGTGGAGAAAGTCCTCCATGTGGAGCAGCTTCTGGGACTCTTCCTCTTCGAGCTTGAAGAGCGGGATGCCGGTCATCTTCGAGACGACGTAGGACACGTCCTCTTTGCCGATGACGGGTTTGTTCTTTTCCTGGTTCTTTTTCCACTCGCGCTTGGATTCGTCCAGCAGCTTCCGCAGCCGTTCCTCTTCCTCGCGGTACTTCACGGCTTCTTCGAAGTTCTGAAGCGAAATCGCCAGTTCCTTTTCGCGGGCCACCTTCTTGAGCTCCTGCTCTAAGGCCTTCAGCTCGTTCGGCAGTGCATAGGTTTGCAGTTTCGCGCGCGAGCCGGTCTCGTCGATCAGGTCGATCGCCTTGTCCGGAAGGAACCGATCGGTGATGTAGCGATCCGACAGCTTCACCGCCTCGACGATCGCTTCCTCGGTGATCTCCACGCCGTGGTGCTCTTCGTACCGGTCGCGGAGTCCCTGGATGATCTTGATCGTCTCGTCGATGCTCGGCGGCTGCACGTAGATGGGCTGGAACCGCCGCTTCAACGCCCCGTCTTTTTCGATATGCTTCCGGTACTCGTCCAGCGTCGTCGCGCCGATGCATTGGATCTCGCCGCGGGACAGCGCCGGCTTCAGCATGTTCGAGGCGTCGATCGACCCTTCCGCCGCGCCCGCGCCGACCAGCGTGTGCAACTCGTCGATGAAAATGATGACGTTGCCCGCCTGCACGATCTCCTTCATCACGACCTTCAATCGCTCTTCGAACTGGCCGCGATACTTCGTGCCGGCGACCAGCGAGCCGAGGTCCAAGGCGATCACACGGCGGGACAGCAGATTGTCCGGGACTTCCGAGGCGATGATGCGCTGGGCCAAGCCCTC
>CAYZTJ010000046.1:0-23147 GCA_964481215.1 uncultured Nitrospira sp. | reverse complement strand
GGTTTCCCCTCCCGGCTTGTCTTTCCCCCGGAGGCGTTGTATCGTTACGTCGAACCCGCCGATCGGTTCCACCCCTTATTCGCCTATTGCCACATGTCGTAAAGGAGCCGTCTCCGCGCTATGCCTGTCCCTCGCCGACTGGGATACCAACCTATTCCCTACCGCCACCAGCGCCCCCGCTGGCACTACGTGCTGCTGGCGGCGCTCATCCTCCTGGGGCTTGGCGCGGGGGCCGCCGCTGGCGCTCTGTGGTACGTCGCCAAGGATATTCCCTCACTGGAATCGCTCCAAGAATATCAACCCAGCCTGGTCACCCGCGTCTATTCCGATGACAAGCAGGTCGTCGGCCAATTCTACGTCGAACGCCGCATCCTGCGGCCGCTCGGAGACATCCCGGCCTCGCTGAAGAACGCGGTGATCGCGGTGGAAGACTCGCGGTTTTTCGAACATCCGGGTCTCGACATCATCGGCATCCTCCGAGCGACCTGGACCAACCTGCGCCGAGGCGAACGGCGGGAGGGCGCCAGCACGATTACCCAGCAGTTGGCCCGCTCCCTCTTCCTGTCCTCGGAGCGGACCTACGCCCGGAAGCTGCGCGAATTGGTCCTGGCCTATAAGATGGAGCTGGTGCTCGGCAAAGAGCAGATCTTGGAGATGTACCTCAATCAGATCTATTTCGGCCAGGGCGCCTATGGGGTTGGGGCCGCCGCCCAAACCTATTTCGGAAAAGATCTCTCAGAGCTGACCCTGGCCGAGTCGGCCATCCTCGCGGGCCTCCCCAAGTCGCCGAACAACTATTCGCCCTACAAGCACCTGGACCGGGCGAAGAAGCGGCAAGAGCATGTGCTCGCCCGCATGGAAGAGGAACAGTTCATCACGGCCGAGGAGCGGGAGGCCGCCGCGGCCCAAGAGATCGTGCTGCGCCGGCCGGGCGCGGAACAGCTCGCGCCGCACTTCATGGAATATGTCCGCCAGCACCTAATGGCCCGGTACGGCGAAACCATGGTGTACAAGGGCGGACTCGAGGTCTCCACGACCTTGACCGCGGAATGGCAGCAGGTGGCGGAACGGGCGATTCGAAACGGCTTGCGCCAGATCGACAAGCGCCAGGGCTGGCGCGGGCCCCTGGGCGTCCAGGACCTGACCACCCTGGCCGATTCCCCGGTCGCCTCCGCGGCCGCCGAACTCAATCCCGGCGATCAACTGAAGGGCGTGGTGACGAAGGTCGGGAAGGATGCGTTTATCGTCATGGCCGGCGGCCGAGAAGGCACGCTGTCCTTCGACGACCTGGCTTGGGCCAAGCGGCGGCTGCGCGGGCGCGATCCGACGAAAGACTACGTCATCGTCCCGAACGTGAAAACGCTCTTGAAGCCCGGCGACCTCATCGAAGTCGAAGTCAAGACGATCGAGAAGGAGGTCCCGCAGTTTCTGCTTGAGCAGACGCCGATCGTGGAAGGCGCGTTGGTGGCGCTCGATCCCAGGACCGGGGCCATCAAGGCCATGGTGGGCGGGTTCGACTTCGCCCGCAGCGAATACAATCGCGCCGTGCTGGCGCATCGGCAGTCCGGCTCGGCCTTCAAGCCCATCATCTACGCCACCGCGCTCAATAAGGGCTTGAGCCCCGCGACGCTCTTGCTCGACGCCCCCGTCGTCTACGAGCAGCAGGACAAAGACAAGGACTGGAAGCCGGAGAACTATGAGAAGAAATTCTACGGTCCGATCAGCATGCGCGATGCGCTGGCCCATTCGCGCAACCTGGCCACCGTCCGCCTGCTCGAGCAAGTGGGGATTCCCAACGTGATCGAGTTCGCGCAGTCGCTGGGCATCAACAGCCCGCTGAACCGCGATTTATCCCTGGCCCTCGGCTCTTCCAGCGTGACCCTGATGGAATTGACCTCCGCGTTCGGGATCTTTGCGAACCAAGGCACGCACGCCGACCCCTTTGCGATCACGCAAGTGCAGGACAACAACGGCCAGCGGCTGGAGCAGGCGTCCACGCAGACCAAGCCGGTCGTCTCCAAGGAGACGGCTTTCCTGCTCACCAACATGCTGGAAGACGTGATTCAGCGCGGGACCGGCGTGCGCGCGAAGGGCTTGGGGCGGCCGGTGGCCGGGAAAACCGGCACCACCAACGACTACACCGACGCCTGGTTCATCGGCTATACGCCGAACCTCGTCGTCGGCGTCTGGGTGGGATTCGACGATATCCGCAGCCTGGGCGAATCGGAATCCGGCTCTCATGCCGCGCTGCCGATTTGGATCGACTTCGTGCGGGACGCCTTCAAGTCCCTGCCGGTGATGCAATTCGACGTGCCGGACGACATCGAATACGTGCGTGTGGATTCGACGACCGGTCTCCTGGCCTCCGAAGCCGAGGAGCGCGGGACCGTCGAGCTCTTCGCGAAGGGTACGAGCCCGAAAGAGCCCGTCGCCTCCTCGCTCGATCCGATGGACTTCTACAAGCTCGACCAGCCGCTGGACGCCAGGGCTCAGGGTGAGGCTGAGGTCCAGGGCGATCCCGGTCCCCGCCTCCCTCAACCTCAGCCTTAACCTCCGACGGCTTCTACGCCGACTTCGCGTCCTGATATTCCTCGTGCCAGGCCATCTGAATGGCCTCGAGGAGTTTTTCGTTGGACTTTTGGGGATCGTCTTTGAAGTCGGGAAGGGCGACGATCCAGGCATGCATGTCGGTGAAGCGCACGGTGAGCGGGTCCACGCCGGGGTGTTCTTCCACGAGCCGGATGCCGATATCTTCTGCATCTTGCCAGGTGAGATTCATTGAATGGACTCCGCAGAGGAGCTTACGGCGTATGGCTTATCGCAAGCGTTCGGACAGCCTAAGAAGTCCGCGTTTTCAGACCATACGCTATATGCATCAGCTATACGCTCTTCTCTTTACGGCAACTCCGCCAACGTTTTATTCTGCAAAGCTTCCTTGAGCGACGAATCCATCAAGGTCTCGGCCAGGTGGTGGGTGACCTTTTCCACCTCGGCGATCTGCGCGCGGATCGCCCGGTGATCCTCGCCCCCTTTCGCCCGCATCAAGGAGGCCAGCGCCGCCCGAATCCCGGCCGTCTCCCGCTCGTCGATCAGCTTGCCGCCGTGGCCTAACGCCTTTTCCGTCGCGGTGAGAATCGCATCGGCCTCGGTGCGGGCCTCGATCAACTGCCGCGCCTTCAGATCCTCGGCGGCGAACTTGAACGACTCGCCGATCATGCGCTCGACTTCCTCGTCGCTCAGGCCGGAGGAGGGCTTCACCTCGACGGTCTGCGCCTGTTTGGTTCGCACATCCATCGCCGTCACGTGCAGAATGCCGTTGGCATCGATCAGAAACGTCACTTCGATCCGCGGCACGCCGGCCGGCAGCGGCGGCATCTTGAGGCGGAAGCGGGCCAGGCTCCGATTGTCCTTGACCAATTCCCGCTCGCCTTGCAGCACATGGATGTCCACGCCGGTCTGGCCGTCGACGTAGGTGGTGAACATTTCCTTGGCGCTGGTCGGGATGGTCGTATTGCGCCGGATCAGGGCGCTCATGACCCCGCCCATGGTCTCGATGCCGAGCGAGAGCGGCGTGACGTCCAGCAACAGCATGTCTTGCGTCCCGCCGGCCAGAATATCGGCTTGCACCGCCGCCCCCAGCGCCACCACTTCGTCGGGATTCAAATCGCAGTGCGGGGTCTTGCCGAAGAGTTCCTCGACGCGTTGTCGCACGATCGGCATGCGGGTAGAGCCCCCGACCAGCACCACTTCATCGATGTCCGAGGCCCGCAGGTGCGCGTCCTTCAGGGCATGACGGCAGGGCGCCAGCGTCTGCTCGACCAGGTCCCGAGTCAAGGCCTCCAGTTCGTCCCGAGAGACGTCCAAGGCAAATCGCCCCTTCCCTTCCGGAAGCGGCACCGACGCGGTGGCTATGAGGTCGCCCGAGAGCCGGATCTTCACCCGCTCGGCTTCCAGCCGAATGGCTTGGATGGTGTCGGGGCAGCCGGTCACATCCAGCCCCTGCTGCGCACGAATCTTGTCGATCAGGACATTCGCCACTCGTTGATCGAAATCATCGCCGCCCAGATGGGTGTTCCCATTCGTGGAAAGAACTTCGAAGATGCCGTTCTTGAGCTTGAGAATGGAAATGTCAAAGGTGCCGCCGCCCAGGTCATAGACCGCGACGATGCCCTGGGTTTTTTCCTGAAGGCCATACGCCAAGGAGGCTGCCGTCGGCTCATTGATGATGCGCAACACTTCCAACCCGGCGATGGTGCCGGCGTCTTTGGTCGCCTGCCGCTGGGCGTCGTTGAAGTAGGCCGGCACGGTGATCACCGCGCGCCGAATCTCCTCGCCGAAGTGCGCCTCCGCCCGCTGTTTCAATTCCTTCAAGATCATCGCGGAGACTTGGGGCGGCGAATAGGTCTTGGCGCCGACCTGAATGCGAATGACGCCGCCCTGCTCGGTGAGTCGATACGGGAAATAGCGCAGCTCGTCGGTGACGTCCGCCAGGGCCTTGCCCATAAAGCGCTTCACCGAATAGATCGTCCGCGCCGGATCGCGCACCAGATGTTCTTTCGCTCCGTCGCCGACGATCACCCCGTTATCGGTCATGGCCACCACGGAGGGCACCATGGCGCGCCCCTGTCGGCCCGCGATGACGCGCGGGGTCTTCCCGTCCATGTAGGCCACCAGCGAGTTGGTGGTGCCCAGATCGATGCCGACAATCCGTGACATTTACGGGTCCGTCCCTAGCCTGTGGTTTCGATGAGATCGTTGACGATATTGCGCACGTAGGTCCGATTGGAGAGTAGCTCCCGCATGTCCCGAAGCACGCGCTCCTTCTTGGGATCCGTCTGGGCCGCCACCCCATGTGCGGCGCCTTGCAGCCGGTCCCACTCCGTGAACAGGTGGCCGAGCCGGGACTCCATGTCCTGCTGCCGACGCTCCAACGCGGCGCGCTCCGACTCCAGCTTGGCGCGCAATCCGACCGCCTCAGGCGAGCCCGGCTTGGCCGAGGCCGACCGAAAGGCATTGAGGTCATCCTGCAGTTCCAGGATGGCTTCGAAAAGGTCTGCGGGCGGTTGCGAGCGAATGTCTTTCGCCGAACCGGCCTCCAGCTGCAACAGATACTCGGCGCGGCGGATCGGGTCTTTCAACGTGCGATAGGCCGTATTGAGCAGCGCCGAGTTGCCGAGACTGATGGCGCGCTCCGTCTCGCTCTTCTCCTGGTAGAAGTCCGGATGGAAGACCCGGCTCAACTCGTAGAATTTGGTTTCCAACCCCTCGGGGTCGATACACAGCAGGCGCGGCAATCCCAGGCAGGTGAAATAATCGAGATCAGGGGACAGCGGCTGGACCTTGACGCAGCGTCCGCAGAGATATTCCCCGTGCGCTTCCGACTGGCAATGCCAGCACATGCTCCGAGCCATCGGCAGCTCGGTGCGTTTGGTCGGCGCAGCCTGGTTCGAGTCCATGCGTCCTGATCCTTAGACAGAAAAGCGGGCAGGTCCTACGCCCCGCCCGCTCAAACAAAAGCCCCGTGCGCGCTGATTGAATTCGCCTTACGCCGAGAAGGACTCGCCGCAGCCGCAGGTCTTGTTGGCGTTCGGATTGATGAACTTGAAGGCGCCGCTCACCAAATCCTTCTGAAAATCCAACTGCGTCCCCTGCAAGTAGATGGCGCTCTTGGCGTCGATGATCACCTTGATGCCGTCGACCTCCTGCACCGTGTCATACTGGCCGATGGTCTCGTCGAAATTCAGCGTATAGCTGAGGCCCGAACAGCCGCCGCCCTTCACGCCCAGGCGCAGACCGCCTTCCGTGATCCCTTGCACGTTCAGCAGTCGCTTCACTTCCTTGATCGCCGCATCCGTCAGGGTGACGACCGCCTGATTGCCGGTGGTGATATCCATGTGAACCCTCTCTCGTCTTGATCCGAACCCGCCTCTACTCTCCGGACGACTTCTTCTTGTAGTCCGACAGGGCGGCCTTGATCGCGTCCTCCGCCAGCACGGAACAGTGGATCTTCACCGGCGGCAGATTGAGCTCCTGCACGATGTCGGTGTTCTTGATCTCGCCGGCCTCCTGAATAGTCTTCCCCTTCAGCCACTCGGTGGCGAGACTCGAGCTGGCGATGGCGGAGCCGCAGCCGAAGGTCTTGAACTTCGCGTCCACGATCCGCTCGTTCTCCACCTTGATCTGCAGCTTCATGACGTCGCCGCACTCCGGAGCGCCCACCATGCCCGTGCCGACGTTCTTGTCGTCCTTCGAAAAGCTCCCGATGTTGCGCGGGTTATTGAAATGATCGACCACTTTTTCACTGTACGCCATGACTCGTCCTCCTGTATCTCGTCGTTCGTATCTCGTCTCTCGTGAAGCGTCTCTTCTTCCCTACGATTCACGCTTCACGCATCACGTTTCACGCTATTAATGCGCCGCCCACTGCACGCTCTTCAGATCGACGCCTTCCTTCGCCATTTCATACAACGGCGACATCTCGCGCAGCCGCGTCACGGTCTCGATCATCCGCTTCGCGGCATAATCGACTTCCTCCTGCGTATTGAACCGGCCCAGTCCGAATCGAATGGAGGAGTGGGCCAAGTCGGACCCGACTCCCAACGCGCGCAGCACGTAGGACGGCTCCAAGGTCGCCGAGGTGCAGGCCGAGCCGGACGACAGGGCGATTTCCTTCATGCCCATCAACAACGACTCGCCTTCGACATAGGCGAAGGAGAGATTCAAATTGTGCGGCAGCCGCTCGGTCGGATGGCCATTCAAGTAGACGGCCTCCAGCTTGCTGGTGATCGCCTGTTGCAGCCGATCCCGCAGCCCGGCAAGCCGCTTGCCTTCTTCGGCCATCTCCTGATGGCAGAGTTCGCAGGCCTTGCCGAAGCCCACGATCAACGGCACCGCCAAGGTGCCCGAGCGCATGCCGCGCTCGTGCCCGCCGCCGTCCATCTGCGCGGCCAGCCGCACCCGCGGCCCCTTCTTGCGCACATACAGAGCGCCGATGCCTTTCGGGCCATAGATCTTATGCGCCGAGAAGGACATGAGGTCGATGCCGCAGGCCTGCACGTCCACGGGAACCTTGCCCACGCCCTGCGTCGCATCGCAGTGGAACAGAATCCCCTTCTCCTTGGCGATCTTGCCGATCTCCTTGATGGGATTGATGGTCCCGATCTCATTGTTGGCGAACATGACGGAGATCAAGATCGTCTTGTCGGTGATGGCTTTGCGCATGTCGTCCGGGTTGACCATACCGAACTTGTCCACCGGCAGATAGGTCACCTTCACCCCGCGCTTGGTCTCCAGCGCCTTGGCCGTATCCAACACGGCCCGATGCTCGGTCATGCTGGTGATGATGTGATCGCCCTTCTCGTGATACATCTCCACCACGCCCTTGAGCGCCAGGTTGTCCGATTCGGTGGCGCCGCTGGTGAAGACGATTTCTTTTGCGTCGGCGTTGATCAGCTGGCTGATCTGCCCGCGCGCTTCCTCGACGGCTTCTTCCGCCGCCCAGCCGAAGGCGTGGTTGCGGCTGGCCGCGTTGCCGAACTTCTCGACGAAGTAGGGCAGCATCGCATCGAGGACCCGCTGGTCCATCGGGGTCGTGGCGTGGTTGTCCAGGTAGATCGGCAACTTCATCGTGAGGCTCCTTCTCCGGCGGTCGCGTGAGACAGGGATTGCACCGTGATCAACGGCGTGCCGCCCATCATATCTTCAATCGTCATGTTGTTGAGTAATTGATAAATGCTGTCCTGCACCTTCAAGAGGGGCGTTCGAATGTTGCACCGCTCCATCTGCGAGCAGCAGCTGGTCTCGTGCTCGTGATAGCAGTCGGCGATGGCCAGCGGCCCTTCGATTGCTTCCAGCACCTGCGCAATCGTGATCTGATTCGCCCGTCGCGCCAGTCCATAGCCCCCCTTGGGGCCGTTCTGGCTCTCGATGAGCCCCTGCTTGGCGAGGGTCTGGAGCACCTTAGCCAAGAGTTCGACCGGGATGTGGTATTCCTCCGCAATCTCCTTGGTGTTCACCACCTTGCTGCGCGTGATATCGCTCGACTGGACCGTGGCGATGTACTGCAAAGCCATCAGCCCGTAGTCCGCTTTTTTGGATAACTTCAGCACTTGCAATTACTCCACGAGTCCGACTACTATCATCTGCGATCCAAATAGTCTCCGATCAAAATGGTCGGACTCAATATATCACCGGGCGTAGGCAAGGTCAATGGCTAATTTGTCTCACAATATTCAGTTCTTACGCGGAGCGCGGGACAGCTGAGGCCAGCAGAGGCCGGAGATCAATCAACAGCATTAACGAGCAACGGAGCAGACACCATGGGCGGCACGAATCCCTACATTGAGAAATCCGAGACGACGCTCCCGACCAAGCCCTTTACCGTGACCTTCATCGCCCCGGATCAAACGACAACCAAAGTTCAGGTCGATCCGAAGCAGATCCCCTATGGTGCAACCGGGCTCCCAGGCAGCCTGCTGGATATCGCGATGGGCAACGGCGTGGATGTCGAGCATGTCTGCGGCGGCGTCTGCGCCTGCTCGACCTGCCATGTCTACGTCAGACAGGGGCTCGAATCCTGTAGCGAAGGCACGGATGACGAGTTCGATCAGCTCGATGAAGCGCCGGCGATCACGCTGCACTCACGTCTGGCTTGCCAATGCGTGCCAAACGGCTCCGTCGATGTGGTCGTTGAGATTCCCGCGGTGAACAAGAATCTCGTGAAGGAATCGCACTGAAGAAGGCGAGAGGCACGGGGCCAATGGCGATAGGCTGGAACAGTAAACTTGGCAGGTTCTCGATCGATCACTCAAACCTCTCGCCTATTGCCTCTAGCCTCGCGCCCCTAGCCTATTGTTAGTCATACGTCTCCGCCCGCACCTCTTTCCGGTCGAAGCCGAGCGCCTGAAGCTGCTCGCGAATCGGCCGCACGAAGGCCTTCGTTCCGCAAATCATCGGCAGCACATCCAGGCGATCGTTGAACAGCGCGGTCCAGAGATCCAGCGTGGATCGCACCTCTGCCTCGGCGCGCGGCACCGCCGGAATGACCGGCAGCAGCGACTCATACCGGAACCAGGGCTCCTGCGACGCCAGGTCCACGAATTCTTCGTGATAGGGGATGTCCGACAAACTGTGCGACACCAAGATCAACGTGATCGGCCGGCGCAGGCCGTGGGCGGCGGCCTGCCGGATCATGCAGCGAAACGGCACCACGCCCGTATAGCGGGCGATCATCACGACGGGCTGTGCGGACGCAGCGGGGGAGACAAAATTGCCGTAGGGACCGACCAGCGGTACTCGATCGCCGGGCTTGAGCGACCAGAGATATTCGGAGCCCAAACCACCCGGCACCCGGTCGAACGAGAGGACCAGTTCGCCCGTCGGCGATTCCGGTTCGGCCATCGTATAGGCGCGGTTCAAGGGTGGATGGCTCCCGACCGGCAACTTGAGCGAGACCCACTGCCCGGGCACGAAGTTGATCTTCTGCAGAAGAGGCCGGACCACCAGTTCGCGGACATTGGGGGTGAGGTCTTTCGTTGCGAGGATTTCGGCATCTTGCGTCGGCTCGGCCATGCGTCCTCCGATCATCCCTTCATAGCAGAAAGAACCGGCGCGTGAAAAGGCCGTGGAGCCGCCCGCCGGTTGCCTGTACAAGGCTGGAGGCTCATGTTATAGATACCCGCGCCATGCAGGGCCGGCGCTGAGCGGCCGCCATGCTTCGCGACACTGTCATGAGCCAGGTTCGAGTCAGATTTGCCCCCAGCCCCACGGGTTTTCTCCACATCGGTGGGGTCCGCACCGCGCTCTTCAATTGGCTCTTTGCCCGGCAGCAGAAGGGCGTCTTCATCCTCCGCATCGAGGACACGGATCAGAGCCGCTCCACGGACGAATCCATCCGCGCCATCATTGAAGGGATGACCTGGGTCGGCCTCGATTGGGATGAAGGTCCGTTTCGACAGACCGAGCGAATGGACCTCTATCGCGAGCACGCGATGGCGCTCCTCAAAGGGGGCAAGGCCTACTGGTGCGTCTGTCGCGCCGAGGAACTGGAAGCCCGCCGAAGGGACGCCGAGGCCAAGGGCCTCTCTCCACGCTATGACGGCCGCTGCCGCAACCTGGGGATTGCCCAACCCACCGGGGAGGCGGCGCTCCGCTTTCGCGCGCCGCAGGACGGCCAGACCGTCGTCGAGGATCTCATCAAGGGCCGCGTGGAATTCGACAACGGGGTGCTGGATGATCTGATCATCCTCCGCTCCAACGGCTATCCGACCTATAATTTTTCCGTCGTCGTCGATGATGCCTTGATGGGGATCACCCACGTGGTCCGGGGCGACGACCACCTGACCAACACGCCGCGCCAAGTCCCGATATTCCAGGCCCTCGGGTTTCCCATTCCGCAGTTCGGCCATCTGCCCATGATCCTTGGTTCGGACAAGACCCGACTCTCGAAGCGCCATGGCGCCACCTCGATCATGGCCTATAAGGACATGGGCTACCTGCCGGAGGCGATGGTCAACTACCTCGTCCGTCTGGGCTGGTCCCACGGCGATCAGGAAGTCTTCACGCGACAGGAGCTGATCGAGAAGTTTTCCTTCAAGCATGTCCAGAGCTCGCCCGCCGTGTTCAATCCGGAGAAGTTGCTCTGGATGAACGCCCAATATATCCAACACGGCGCGCCGGGGGCCGTGGCTCAGCTCTTGGTCCCGCTGCTGGAGCAGGCCGGCCTGAACGATGAGGTGAAGCAGGTCTCCCCAGACTGGCTGGAGCGACTCGTCGTCATGGTGCGGGAACGGACGAAAACCCTGCTGGAGATGGTCACGTGGGTGACCCCCTACTTCGGCCAAGACGTGACGTTCGAGGCGGAGGCTGCCTCGAAGCATTTGACTCCGGCCGTCGCGCCGGCGCTCACCAAGGTCCGCGAGCGATTCGCGGCAGACCCAACCTTCGCCAAGGACTCCCTGGAAGCGTCCTTCAAACGCATCGTTGAAGAAGAGGGGCTCAAGATGGGGCAGCTCGCCCAGCCGGTTCGCGTCGCCCTCACCGGACGTACGGCCAGCCCCGGGCTCTTCGACGTCATCGACCTGCTCGGCAAGTCTCGCACCCTGCTCCGACTCGACAAGGCCATCGCCCGCGCGAATGCGGCGCAATCTTGACGAAGCTCGGGGTCTTGTACTAGTTTGATCAACGGTTGGGGGATCGTCTAGCGGTAGGACGTCAGTCTCTGGATCTGACTACCTAGGTTCGATTCCTAGTCCCCCAGCCAAAAACTCTCTCGTGCCACTTCCATGATTTGCTTCCCGTACCGCGCTGGGGGATCGTCTAGCGGTAGGACGCCGGCCTTTGGAGCCGGCTACCTAGGTTCGATTCCTAGTCCCCCAGCCATTTTTTTCGTTCTGCGCTGCTGTTCCCATCACGTGAGCGATCTATCGACGCGGCGGCAGGCCGAGCGCCGTATCACGTGCGCCTTGTGCCGGACTCGTCTTCCACCGGCCGCTCACCAATTCAGGATCGGCGAGCATCTCCTCTCGGATCTGGCGAACCGACTCGGTGAATGCCCGATTGAGCGCGTCGCCCGGCGCATCCACTCGTCCCCCTTTCCGCCCCGCGCCGTGAGTCCCAGGTCCCTGGAATCGGGACTGTCCCTGATAGAGCCCGACCAACCGGCCTCGTGGCGTCGACACCGACAAGTCCAGTGTCACTTCACCGCGCACGGCATCCTCCCCGGCGAACAGCCCCCCGATGAGCGGCAGCTTGGCGTACCACGGTCTGGCGCGAGCCTCCGTAAACTGAAACAGCGTCGCTTTCACGATGAGGTCGGGTGCGTCTTGATAGAGGCGGACATCGGCAAACACGAGATTCGATCGAAAATCGGTCAACAACGCCTGGCGGACCTGTTCGCTTAAGTCGGCGGCGGACACATCCGCCCCTGGCACGACCATATCGTGGCCCTGCTTGTCTGGCGACGCGTTGGCGATGTGGTTGACCACCGGGTCGAGGCGGACGCGAGCGTCGATCGTCTTGGGGCTTTCCGTAAGATGGATCGCCGCCTGATAGCGACGCGCCGCATTCTCATCCTCACCGCCCCGGCTGCCTTGCCGCATTGCGCCGCCCGCCAGCATGCCGATCATGCAGCCGCTCTGTGTAAGCCCCATCGAGAGCAGGATGACGGCAGCGAGGGTGCGTTGCCTCCGGTTCACGGCCGCCTCCGCAAGGAGCGCCGCGTGAAGACCAGTTCCTCGACGCCGCCGTCTCGATTGACGAACGCGAGGACTTCATCGCTCTCGATCCGCAAGGCGCAGGCCCGCAACATCTCCTCCGGCTTGGTCGAATGATAGCGAAGGACCTGTCCGTCCCCCACGGGCACGATCTCGTCAGGGGTCCCCATGCACCGGGTCATCTCTGTTCGAGGCGGCTCACTGGTGACCGTCACCGCCACATCCTTGACCGTAATATCCGCTTCGAGCTGTTGGGCCAACACGACGGCGGCGGCGATGCCGCACAAGATCAATGCCGTGAGACCGGCCTTCGCGTATGTTCTCATCATTGTGCCTCCTCACGACCATGCTCTTACGGACCTAGCTTCGGTCCATCTTCGTTTGTCCGACTGTTGGACGGAACAGGGGCCTCTCCGCTTGCTAGAAGCCCCCGCCCGGAGGCCCCCCGAATCCCCGACCGCGTCCGCGCATTCCCCCGGAGGACGAGGGTGGCCCCGGTGGGGCGAGGTCCTCTTCCGTGATTCGTCCGCCCCCGTCCACGTCAGTGCGGGTAAACCGTTGAGTCGCCACGGACAGCAATTCAGTCCTGGTCAGCCGCCCATCTGCGTCCACATCAAGTTGTCCGAAGAGTCGATCCATGTATTGTTGGCGAAACCGCTGCAGCGCCGCATCGCGTTGCTCCGCGGAACCAAATTCCTCTCGGGTGACAACGCCATCGGCGTTGGCATCAAACAAGAGATAGCGCTCACCCAGATAGGTCTCCAGCTCACCACGGGAGATCGCGGCGTCATGATTCGCGTCCAGCGCGATGAGGAGGTGTGAAAACGATTGGGCCGAGTAGGGAAGGCCGATGAGATCCGGTTGCGACTTGCCTCCGCTCCACCCGGCCCGGCTCCCCGATGCGTTTCCGTGACATCCACTGAGAAGGAGGCATCCTCCCAGACCCACCACTGCGACCCACTGAAGAGCGTCCATCTTCCCACGCTGCCCCATCCGACACCTCCAGTCTCCGGCCCCTCACGATCCTACGCGCCCCACCACCGCCTCATCGTTCATGGTACGGGGACCCGAGCAGAACCCTGCGCAGGGTTTGAGCGCAGACCCCGTATCAGGAATGGGATGTCATCGGAATGGTGGAGCCCCACGGCTTACATCCGTGCCCCCTCCCATTTGATTACTTCGGCGGATACCCGCTCCGCATTGCTCCACGGCCTCCTAGCCGTGGCCTCCTGCGAAGGCAGGTGAGCGGCGCCACCGGCCGGAGGCTGATCATGAGCGAAGACACGCACCCAGGCTGGGCTGAGCGCATGGCGGGAGAGCACCCCTGCGGGGCGCCTGTGCCTTCTTTCCCCTCGATGGACAGGAGATGCTTCGAGCAGGACGCCGGACTGGAGCCCCAACCAGGGCCTGCGGGCTTCCACGTTCATGCGGAAGCCCGCAGGAGATCCGTCGGCCTCAAGGCCGATCAGGCTTCCACGATCAGGGTGGAGTCGGCCTGAGCCGACGTCAGTGAGCGCGCGTTGGCCGCATACTGCGCGACGAGGGCGCGGAGCATCTCTCCGCCGTTCACGGCCGTCGCCGCCTCGGCGGACGACTGGTTGTCGCGCCGGCGTTGAAGCAACCGATCAAGCCACGAGGTTTGGCTCCCGGCCCAATCGGGCCGGCGCCCGCCGGACAACCCGGATGGGCGGCCCGTGCTCGACGCCTTGGCCAGCTCGGCTTGGGTCAGCTCGCCGTTGGCGTCGGTGTCGAGCTTCCCAAAGATGGCCGCCGCATCCGGCGCGCCCGATGGCGACGGAAGCCCCGACGGACGCGATTTCCTGATCTCTTGAAATTCCGAGAGACTCAGGCCGCCGCTGCCGTCAAGGTCCGCCTTCGAGAACCGCTGCTGCCGCATTTGCTGCAGCGCCGCCGCGTTCCCGGAAAACATGGATGAAATCTGCATGGGAACCTCCTGGATAAATGGTGAGAGGATTCGCTGCGCGATCCATTCGTGCGCCGCGGCTGAGGTTGCCTCAGCGGCCCCTCTCCCACGCAAGCCCAGCGCCGGGCCGTTTCAAACAGCCGTATGAATTTGGAGGAGGCCGCATCGTGAAACTGATCGCACCAGGAGACGGAACGAGGCCGATGAAGACCGGACAGGGACGCCCCGGCGTGGATTCGGATGGCACCCGGACGAGGATCCTTCTTGCCGCCCTGGAGATTTTTGCCGAGCGCGGCTTTCACGGCGGCACCATCCGAGCCATTGTCGAGCGGGCGCGGGCAAACCAGGCGGCGGTCCACTATCACTTCCGCAGCAAGGAGCGCCTGTATCAGGAAGTGTTCGGCTACGCCTTCCTGCAGATGTTCCGACGGATACCCGCGCGGCTGGACCAGTCGGGACAGCTGCCGCGGGAAGAGGCGATGCGGCGCTTGATCGCCGCCCTCTTGTCCGGCGCCGAGCCGGCGGACCAGGCCCTTCCCTACGGCCGACTCATGGCGTGGGAGATCCTGCACCCCTCCGGAGTCATCGACTGGGTCATGACGCAGGATGCTTCCGCCCACCTCCAGACGATGCACCGGATCGTTCGCCGGTTTCTTCCGGAGGAGACCGATGAGCCGATCGTCTCGGCGATCGTCCTCTGGCTCCTGGGACAATGTGTGGTGTTTCAGCGGGGGATGGACCTGCTGCGAGAGTTCTACCCGGGACTCCCGTCCGTGCGGTTGGGGAACGACGCGCTGATCACGCTCGTCAGTACCCTGGCCTTACATGGCCTCTGTCACCGCTTCGAGAAACCCGATTCCTCTCAACCATCTGGTTAAAATCGACCGGCGCGGCGATTCATGAACTCCACGACCCGCCGGCGGCCTTGCAGCGAGAGCTGCGGCACCGTGTCGACCACCAGACGCACGATCTCGGCTTGCATGGCGCCGCGGCTCGCCAAGACCCCTTCGATCGCCGCCTGCAGGACCGCCCGGTCGACGTGCTCGGTTAAGAGGATCGGCTGGATGGCCGCGAGGGCCTGCTTCACGTCGTCGATCTTCGGCCTCAGCTCCCCCTGGCGCCTCGCCAACGCCTCTCGCAGCACCCGTTGGTCCGGTTCGGACATCCCCGCCGCCAACCGGTCGACGACGAACTCGATCGACACATCGGGACGGCCCTGCCAGGGTTTGAAGGGAAGCGGCAGCCGCCCGATCAGCACGCCGGCCAGAAACAGATTCAGAGCCAGGGAGAGGAATAAGACCGGCTTCAGCCAGAGCCGCATACGTTCGCGGAATGTCATGGTCACCATCCTTCCGTCAACGCGGCATGGTCGAGGAAATCGCTGACATCGACCTGCACCACCGGCTTGGGCATAAAGGGCGCATCGCTCCACCCCACCGCCAGACCCAACACAAACACCCCAGCGAGGGCGGCCACGCGGGCCAGTTCCCCTCGAAAGGACCCCGCTCGCCCCACGACCGGCACGTCTCGCGTCAGTTGGGGCGTCCGCTCGATCCTGGAAAGGATCGACGCCTGCAAGGCATCGCTCGCCGGCTCGACCGGCATCCGGTTCAAGATCTCATCGAACCGCCGAGCCTCCTCCCATACCGTCTGCGCCTCTGCAGACCGGCTCAGCAGCGCCTGAGCCGCATGGCGGTCTCGCGGCGGCCAGCGATGCCAATTGCTCCCGTAACGATCCACGAGCAAGACGAACTCTTCGTGTCTCATGGCCCTATCCCTCCCGTTCCACGGCCCCGGGCAGCAACCGCTCGCGCAAGCGCCGCCGCGCCCGGACCAACAACGACTCGATCGCCCCCACAGTGACCGATAAGACCTCTGCGGCTTCGGCATTGGAGAGTCCTTCGTAATAACAGAGCGCGATGACCGCCCGTTGCTGGTCCGGCAGCGTGGCCATCGCATGGTGTACGCGCTGCCAGGTCTGCTGGCGATCGAGTTCCTCCATTGCATCGAGCGCCGGGTCTGCGGGCTCCGCGATCCCCTCCAGCGACGCCCCCATCGGCCGACGTTTCACATCGAGACAGAGGTTCATGAGAATGCGATAGGCCCAGGTGGTAAACCGCGCCCGATCGGCCTGCCAGCGCGGCGCATGGACCCAGATCCGCAAGAAAGCCTCCTGCGTTGCATCCTCGGCGTCGGCCCGATTGCCCAGTATGCGCTGCGCAATGCCGACCATGCGCGTGAGATGCCGGTCGACCAGCGCCCGGTAGGCGGCTCGATCCCCCGCTCCCGCCAAGGCGATCAGGATCTCATCCGACACGTCCGACAACGTGGGCTCCGTCTCTCTGTGATAAGGACGCGCCGGCCTCGGCCGGCGCGCCCCATCGATCTGTTTCGCTCCGCTGCCTCGACGCGCCACCCGGGCGCGCTCAGAAGCGCGGGCCGACTCGGCGCTTTGCCTGCAACTCCTCGGTCGTGACCGTCCCGTCGCCGTTCCGATCCATCAACTTGAACCGTTGCATGCCCAGGTCGACCAGCTCCGCCTGGCTCAACTTGCCGTCATGGTTCTCATCGAGCTGAGCGAAGATATCCGTCAGCCGTTGCCGCCGCATCTGTTTTCTCGTCTCATCCCGCTCTTCCGCGCTCGTAAACTCGGCCGAGGAGAGGCTGCCGTCGCCATCCGCGTCCGCCTTCGTAAAGCGCTGCGCCTGAAACTGCTCCGCTTCCTGATGCGTGACGACGCCATTGTGATCCGCATCCATCTCCTCGAACAAGGTCTTCAGAAAGGCGCCGTCCGGCCGCCCGCCGC
Organism: uncultured Nitrospira sp.; assembly: GCA_964481215.1. Taxonomy (GTDB): domain Bacteria; phylum Nitrospirota; class Nitrospiria; order Nitrospirales; family Nitrospiraceae; genus RSF151. Next base: position 6,205 of record CAYZTJ010000046.1, on the reverse strand, counting down.
CCCCAAACCCGAATCCGTGACTGTCACGCACATCCAGCCCCGCTCCCAGAATCATCAGCCCGAGTCCCATCATGAGCCATCGTTCACCCCGCCGCTCCATGGTGCTCCTCCTTAGGTTGAATGATGAACGCCTTAACTGTCCGCCTGGATGGTGGTACGCGGGCCCATCGAAAATCCTGCGATGGCCTGCGTCCACAACCAGCGACTAAAAAGGGGCGTTGACAGCCTGCTCCACATGGTGTACATATGTACACCATGCTTCAAGAACTCACCCCTCGTCAGGCCACAATCCTCAATTTCGTCGAGCGCTACGCCGCCGCGCACGGCTTCCCGCCGACCGTCCGTGAGATTGCCAAGCACCACGGGATGAAGAGCCCCAACGGCGTCAAGAAACATCTGGACGCGCTAACGCGGAAGGGACACCTCACCCGGAAGACCGGCGCGCGGGCGTTGCAATGCGCGCACTCGACCCCGCGCCGCGACAGCGTGGCCGTCCCGATCATCGGGCGGGTGGCGGCGGGCCAGCCCATTTTGGCGGAGGAACATCGGCTGGGCGAAGTAGCCTTGGATCGGTCGATGGTCCGGTGGAGCCAGCCCTTCCTGCTCAAGGTCAAGGGCGACAGCATGGTCGACGCCGGCATCCTGGAAGGCGACTACGTGCTGGTCAACGCGCAGACGCAGGCGCAATCGGGCGACATCGTCGTGGCCATGCTGGACGACGAGGCCACGGTGAAGCGTTTCCTCAACACCCAAGACGGATACGTGTTGCAACCGGAGAATGCGCGTTACGCGCCCATTCCACTCCGCCCGGATGGGCCTACCGTTCGCATCATCGGGAAAGTGAACGGCGTTCTCCGTCTGCCTCATTTGAATTAACAACGAGAAAGGAGTCGTACCATGCTGACCAGACAGCCGTCGTTTTCTTTTTCCTTTTCCGGCAGCCCCACGCCCCCGGCAAGCCTGATCCCCTATCCCCTGCTCGCCATCGTCCGGCATGGGCCGCTGCATCTCCAACAAGCCGATGGTCTCGTGCTGCTGCACGGCCACGATGCTGTCCTGCGCTTGGGGCTCTATGCCGCAGCCGATCGGGCCTTGGCCGGCGAATCGGTGCTCTACCTGGACGGCGCCAATGCCTTCGATCCCTTCGTGGTCAGCCGCCTCGCCCGCGCTAGCCATGCGCTGCCGCGCACATTGCTGACCTCGATTCATCTCTCGCGGGCCTTCACCTGCCATCAAATGACCCGGCTGGCGACGGAGGGCGTCGCGGCCGCGCTGCGCACTCATCAAGCCCGGACCATCATCGTCTCCGGCCCCTTCGAGACCTTTTATGACGAATCAGTGCCGGCGGTGGAGCGGGCCAGACTCGCGCAAACTCTCGTCGCCTCATTGCGAGCTGTAGCACGGCGAGGCTGTCGGGTGCTGTGCCTCTGTCCGCCCCCGCCCATCCAGCAGGGCGGCGTGGAATCCCTGTTGCTGCCACACCTCTGCGCCCAGGCCGACCGCGTCATCGCCGTCACGGACACCGGCGACAGCCTGGCCCTGCGCGAGGAGCGCCTGCGCTCCGCCAAAAGCTGGCATATCCCGCGCACGACCTGGGGGAACATTTAGCGCGCCGTTGAGCGTCGTTCGTCTCTCGCGAAGCGTATCTCGTGGTTCCCGCGAGACGAGCGAGAAGTGCGAAACTTGCGGGAAGGCGTGGCGAAGAACATTCCAGTTTGTCGTGCCTGCCCCGCTTGTCTCGCGTGTCACGCGGGGACCCGATGCTCTCGGGAATGCAACGGGTGTTTTTCACGCATCACGCGTCACGAGCTTCGAATGGGGCGGACGCCTGCTGCTTTCACCCAACTCCTCCAGTTGGAGATCGACGCGTGGCGTCGGTATCGGCGCGCCCTGCGCCGGGAACCACACGTCGCGCCCACAACGCTGCCCCTACAGCTCGGTCTTTACTGAGTTATGAGTGCCGTGTCGCTTTCAGACCTCAAGCCAACCCACTCAATAACAACCTCTTGTTATATTCAGGCGATATATATAAACTTACCTTGCATCAGGAAGAGAGGCACGATGGATCCCTTGTTTGGCCGCTGGTATACCCACCCTCTCAGCGAGAAGCTAAAGCGGCCATTCGTGCACTTGCTGTTTGGCGCTCGCCAAACTGGAAAATCCACCCTGCTTCGATCGTTACTGCCTGAGGATACGCTGATCTTTGATCTGGCCAACCCGCAGGAACGTTCGCGACTGCTGGCCAAGCCGGAGCTCTTTCTCCAAGCCTGCCGCGCCTTACCTACTGACCGGAAAGGTTTTCCAGTCTTGGTGGACGAGGCTCAGACCGTCCCGGCCCTGTTTGATGCGGTCCAGCATCTCTACGACGCGGATAAGCGGCGCTGGCGTTTTGTGCTGTGCGGCAGTTCTGCCAGAAAACTCAGAGCCACGGGTTCCAACCTCTTGCCAGGCCGCAGCTTTCTGCATCGCCTCTACCCCTTGACGCTCACCGAGCACCCGCCGGTGCCCCTACCGCCCAAACACGTGATGTCCCCCCTACCTTTCCCTTGGCCCTCAGGGCAAGCGTCGGCTTCTCATTTCCCGAGATGGGATTTGGAAGCGCGGCTAGCCTATGGAGCCTTGCCGGGTGTGGTGGTGAGCGCGGCGCGGGATCGGCCAGAATTGCTGAAAGCCTTTTCCGTCGTGCATCTGGAAGAGGAGATTCGACGCGAGGCGCTGGTGCGAGATTGGGGCGCTTTCATCCGCTTCCTTCAATTGGCTGCTCGGGAATCGGGTCAAATTCTTAACTACGCCGCAATTTCACAGGAGACAGGTATCTCTCAGCCGACAGTTAAGAGCTATTACCAACTGTTAGAGGATATGTTTATTGGATTCCGCATTCCGGCCTACGGCCGAAGCCCTCGGAAGAACCTGCTCTCCACACCCAAATTCCTATTGTTCGATCTCGGAGTCAGACACACGGCGGCCGGGCTGACACCATCGGAAGAACTAGTGAAAGCCACCCCGGGGCCGCTCATGGAGCAGTGGGTCGGAATCGAGTTGTGGAAGCGGCTCCAGTACCTTGGGGAAGGGATGCTGCACTATCAGAGAACGCGCGACGGGGCCGAGGTGGATTTCATCGTGGAGCACAATGATCGTCTCACGCCTATTGAAGTAAAGTGGTCAGAACATCCAGCCGTCTCGGACGCACGGCACCTGTTGACATTTTTAAACGAGCATCCCCGGCAAGCTCGTCATGGATATATCATCTGCCGCTGCTCGCGCCCGCTCCGCTTGCATGACAAGATCACGGCGCTCCCCTGGTATTGCCTGTAACCTCTATGCCACGTCCCCACAAGAACAAACCAACCCCACTCGCCTCTGGCGCCTACAATTCTTGAACGAACCTGTATTCAGGTATTCCAACATCGGGGACATCCATGCTGCCAATCTACGACGCCCTTGTGCTCAAGGCCGCGCTCGTCTTGCTGGCTCCCTTCGGCTGGACCCTCGCGCAGCTCGACGCCGGGACGGCGCGCGTGGAGTAGGACTCTATCAGGCTGCGGAAAATGGTTCTTTTCCACCGCAATCGGCACAGGCATCGAGATCGCGGATGAGAACCGGTCGCCACGCGGGATGCTCAAAAAAGGCCGCCTTCTCACCCACCCTCCCTGGCGCGCCAAGACGCGCCTCTCCGCCGGCAGGCCGCAGCAAGCCGGTACACGCTGAACGATGAACGCGGAACATTGAGCGGGAATGGCAGCGGGGCAGGCGTGACGCGGAGGCGAACCTGTCTCGCCTTTCGCGCTCGTCTCGTCAGTCTCGCCGGATCCCCGTTCATCGCTCATCGTTCATACGTCAGCGTTTCCCCGCTGGAGGCCTTTTTCGGGAGTCCATATAAACATCCTGCTAGGGCTTCGGAAGGCGCGGCAGCAGAACCGGCATGGCGGTCCAAATGCGCTCGATGACGGAGAGAATGTATTCGCGGGCTTCCGGAATGCGGGTTTCCCAATCGGGAATCACTTCATGCACGTCCAAGACCGGCTCGACCCTGTCATAGACGGCTTGGCTGAAGAGGGGCACCTCGCGGCCGAACTCGCGCTTGAGGAAGTCTTGGTGATCGGTCGACATGGCGATGATCAGATCGGCCCGCTTCAGTAACTTTTCGGTGACCTGGCGAGGCTGATGCCCGCGAGGATCGATCCCCTTCTGTTTCAATTGTTCGCGCAGGATCGGGAGAATCATCTGATTGCCGGCCCTGGTCCCGGCGGACTCGACGACGTAGGTGGCGCTCCACTTGTTGAGATGGGCTTTCAAGGCATATTCCGCCACCATGCTCCGGAAAATGTTGCCGGTGCAGACGAAGAGGATGGTCTTGCTCGTGGTCGGAGACGTTCGAAAGAAGGATCGCATGCCGTTATCCTACATGCTCCACCCGCCGTCTGTCTCTAGAATTGCCTTTCACGTCGCGCCTCTCGCCCTCGGCGACGCATCCGCCCTCTCCCTTTTCGATGGGGAACCGAGTACAATGGCGCGGTTGCCTGAGCCCTCACATGCGCCCCACGCACATCACGATCCGTCCAACATCGCCCCGCGCCAGCAAACTGCCCGAAGATCTGGAAAGACGGCAAACAAAATTGTGCCGGCTCGTCGGGACGGCCATCGCCGACTATCGCATGATCGAAGACGGCGATCATGTCATGGTCTGCCTGTCGGGCGGAAAGGATAGCTATGGATTGCTCGACATTCTCCTGGCCTTGCAACAACGCGCGCCGATTCGTTTCTCGCTGATCGCCGTCAATCTCGATCAGAAGCAGCCGGGCTTTCCGGCCCAGGTCCTCCCCGACTACCTCACGGCGCTCGGAGTCCCCTTTCATATCGAGACGCGGGACACCTACTCCATCGTCAAGCGAGTGATCCCCGAGGGAGACACCACCTGCTCGCTCTGTTCTCGCCTGCGGCGGGGCCACCTCTACCGAGTCGCCTCCGAACTCGGCGCCACCAAGATCGCGCTCGGCCATCACCGCGACGACATTTTGGAAACCTTTTTGCTCAATCTGTTCTACGGCGGCAAACTCAAAGCCATGCCCCCCAAACTCCGCTCAAAGGACGGACGCCACATGGTCATTCGCCCCTTGGCCTATGTGCCGGAGTCGGACTTGGCCCGTTACGCAGAACTCCGGCAATTTCCCATCATTCCCTGCGACCTCTGCGGGTCCCAGGAACATCTCCAGCGCAAGGCGGTGAAGGCCCTCGTGCAGGAACTGGGACAACGATTCCCCGGCTCGATCGACAACATGTTCGCTTCCCTGGGCAACATCGCTCCGGCCCTGCTGCTCGACCGCCGACTGCATGACTTCAGCGCTCTGGCGGTTCGAGGGAACCGGGGCCAATCTGCGTCGCCCGCGCCTGCACAGGCGGAGGCGGACGATGAAGACGCGTTCCCGTAAAGCCCCCTGGCCTTCTTGTCACCAGCCTCTGCAACAGAGCCAAATCGATGTGGTAGACTGAGCCAGCGCATTTCCAGTTAGACTGAGGGTTCCCATGCTCCGTCGGCGAGCGATCGTGCGAGCGGTGTTACTCGTTTCCTCTGTGAGCGCCGTCCCTGCCGGGGCTGACCCGTCGATCCTTCGAACTCCGGACGGGACGAGCGGCAGGGTTGTAGAGTTGGGTGAGGGAACGAAGATCTATTCCGACGCCCATGGAAACAGCGGGATGGTCATTGAGGGAGGGACCGCAGGACAGAATAGTCGTATGGTCAGCCCGCAGGGAGAGTCAAAAACTGGAACGATCTTTGGCGCACCGGCTCCGCCTTCAGGTCTGACCCCTCCGCCGGTTCTGCCCTTTTCACCCCATTCCCCGCCGCTCCCTCCGACATCGTCGACGCCCCCCGCTCACCCTCCGGTCAGCTCAGGGCCGAGCGGGTTTACCTCAGGCGCCTTCGGAGGCCGGCGGTAAGTTCCCAGAACCTGTTTCGAACCCTCCCTTCTGCTACGGCGAACGAGGCAGGACCGCCTCCTTCGCCTCGCAACAAAGGGAGACTTCGAAACAGGTTCTACTCTTCCTCCTCTTCCTCTTCGATATCCTCAATCCCTTCGTAGCTGATCTCGCCTTCAGCAGAGCCGCGAGTCGCCTTCTCGCAGAGGGAATCGATCAACTCTTCGGCATCCTCCGCCGATTCGGCCTGCACTTGAAACTTCACCGTGATATTGAACCGCGCATTCAT
>CAYZTJ010000045.1:0-23280 GCA_964481215.1 uncultured Nitrospira sp. | reverse complement strand
GCAGCTGCTTCGCTCCACGCTTCCGCGGTGCGCCCCAGTCGCAGTAAGCGCCGGATCCGGTGGCAGGCCAGCAGGAAGGCAAGCCGCGGCGGGTAGTGACTGGCGATCTGCTGCAAACGATGGAGAAGAGACGCGTCCGATGCGGCGCCCGACCATAGCTTGAGCGCAGCATCGAGCCCGCACGCGACGGCATCGATGAACCCGTGCGAGTGAGCGGTTCTCAGTCCCTGGTCGAGCAGAGCCCGGGCCTCGTCGTCCTGGCCCATCTCCACAGCGCAGTTCGCAGCCAGCAGGGCAATGGTTCCGCAGATGCCAGCGCTTTCTCCCAGCTGTTCAGGCAGCGAGGCCAAGGCGTCGAGCAGTTCAGGGTAGGCCTTCGCGTACTGGCCTTCCAGAATCAAGGGGAGCTGGGTGAGCGCAACGATCCAGCCCTGCGCGTAGTCGCTGCGGGTCTGCGAAGCCGAGGATTGCGCCGCGAGGATGGCCGCACGGGCGTCAACGAACCGATAGACGCTCGATCCATGAATACTGCGGATGCAGCGTGCCACTGTCATGTCGAACGGATCGTCGGCCGTCGAGGTTTCGAGCCAACGGCTCGCCTGTCGGTCCGCGTCGTCCAACTCGTCGGTGAAGACCGCGATGCACATCCTCACGATGTCCAGGCGGCGCTCGACATCGTTCGTAGTTCTGGAGGCCTTGCCCGAACCCCGGGTCCGGCGGATGCGGCTGGCGAATCGTTCGAGCTGGTGGCGACCCTCGTCGTAACGCTGATTCAGCACCAAGCCCCAGACGTACCAGTACTCGGCCTCCCAGCCCAGCGTGGCACCTTGATCCAGCAGCGAGCGAACCCAGGCAAGGTACTGCGGGGTATCGCCGCGATTGCGCACGAAGGTCGGCGCTGCTTTCTCGAGTACCCGCACCGCCAGCGGAAGAGCGTGGGCGGCGAGGGCGTACTCCACAGCGTCTCGAAAGTGCCCGTTCTGTTCGCACCAGCTCGCGGCTCGTTCCAACACGGCGTTGCGAGCGGCGTCTGAGTGAATCTGGCGGGCCTCGCCCAGCAGGCATTGCCGAAACAGCCCGTGCAGCCGGTAGCGGCTGCGTGTACGGTCCAGCGGGACCATGAAGACGTTGTGCTGGACCAGCCAGTCGAGGTGGGTCTGGGCGTCGGCGTCGCCTGTAGCCTGGGTACAGAGCGCGGCATCAAAGGTGTGTAGCTGTGCGATGGCGAGCAGGAAATCCCGCAGCGCGGGCGACAGTTCGCGCAGCACCTGTCGATTCAGCAGGGCGACGAGGTCCTCGTCGGAACCTGAGAACTGCTGCAGCAGCACCCTCGGCTCCCGGCTGCCCGCGAGGGCGAGTTGCATCATGCGAAGGGCGGCCGGCCAGCCTTCGGTCTGGCTCAGGATCGCTTCGAGGTGCTCGGCGCCTAGCGCTTCGGTGATCCGCGGCCCAAGCAGATCGGCCACGCCCGCAAGGTCGAGGCTGAGGTCAACGTAGCCGACCTGGCGGACACGTCCTTCGAGCTTGGCCCTTGTCAGGTGGATTGGCAGCGCAGCCGTGCTGGAAAAGACGAAGCGGGCGTGCTCCGGGGTGTCGAAAACCAGGCGATCCAGCATCGGCCCGAGTTGTGGGTCGGTGCAGAAGTGCAGGTTGTCGATGAAGGCGGTGAATCCGGTCGTGCGTTCGCTGGCTGCTCGTACCAGCGACTCGATGCGAGTCTCCAGTGACTCGTCGCCGCGGAAGAGTGCCTGGGTAGGATGCAGCGTGTTGCCGTAGCGCGAGGAATGACGTTCGAGCCGCTGGAGTACATCCTCCGCCCGCGTATCGCGCTCATCGAGCGTGCTCCAATAGCAGCGCTCACCACGGGCGACCAGCCGCGCGTGCAGCTCGGACATCAGCACCGTCTTGCCGTATCCCACCGGGGCCACGATGGCGAGCAGCTTGAAGCGCTCCTCGGTGTCCCCCAGATCAGCCAGCGCTCGGGTGGCGACCGGTTTGAACGTGAAATGCGGAGGCTCGCCGAGCCGGGCACTTTCCGGATCCAGTGCCGGCGTCATGAGGTCGATTCGCTGTGCATTTCAGAAGGGTGGCCGACCCCGTCATGAGTCGATCAGTACTTTAGTACCCAATGGCCTTCCCGGGGGTGGCCTAGGCTTCGCGCCGCTGCAGAACCCATCAAGAGCGACGCCGCTGGAGGAGACTCATGACACCCCTGCACGACCTGACGCGTGACCGCGAGCGCGCGCGCACCCTGCCGTTGGCCGACTTCGATGTCAGCCATCCCGACCTTTACCAGCGCGACGCGCTGGAACCCTATTTCGCCCGCTTGCGGGCCGAGGAGCCGGTGCACTGGTGCCGCGACAGCCTCTACGGCCCGTACTGGTCGATTACGAAGTTCAACGACATCGTGGCGATAGACACCAACCACCAGGTGTTCTCTTCGGATCACACCAATGGCAGCTTCGTGCTCGACGACACCACGCTCAACGCGGTGGAGGGCGGCATCTACCTGCCGAACTTCCTGGGCATGGATCCGCCACAACACGACGTGCACCGCATGGCCTGCAGCCCCATCGTGGCGCCGGCCAACCTGCTGCGCTTCGAGGCCCTGATTCGCGAACGCACCAAAAACTTGTTCGCCAGCTTGCCTATCGGCGAGGACTTCAACTGGGTGGAGCGCGTTTCCATCCCGCTGACCACGATGATGCTGGCGACCCTGCTGGATTTTCCGTTTGAGGATCGCGCCAAGCTCACGCGCTGGTCGGACATCGTGACCACGCGACCGGGCTACGGCCTCGTCGACACCTGGGAACAGCGCACGCAGGAACTGATGGAGTGCTTGGCGTATTTCCAGAACCTTTGGGACGAGCGCAAGAAGCTGCCGCCCAAGCCGGACCTGATCTCCATGCTTGCGCACAACCCGGCGATGCAGGACCTTACGCCAACGGACTTCATCGGCATGCTGGTGCTGCTGATCGTGGGCGGCAATGACACCACGCGCAGCTCGATGTCCGGTGGTGCACTCGCGTTCTCGCTCTACCCGCAGGAATTCCGGAAGGCCAAGGCCAATCGCGCCCTGATCTCGAGCATGGTGCCGGAGATCATTCGCTGGCAGACGCCGATTGCGCACATGCGCCGGACCGCGATCCAGGACATCGAATTCCGCGGCAAGCTGATCAAAAAAGGGGACAAGGTCGCCATGTGGTACCTGTCCGGCAACCGTGATCCGGACGTGATCGACCGACCGCTGGACTTCATCGTCGATCGGCCGCGCGCGCGCCATCACTTGTCCTTCGGCTTCGGCATCCACCGCTGCCTCGGTAATCGCCTGGCCGAACTGCAGGTGCGGGTGCTGTGCGAAGAGGTGCTTGAGCGCTATTCGCGAATCGAGGTCACCGGCCTGCCGACCCGCGTGCCGTCGAACCTCATCCACGGCTTCATCGACCTGCCCGTGCGCCTGCACGACTGAAGAACGCGAGGAGAAGCCACATGCCCAAGATCACTTTTATCTCTTCGGATGGCAGCGAGCGCGTAGTGGAGGTGGAGTCCGGACTGTCCGTGATGGAGGGGGCCGTCCAGAACCTCGTGCGCGGCATCGACGGCGACTGCGGCGGCGCCACGGCCTGCGGCACTTGCCACGTCCACGTCGATCCACGCTGGGTGGAGAAGGTCGGCGGCCCGGCGTCCGAGATGGAGCAGCAGATGCTGGACCTCTCCGACTTCAAATGCCCGACCAGCCGACTCTCGTGCCAGATAAAGGCCACCGACGATCTGGATGGTCTGGTGCTGCACATGCCGGAAGGACAGCACTGAGCGATGGCATTCGAGCCTGACTTCATCATTGCCGGCGGCGGTGCTGCCGGCTGCGTGTTGGCCAATCGACTGAGCGCCGATCCCGGCGTGCGGGTGCTGCTCCTAGAGGCGGGTGGTCCGGATCGCCATCCGCTTTATCGCATCCCAGCAGGATTCTTTCCCTTGATGAAGTCCGGCAAGGGCAACTGGAATTATCAGTCCGTCCCGCAAGCGAGTCTGGGCGGCCGGAGCATGTATTTCCCGCGCGGCAAGGTGCTTGGGGGCTCCACCTCCATCAACGGCTTGGTGGTCTCACGCGGCAACGCTGGCGACTACGATCGCTGGGCGTCGATGGGCAACACGGGATGGTCCTGGGAAGACGTGCTGCCTTACTTCAAACGCATTGAGTGCTATCCCGACGGTGACCCAGCTGTACGCGGTCACAGCGGCCCGGTGGCGGTGACCCGATCGCCCATCGAACACATGAATCCCACCTCCAAGGCCTGGCTGGAAGCAGGCCAGCAGGCGGGGCACTCGTTCAATGCCGACATGAACGCAGGGAATCCGCTTGGCATGGCGCAGATGCAGGGCAACTACGCTAACGGGGCACGACAGAGCGCATCGGCCTGCTACCTCAAGCCGATCCGCGACCGGGTAAACCTGCAGGTCGTGACCGGTGCGCTGGTGACGCGGGTGCTGATCGACAAGGGCCGCGCAACGGGCGTCGAGGTTCTGCGGGGACAGAAGCGGTTGACGTTTCGTACTGCGCGTGAGGTCCTGCTCTGCGGTGGGGCGATTAACTCCCCGCAGATCTTGCAGCTCTCGGGGGTCGGCGACCCCCGCGATCTGACGCCGCACGGCATCAAGGTGCAGCACGCGCTTTCGGGCGTGGGACGGAATCTGCGAGACCACATCGCCATCGCGCTCAAACAGCGCATCACCAAGCCGTACTCGCTGCTCTCCAGCCTGAGCCCGCTGGCGATGGCCAAGGCCGGTCTGCAGTACGTCTTCTTCAAGTCCGGACCGACGGTGGTCAGCGCGCTGGAAGCGTGGGCGCATCTGAAATCAGATCCGAAACTCGAATACCCGGACCTTCAGGTCTACTCCGTCCCATTGATGTACAACGATCACGGACGCGACGTTATCCTCGAAGAAGGCTGCATGGCCGTCATGAACGGCAGTCGACCGCGAAGTACGGGAACGATCAAGATCGCGTCCCCTGATCCCACCAAACCACCCCTGATCGATCCGCAGTATTTCGCCGATGCGGACGATCTGCGCGTGCTTCGGGAAGGATTGCGTCTATGCCGCGAAATCCTGGCGCAGCCGGCATACGACGGGTTTCGCGGAAGTGAGTACGCCCCGGGCGCGCAGGCCACCACGGACGCGGATCTCGATGCGTACATCCGCCAGCACGCCAACTCGCTGTACCACCCGGTGGGCACCTGCAAGATGGGTGTCGATGATCAGGCGGTCGTCGATGCTCAGCTTCGGGTTCGCGGCATCGAAAACCTTCGGGTGATCGACGCGTCGGTGATGCCGGACCTGTGCAGCGGCAACACCAGCTTTCCGACCAAGATGATCGCCGAACGGGCTGCCGACCTGCTGCTCGGGAAGATCGACACGTCTTCCCGGGAAAACGAAGGAGAACCCCCATGCAAAACCTTGGAACGAGCGGCGACAGCTGCCCCTTCGCGTTCAACTTCGACGCCGCGACCTTCAAGCCCGGTGATGTCGTGAGCTACCGCGTGCCGGACCGCTTCGTTGACTTTCCCTTCGTGGGACTCCTTCTCGAAGTGCACGCCGACCATGTGCTGATCTCGCCCAACGATCCCACCCAGCCGGACAAGCGCATGCGCGGGACGCGCGAGAACCGGCCCGTCGTCCACAGTTCGCAAGTGCTGTAACCCAGTCATCCCAAAGCCCGATACGAGGCGCAGGGACGCGGAGGAGATCATGAGCCTAATTCAACCGGCGACGAGCCGCCCGGACAAGGACCGCCCGTCGCCAACGTGGATCGCCGCGCTGCGCAAGCGCTTCCGCGTAGAGCCGCCGATCGATGCGCTGCTGACCCGCAAGCTGGAACGACGCGCCGGTCCGCCCTTTGCGCCGGTCACACTTGATCGTCTCACCGGAGGGCTGCACTCCCTCCTTGGGACGCAGCTCGGATCGGGCTTCCAGATCCACGACGCGCGCTGGCTGTCTGGCGGCGCCTCCAAGCTGCAGATGGCGTTCTCACTAGAATGGGATCGTCCCGGTGTCGGACGCGAGCGCACGCCTCTGGTTCTTCGCATGGAGCCTGCGGAGTCGATCGTCGAGACCAGCCGGCTGCGGGAGTTCCAGCTCATCAAATCGATGGAAGGCGTCGTGCCGGTGCCGCCGGTGTTCTGGTGTGATGAGCTCGGGGAGCACCTGCCTTATCCGGCCCTGATCTATGGATTTGTACCGGGGGTCACTAAGCCCACCAATGCCGCGAGCAACGTATCGGGCGCTGGCACGCAACTGACGCCGGAACTGCGCGAAAAGCTCGCACCACAATTCGTCGACCACTTGGCGCGCATTCACGGCCGCGACTGGCGTTCGGCAGGGCTGAGCGCTTTCCGGGCACCGGAGACCGGCACGCAGTGCGCCTCCTGGGGCGTGGACTGGTGGGAGCGGGTCTGGGAGGAAGATGGCGACGAAGAAATCCCCTTGCTGCGAATAGCGGCCGGATGGCTGCGCCGCAATCTGCCGACGCTCGAGGACCGGGTGATCGTGCACTCCGACTATCGCCTCGGGAATTTTCTGTTCACCGAACACGACGCCCGCATCACGGCATGGCTCGACTGGGAACTGGGCCGGATCGGCGATCGCCACCAGGATTTGGCCTGGACCACGAGCCGCGCCTTCGCCAACGTCGATGGCGACGGCAAGACCCTGCTGGTCTGCGGCATGCTGCCGGAAGCGCAGTTCCTGGAGCTGTATGAACGCGCTTCCGGCGCGCGTGTGGATGCGCGCTCGCTGCATTGGCACAAGGTCTACAACAACTACAGCCTGGCCATCCTGCTGATCGGCAGCGGCTACCGCGTCGCGCGCAATGGCAAGACGCATCAGGACGTGCTGGTGACCTGGCTGATCGGCATCGGCTACATGGTGCTGGACCAGATGCGCGCACAACTCGAACACGGAGGCTGAGCATGCAACTGCGATCCGACATCCAGCTCAAGAGCATGATCAAGGCCCTGCGGGATGTGATCATCCCGGCCATCGATCCGGCCAACCGTCTCGCTCTGGAGCAGGCCCAGCTCGTGACCGGAATGCTGGGCCTGATGCAGCACCAGCTGCCGTTGCAGTACCGGTTCGATCGCGACGAGCTGCGCCGGCTCGTGGACTTGCTGCACGGACTGAAGGTCATCTGCGAGCTGGATCCTGCGCTGGCACCGCTGCCCGAACGCTACATGGGCCTGATCACGACCTCACGAGAGGTGCTCGATGGCTGCGCCGTCGATCCACAGCGGCTGCACGATTCGGTGCGCCGGCTGCGCGAAGTGGTTGGCGAAGTCGTGACCTTCGCCAACGAGCACGCCGGCGCGGCGGCCCGAGAGCGCATCGAGCACGAGGTGCTGAATCTCTCCCGTGAGCAGTTGTTGCGAGACCGCGCCTTGGTCGCGCCGCAGGGCTGGGAGCCCGATCCGACGGCGCTACCGTCCATCGAATCCCTGCTGTCCACTGGAGTGCCGTCGTGAGTCTCGAATACACGAAGTATGAAGGGCACGTCGCCGGAAACGGCGAACCACGCTGGAACCAGAGCTGGTACTACCAGGCCTATGACGCCACCACGCGCACTGGTGCGTTCATCCGCATCGGCCTGCTCGAAAACCAGAACGAGGCGAACACCTGGCTGGTGGTATTCCGCGACGGCAGGCCGCTGTTCACCCGTACCAATCTGAATCTTCCGTACACGAAAGAGCGTCCCCTGGGCGGCATCAGCCTGGCGGGGATGCACATCCACGCCGAGATTCCTCTCAAGAAGACCCGGGTGCGTTTCGAGTCGACCGATTTCTCCCTCGATCTGGTCTGGAACGAGATGGCGCCGATGCAGGACTGCATTGCCATGAGCCAGGACCACGAGGGTTCGATGGCGCGCGAGATGGCGCACGTCCATCTGGAAGGGACATCTGGGGTCGTGGGGTCCATCACCCACCGCGGAGAGAAGGCGGTGTTTTGCGGGGTTGGCTTCCGAGACGTCGCTGCCGGTGTACGCAACTGGGACGGTATCCAGCACTACCGGCTCGCCTGGCCGGTGTTCGAGAACGGGACCGCCCTGGCCGGCGTGCACGGCATCTCCACCACCGGCCAGTCCGCCTGGATGCGGATGATCTATGACGGGCAGCGCTGGATCCGGGTGAAACACATCGAGGATCACATGGAGTTCGATGCGGAAGGCTTCGCTGTCACGAGTGCGCACTGGACCTTCGACGACGAAAACGGCCGCCGTTGGGAGTTCACCGGGAAACCGCTCTTCAGCTGGCTGTTCCCTCTCGATACCTTTGTGCTGCGCGAACAACTCATGGAATTCCGATTGAGCGACGGCACCGTCGGACACGGCCTGTACGAGACCGGTTACCGATTACCCTGGAAAGGCATCTGAGTCCTCTCCCATGCTGACCCATCGTCCCGTCTACGACTCCGACCACGCGCTGTTCCGCGACGCGGTTCGCGGTTTCATCAAATCCGAGATCACGCCCTACTTCGAGCGCTGGGAAGAGAGCGGGATGGTGGACCGGCGCTACTGGCAGGCGGGTGGTGCGGCCGGACTGTTGTGTCCTCAGATCCCGGAAGCTTACGGCGGTCCAGGCGGGGACTTTCGCCACAACGCCATCGTCATCGAGGAGATCGCCTATGCCGGCTATGCAGGGCCGGTGACGGACTACTCGGTGCACAGCGACGTGTGCGCAGGCTATCTGCTCAGTGCCGGCACCGAGGCGCAGAAGCAGCACTGGCTGCCGCGCATGGTCTCGGGCGAGGCGGTATGCGCGGTAGCGATGACCGAGCCCGGCACTGGCAGTGACCTCCAAGGCGTCAGGACGCGCGCGGTGCGAGAGGGTGACCAGTACCGTATCAGCGGCTCCAAGACCTTCATCTCGAACGGGCAGCATTGCGACCTAGTCATCGTCGTCGCCCGGACTTCGGACACGCCCGGGGCCAAGGGCATCAGCCTGATCCTGGTCGAGGCCGACCGCCCCGGATTCCGCCGCGGCCGCAAGCTGCACAAGCTGGGCCAGCTGTCGGCCGACACCTCAGAGATGTTCTTCGACGATGTGGCCGTGCCGGTGAGCAATCTCATGGGCGGGGAGGGCAGCGGCTTCGCAACGCTGATGAACGAACTGCCGCAGGAGCGCCTGATCATCGCAGTGCATTCCATGGCCGCCGCACAGAAGGCCTTCGATATCACCTGCGAATACGTGCGCGGTCGCAAGGCTTTCGGCAAGCCCGTCGCCGATTTTCAGAACACACGCTATCGGCTTGCCGATCTGAAAGCGGATCTGCTGGTCGGCTGGTCGTTCGTCGACCAGTGCCTGGCGCGTCATGTCCGTCACGAGCTGACGCCGCTGGAAGCCTCTACGGCCAAGCTCTGGTGCAGCGAGATGCACGGGCGTGTCGTCGATTATTGCCTGCAACTGCACGGCGGCTACGGCTTCATGCGCGAGTACGAGATCTGCCGCCTGTACGCCGATGCCCGTGTACAGCGCATCTACGGGGGCACGTCGGAGATCATGCGGGAGCTGATCTCGAGATCGCTCACGTGAACGGGTCTGTCTGGTGTCCGATGGATCCGGGGATGTTCGTGCGAAGCCACGTCCAGCCGACGCCACCGGACAGGGCGAGGCGGGATGTGGACGAAGGGAGTCCGTCTTGGAACGCGCAGCTCGTGGAGCCGCTCACTCGGCGCGAGCTCGACGTATTGCGCCTGGTATGCGACGGCGAATCGAACCTTCAGATCGGGGAGCGGCTTGGGATCGGCATCGCCACCGTGAAGTACCACCTTACACAGATCTTCGAAAAGCTCCGCATCCGAAGGCGTACCCAGGCAGTGGCCATCGCGGTCTACCTGGGCCTGGCACACCCACGCTGGGTCGCGCGGGCAGCCGAAGAAAGCCGACGCCACGATCCTGGTGCCGATGGGCACCTTCGGTCCAGCGCGCCAGTCCGTGCATGCCTCCCCGGAGAGCCAGGGTGAAAGTCTTCATCGTCTATGCGCACTCGCAGCCCGCCTCATTCAACGCCGCGCTCCTATGCGCCGCGGTGGAGACGCTTGAGGCGGAAGGACACGACGTACGCGTCTCCGATCTCTATGCAATGGCCTTCAATCCGGTGGCATCTGCGGCCGACTTCACGGGGCGGCGTTTCGAAGGCCACCTGCAGTACGACCGGGAGCAAAAGCACGCGGTGGCGCAGCGAACCTTCAGCGACGACATCCAGGCCGAGATCGATAAGGTTCTTTGGTGCGACCTGTTGATCCTGCAATTTCCGCTATGGTGGTACTCCGTTCCAGCCATCCTGAAGGGCTGGTTCGATCGCGTCTTCGCCAATGGCCTCATGTATGGCCAGCTCGGCCGCTTCGACAAAGGCGGCATGCGAGGCAAGCGGGCGATGGTGTCGACGACCACGGGATGCTTTCCCGGCATGGTTGCGGAGGGCGGGGTGATGGGTCACCTGGATGCCGTGCTCTGGCATCTCCAGTACGGGACCCTGGCCTACGTCGGCTTCGACGTGCTCGAACCGTTCGTGACGTGGTCGGTACGTTACGAGGACGACGCGGCGCGAGGCCGATATCTGGATGAGCTTCGCAGCCGGCTCAAGACTCTGCACGCCGTTCCGCTCAAGCCATTGCACAGGGTCGACGAATTCGGCGAGGACTGGAGACTGAAGCCCGGCATTGCTGCCAGGACCTTCGGTCACGGCATGTCGCGGCGGAGCTGACTAGCCGCAACGATCCGAGGAGGAGAGATGGCGATCGGGACACAGTATCTGGGTGTGGAGCCGCGGCCGGTTGACGCGGTGATGCCCGCACTGCCGCAGGAGTGGGTGACGGGAATCACGGCAGGCCTGGTCGCTCTTCTGTACCTCTACGCCCTGTGGCAGGCCTTGTCCTCCAAGCGCGACGATCGCTGGCTGATCCTATTAGTCGCCGCCTCGTTCACCGTGCTGATGGAGCCCTTCGCCTGTTTCATGGTGAAGGCCCATCACCCGGCGGTGGGGGCCTACGTGCTCTTCCGGGGCCTCGACGTCACTGTCCCCTGGCAACTGCTGTTCTTCTACATCCTGTACTTTTCCCCTACTGGCGCTTTCCTCATGTGGCGGGCCTCGCAGGGTGTTACAGCCACGCGCTACTGGCTCGATTTCGTGATCATTTTCTTGCTGCTCTGGGGCGGCGAGGCGCTGATGATCTGGTTGGGGGTGTGGTTCTTCTTCGATTACAACCCGTTCGTTGTTGCCGGATTGCCGCTATGGGTGGCGCTTACGAACATCGCCGCAGTCTACGCGTGGGCAGTGGCGGCCTCTTATTGCCTCGATCAGCTGCGAGGCGCCGCACGCTGGTTCACGGTTCTGGCAGCGCCTTTCGCGGCAATTGCGGTCTATGGGCCGATCAGCCTGCCGACTGCGGTGGCCCTGTACCGGGACGGTGCCGGGTACGATCAGACGGTGCCGGCGGGGATCGCAAGCATCCTCCTCGGTCTTGGCCTCATCTTCGCCGCCCGCCATCTGTTGCTGCTCTGCGCCCATCGCGCCCGTGACGGTGCTGCGTGAAAAGTAGCCGGGACGAGGCTCTCGAAGTCCTATCCGTACGGCTTCGAGCAGGAATTCCAGCTCTCTAGCTCCGCGGGATTCAACGTCCGGCGAATGGACTGGGTGGAATGGCGCGCGATTCGCGACGATCCGTCCTACGTCTTATTCGAACGTCTGGATGTCGGCGACGTACGCGGTTTGCCTTTGGGACCCTTGGATCGGGTTTGCGCAACCGCCTTTTTGCCACTAGGTACAAAGGACGGCAACATCCGTGCGTCGGATAGTCCCTTTTTGGCGCGCTGCATCTGGTCCTTCAAGATGGTCAGGCTGCGGCCGCTGGCGAACGGCCACAACATGTGTGCAAATCCGTACACCACCTGCGAAACAAACCAGTGATCATCGATGTCCTCGTGGATCCAAAGGTCGAGGATGCCCATGAACTGCGCCATCAGAGAGCTGGCCAGGATGATCCGATCCTGGGCATCGCCGATGAGGCCTTCACGATCCAGCGCATCGAGAGTCGTGTCGTAGAATCGATACGCGCGGGCGAGAAATTGCGGATGGTGCATCGGATCTGTCACGCCGAAGACGACGTGATAGAGGGGCCTCATCAGGATGGGATCGCGCAAGAAGATCCGCACGGCTTTCTCACCGGCGATGAGAACCTGCTCCACAGGGTCTGACGAGTGCACGGTATTGGCCTCACCCATGAAATCCGCCATGTGCGCGGTCAGGAGTTCGAACAGCAGGCCTTCCTTCGTACCGAAGAAGTTGTACGGCGTGGTTTCACTGACTTCGGCAGCGGCCGCCAGAGCGCGCATGGAAAAGTCGGTGCTGCGGGTATTGCGGATCAATGTCTCGGCAGCCGCCAGCATTTGCTGACGGCGCGCCTCTGCTTGTTTTGCACGAAGTGACATGGTCGCTTGATCGCCCTGTTCTGGTGAATGCCGGGTCTGACGGTCCGGACCCGACTGGGCGCGGCGGCCGATCGCGGTGCCCCTGGTTCTGATTTTATCCGACCCCGTCGAGCCGCCCGGCATGGACGCGCTGACGCAGGCCAGATCATTGGGCGTTGGTTCCAGCGGGGAGCGATCAGCCGGCATTGGGCTTGGGCTCCAGGACAGGAAGCGCGGTCCGCACGGACCCGCGCCGTTTCAGGCGCAGGCCAAGGCCCACGATCACGACCGAACAGAGTACGAGAATGGCCCCGCTGTACTGCGTGAGGGACAGCCGCTCACCGGCGATGACGTGTCCGATGAGCAGCGCGACGGCAGGGTTCACGAAGGAAATCGTTCCTAACAGCGACGGGGAGATGCGCGGCAGCAGCCAGTAGTACGCGGCGTAGCCGAGAACCGATCCGAAGATGACGTGATACCCGAGCGCCATCCAGGACCGGGCCGTCCAGACCGATGGGGGTCGGTCGAGCACGCCCACGCACAGTCCAAAGCAGAGGGCTGCAAGGCTGCACTGAATCGCGATGATCATCGTTGCGCCACAGTCGACACGGAAGCGGCGCAGGATGATCGAGGCGCCCGACCACGCCATGGCTGCCAACACCATTCCAAGGTAGCTCCAGAGCGGTGCTCCACCGTGGTAGCGGCCCATGCCGATCAGCAGCGCGATGCCGACCACCCCCACGATCAGTGCGACGGAGACAGTCTTCCCGACCGCGTCGCCCGCCGAGCCCCAGGCTCCGAACCAGGCGGTGAACAACGCCGAGCCCGACATGATGAGCGCCGCCTCCCCGGAGGGTACCCACTGCTGTGCCCATGCCACCGTGCCGCTGGCGGCCACCATCATCATGAAACCAGTGCCCAGGACGACGGCCCAGTCGCGTGCCGAACCCGGCAGCGACTGCCGGAGCAATAGCGCGACGCCGAACATGATGGGACCGACCAGCGACATCCGAACGGCCGCGAACTCCCACGGCGAAACCGTCTCCACGCCGAATCGCGTCGCCAGGTAGCTCGAGCCCCAGGCGACGTAGACGAAGGCCAGCGCGGCGGGAATGCCAACTGCGTGTGCCCGATCCATTTCTCTCCGAACCGTTAAGGCGCTCCTGATCGGAGCATTACATCTAGCTTGCTAAATTTATATAGCACGCTATACGATTCTGCACATCGAATCCTGGTGACGCCTCCTTCGGCTGCGTCTGCTGCGGAAACGACATGGCCTGGGTGCAGCCGCCGCAGGCCGATTCGTACAGCGAGACATCACAACTGGAGGACACCCATGGCTTCGCACATCGTTTGGTTCAGGGATCGGGACTGCACCGATCTGGCAGTGGTTGGAGGAAAAGGCGCCAATCTCGGGCGCATGACCCAGCAGGGTTTCGTGGTGCCGCCGGGTTTCGTCGTCGGCACCGACGCGTACATGGCGCACATGGAGCAGAACGCCGGCCTCAAGAAAAAGGTCGCGGACGTACTCGCGTCGATCGACTACAGCGACGCGGACAACGTCGAGGCCAATGCGAAGAAGATCCGCGTGTTGATCGCCTCGGCGAATATGCCGAAGGACGTCGCGGCGGCGATCGAAGCCGCCTACGCGAACCTCGGCGACCAGCTCTACGTCGCGGTGCGCTCCTCGGGCACCGCCGAGGATCTCACCGGTGCTTCATTCGCCGGCTTGCACGACACCTACCTCGACATCCGAGGCTCGGACAACGTCGTCGATGCCGTGAAGCGCTGCTGGGCTTCGCTGTGGACGGGCCGCGCGGTCTCTTATCGCTCCACCCAGGGCTTCGACCACTTCAAGATCTCGATTGCGATCGTGGTGCAGACGATGGTGGAGTCGGAAGTGTCGGGCGTGATGTTCACCGGCAACCCGATCAACACCGCCACCGACCAGATCATGATCAATGCCAGCTACGGCCTGGGCGAGGCCGTGGTCTCGGGCATGGTGACGCCCGACGAATTCATCGTATGGCACCGCGACCAGCGAGTCCTTGCCCGGTCCCTCGGGACCAAGGAGAAACGCATTCGGCGCGACCCGTCCAAGGGGAGCGGCACCATCACCGAAGACGTTCCGGCCGACCAGCGCGAGCTGTATTCGCTGTCTGACGACCAGATTGCCGAGCTGTCGCAAATCGGCTTGAGAATTCAGGATGCCTACGACGGGTTCCCCCAGGATATCGAGTGGGGCTATTCCGGCGGGAAGTTCTACGTCCTCCAAGCTCGACCCATCACCGCGGTCGACTTCTCGTGGGATGTCGATGTCACCACGAGCATCGGTGGCAACGACGAGAACACCCCTTACGACACTATTTGGTCGCGTGCCTTCCCGGAGGAGATGTGGACGGGCGGCATCACGCCGCTGATGTTCTCGTGGCGCGCGATCGGCCTCAATCAGATGACCAGCACGTGCATGAACGTGTACGGCTTCCCGGAGCTTGATTACACGACGCGTCGCTACTGGAGCTATTACAAGGGGGCCTCTTACTACAACTGCGAGCAGGACCGGCAGGAGATCTTGCTCACAGTGCCGCCGCACGGCCGTGAGACGCTACTCGGCAAGCTGCCCGTCGCCTGGCACAAGGAAGTCCTGGAGGCACCATTCGATTGGGCTCGCTACACCAAGTGGTTCGAGCTGGTCGAGAACAACCGGCCGGACATGGGCAAGAACTGGTGGCGCCACTTCAAGGCGCTCTATGACGATCCGGTCAAAACCGCCGAGTTCGACGGGCTGGACTACCAGCAGTTGGCCAAGCTCTCCGATGACGAGCTCAAGAAATACATCTGGCACATGATCTCGATGGAGATCAAGACCTACGACATGACCTGCAGCGGCTTGCTGTACGGCATGCGCGAGGGCGTCGCCTGGCTCAACTGGATGGTGGCGAACTGGTACGACGGCGGGCGTGCGGGCATCGCGCTCGACCTGATCTCCGGCGCACGCGAGCCCACCATCACCGGCATCGAGAACCACGAACTGTGGATGCTGGCTCAGGAGATCCACAAGTCCACCAAGCTCAAGGAATTGCTGCGTCAATACCCGGACCGCCGCTTCATCGAGATGCTGGACGACTCCGACGCCGAGTACGTGTCGTTCCGCGAGAAGTATGCGAAGTACGTGAAGGATCACGGCCATCGCGGCCACTCGGACCGTGACATCTACTTCATCCGTCGCGCCGAGGATCCTAGCGTCGACGTGCGCGTGTTCCGCAGCCTCATGGGCACGCCGGACCCGGCGATCAACGAGGCGCGTGGACGCGAGCGCCTGGAAGAAACCATCCGCCACGTCTCCGCCAATTTCCGCAGTAAGGAGATGGGCTTCCTCAAGGCGCAGGCCTTCGAGATGTTGATCGACTTCCTCCACAGCAGCATCGCCTGGCGCGACTTCGAGCGCGAGTTCATCGATCGCTCCACCTTCGCGATCAAGCGTGGTTACAACGAGGTGGCACGGCGCGTCCGTGAGCGTCAGCCCGGCGTCTTCACCAGCGAGCGCGATCATTACTTCCTGACCATGCAGGAGCTCTACGACGTGCTCGACGGCAAGGCGCGCATACCGCTGACCCAGGCCAAGATCGCGGCCCGCATGAAGCACTTCGACAAGGTCGACACCAAGGAGGTCTATCCGGTCAAGTACCTGCAGTTTGGGCTTCCGGCCGACATTGACGCGCCGGAGGTCCACGGCGAAGGGGTGTTCAAGGGCAGGCCGGTCAGTCTGGGCAAGACCACGGGCATCGCGCGGGTGGTCCTCGAGTTGAAGAACATCGGGCGCGTGAAGCCAGGCGAAATTCTGATCGTGAATTCCACCGACCCGGGCTGGACGCCGGTGTTCACGATCATCAAAGGCATCGTGCTGGAAACCGGCGGGACCACCTCGCACGGCGCGCTGCTGGCACGCGAGTACGGCTTCCCCGGTGTGCAGCTGGCCGGCGCACTCAAGCTGATCCCGGACGGCGCAACCATCACCGTCGATGGCACCAGCGGACAGGTGATCGTGCACCAGGATGTCGACCACCCAGACGCACTGGCCAAAGCGGCGTGAAGGAACGTAGCGGGGTGGTGGACATCACCGCCCCGCTACGTATGCCCGAATGTGTTGGTCGCCCTGGTGTGGCTTCTTCTCGTTCTTCAAGGTGCAAGATGAACAAACCGCTGCAATACCGCGATGTGCCCACTCTCGACCCGACCCACGACGGTCGGCACGCGCTTCGCGATCTCCCACTGGAGCGCGAGTCGATCCCTTACCTCTTCATCATGCCGGAGCACGACTTGGCGGCGTTCTCCTACACGTGGGTGAACAAGGACCACCGAGCCGGTGCCGCCTTCGCGGTTTTCGGCAAAGGCGCTGGCGACGCTCCCATCGCAGAGTGGGTCGATGACATCGCCGTCCCTCAGACCGCGAACTTCGACGATTGGCGCGTCGGGCCCATCCACCTTCAACAGGATCTCAAGCTCAAGTCCGCCCATCTTGCCGTGAACGGCAAGAGCACAGGGATCGAGGCCACCTTCGAGGCGCTTCACCCCGCCTACGCATACGGGTTTCATCCCGACGGGTGTCCGGACTACACCGCCACCAACCGACTCGAGCAGCAGGGCCGCGTCTCTGGCGTGCTACGCCTGGGTGCCCAAAAGCTGGCGTTCTCCGGTATGGGCATTCGGGATCACAGCTGGGGAACCCGTGACTGGCAGGTGCCGCAGCATTGGAAGTGGTTGCATGCACAAGCGGGAGAATGCTGCGTTCATTTCTGGCAGCTGCACGCGCGCGGCAAGACCGATCTTCGCGGCTATGTCTACCGTGACGCGGTGCTCGCGGAAGTCCGGCACGTCGAAGTCGATTTCGACCTGTTCGACGATTACCGCCAGCGGAGCATCACTGCGCTCGTCGTCGACAACCTGGGTCGCCAGGTCCGCGTGGAAGGCGCGCACTTTGCTCACTTCCCGTTGATCCCCGGACCCCACACCACCCTCAACGAGGGCGCGATGCGCTGCTCGTTGGACGGGGAGCCCGGTGTCGGCTGGTCGGAATTCATGTGGCCGACCGCGTATTTGGATTACATGCGCGGACAGTCGAATTCGTAGAGCGATGCGTCTGATCGCCGCCAAAAACAGAACTTACAAACGGGGGGAGATTCAATGACACAACTAACCAACACGGGACTGATCAAGGCGATGTCGCTGTCGGGCGTGGTGCTCGTGATTTGTCTGGTGGTGACGCAAGGCTTCTTGATGGGCTTTATTCCTCCGCCGTCTCCGGCACTCAGCGCCGACGAATTGGCGAAGATCTTCATCGAGCGAAAGATCGGCATTCGCATCGGCACGCTGCTGCAATGCATCGGCTACACGTTCTACCTGACGTGGGCGATGTCCATCGTCATGCTGCTGCGAAAAATGGAGCGTGGCCTTCCCGTCATCACCTATGTGTCGATCGCCAACGTCGGCGGCGGGTACGTGTTCTTCCTCTTGATGCCGATCACGTGGGCCATGATCGCGTTCCGGCCGGAGGACATGGATCCCAAGTTCATCCAGATCATGAACGATTACGTCTGGTTCATCTTCATCCTCAGCTGGCCGCCGTTCGCCGTTTTCATGGTGTTCATCGCGATCGCCGTATTCCGCGACCATAACAGCCCCACGCTCTTTCCGAGATGGGTCGGATTCTTCAACCTCTGGTGCGCGGTTCTCATCTGTCCGGCGGCGCTGATCGAGTTCTTCAAGACCGGCCCGTTTGCCTACGATGGCCTGATCTCGTTCTGGTTCATCTATATCGTCTTCTTCGGATGGATCGTGGCGATGAGCGTCGTCACCCTGAAGGCCGTCGGACGGCTGCGGCAACTGGAACTACGAGGCGCCGGTTAGGTCGAGGCACGGTGATGTCGCCGCAAGAGGCGTGTTCGACGACCGCCGCCATGCACGCGATCGAGCGGCGTGAGGCGTCCATTCCTGGGGAGGCCGGCATCTGGGTGCTCATCGCCGGCGACGGCATCCTGTTTTCGTTACTGTTCGGTTTGTACCTGCACTACTGGACCCACGCGCCCTCGGTATTCGTTGCCTCCCAGGCCCAGCTCAACCAGTCGCTGGGCCTGCTCAACACGCTGCTGATGCTCACCAGCTCCTGGTTGGTCGCGAGCGGTGTGCATGCGGCTCGCGTCCTGAAGGTGCGCCAGGCCGCTCTGCAGTTCAGCTTCGCAGCGCTGTGCGGTGTCGGGTTCATGGTCGTGAAGTTTTTCGAGTACAGCCCCAAGCTGCACGCTGGCATCACGATCTCGACCAACGACTTCTTCATGCTGTACTTCGTGTACACGGGGATCCATCTGATCCACGTGGTCATTGGCACCGGCGTGCTCATCACCCTGGCTGTCTACGTACGATCTGGAGGGATTGACGCGATCAAGGTCCGCAATCTCGAGAGCGGCGCCAGCTTCTGGCACTTGGTCGATCTGCTGTGGATCGTCCTGTTCGCCCTGCTGTACCTGGTTCACTGAAAGCCGGTCATGGTCACGACGCGCCGTCTCACGTTGACCTGGCTGATCCTGGTGGGCGCCACACTGATGTCCTGGTGGCTTGGCCACGACCTCGGTTTGATCGGCCATCGATTCGCCGCCATCGCGATCCTGCTCGTGACTTTCGTGAAGGTCCGCTTTGTCGTCCTGGATTTCATGGAAGTTCGCCGAGCCCCCACTGCCATGCGAGTTATTGCGCAACTTTGGCTTGCCGTGGTGTGCGGAACCCTCATCTTGCAGCGAATGATTTTCACCGATGTATAGACGGCTCGCGCAACTAGGCGCATCGCTAAAAGAGGGACGATGAGACTGCCGTAGTCGATTTTTGTAGTGGTGGCTGCACTGGATTTTTGGTGCGCCACGTCGTCACCAAACGCGGCCGAGGGTGGCGCTTCAAACTACCCCCACGGTGCGTCGAACACGCATGTCGCGCTTTTTCCGCCTCTTGGAGAGGCGGCCTTCTTCGCGTACGGCGTCGATACTCGGCAGACTGAATCGTTGATCTCCATCGCAAGACGATTCCCGATGCGAAGGTATCGCTGTTCACATCCGCCTGTGCGTCGTGCACACGTGCCCACTGCGAATTGGACCAGAAGAAAACCGTCGTCGAGAGTCCGAGACCTCGTGATTCTAAGAGCCAATGATCCGGAGGCCGGCCAGCCCTTATAGATAGAAGCGGCCATACCGAAACTGGCAAGCCTACGACCGACGGCCTTTTCGGACTGTGCCCTTTGACCGTACGGAGAACCCTCGCACGACGTCGAGAAACGCTGCGAGCAGCGTCGAGGAGTCGCCTGAACGGTATACCGCGGTCAAGTCCAGCACGGCACCATCTACTTTACGAATAGGAATGTATTGAATCCCAGGCAATTTGAGATAGCGTGCTGAATCGGTCGCGAACGTGATGCCAAATCCACTGGCGACCACAGAAAGAGCGGTCACCAGACTATCAACTTCGTGGATTGTTCCAGGCTGAAGGCCGCGCTGGTGAAAAAGCCGGAGTACGTAATCCACGAAACTTGGCCGCGAGATGTGCGGATAAAGGATCAGCGTTTGATCCACTACATCCTTCAAACCCAGCTCCACGCCATCAATCAAAGGATGGCGAGACGGCATTGCGAAATGCAATCGCTCGGTCTGAACGATTTCCTGCTGGAGATCTTCCTCATCAGCGAAAAGTCGATTGAAAGCCACCGAAATCCGACGGTCGCGCAGTGCCTTGGTCTGACTGTCGCGATCCATATCGTGCATCGCAACCTCGACGCGGGGATGCCGCGCGCGGAACTGTTGAACGATTCTCGGAATGGTGTCGAACATGGCGGACCCGAACACGCCGATATCGATACGCCCTACTTGTCCTTGCCCCGCCAAGTGTGCTCGTTCAGCGGCCTGCTCGTTGAGCGCCAAAATATTCTTTGCCTCGTCGTAATAAATGGCGCCAGCATCGGTGAGTGCCACGCCGCGGACATTACGGATGAGTAGGGGGGTGCCCAGGGCGTCTTCGAGCTGCTGTATGTGTCGGGTTAGCGGGGGCTGAGAGACGTGCATTTTCTTCGCAGCCGCACGAAAGCTTTTCTGCTCGGCGACTGCAACAAAGTGGCGCAAGAGACGCAGTTCAATCGAATTGATGCGCATCGTCAGTTTGGGCCTCAGTCCTCGCTAGTTTGAGGGGGGCGATGCTACATCAGTATCGGATGATCCGCAGAAATAGCAATGGACCCTCCATGCGGTCCGCGTCATCCTTCCAGTGCAATGACATTGCGCGTGGATGGTGGCTTGAGGCGGCTGCCTTCGCCGCCGCGACGACCGTGTCAGATGCTAAGGGGCGACGAACGACGAGACCCTTCGCTGCCTCTGTTGAGGATCGCAGCAACTAGAACTACGGTTTATTCGGAGGAACGCTTTGGACGCCCTACGCTACTATTTGGCCCCGGCAACGACGCTTTGTGGTGTGATCGGCTTCCTTCTGGGTGGCGACGCCGTGTGGTTGGGCCTGGCTACGTTTCCAGTCCTTTTGTTTTTTGACGTGGTGCTTCCGCGCGACGAGTCGCCACGAAGCGGTGTTGTACCGATCGTCGCCGATTTCGCGCTATACCTGCATGTCGTACTCATCGTAGCGCTCTATGCAGCCTTCGCTTGGTCTGTTCACGGCGGGCAGAATCCCCTAACGGGTCCCGGATCCTTGTCACAAATACTCGGGAGCCTGCTTTCCCTTAGTTGGCTTAGTGCCGTCCCCAATCTGCCAGTAGCCCACGAGCTGATGCATCGGCGCCACTGGCTTCCTCGCAGGCTGTCCCAACTTGCAAGTGCATTCTACGGCGACCCAAACCGGGACATTGGTCACGTGATGACTCATCACATTCATCTGGACACTCCGCGGGATTGCGACACGCCGCTTCGAGGTGAAATCCTTTACACCTTCGTCTGGCGGGCAACGATCGGGTCGTATGCCGACGCGATTCGCGGCGAGGCGTCAAACCTTCGTCGTAGTGGCCGTAGCCCATGGAGCTGGCGCAATCGCCTGTGGCAGCAACTTGCGCTGCTGGCGCTTCCGCCCTTCGCATGTGCCCTTTTCGCTGGGTTTCGTGCAGCCGTTGTGTGTGTCTGCGCGATATTCATCGCGAAGGCGCTCGTGGAGGCATTCAATTATTTTCAACACTATGGCCTGCAGCGAGTTGAGGGTACGCCTGTAAGGCTGCATCACGCTTGGAATCATCTGGGTTCTATCGTCCGCCCACTCGGCGTGGAGATTACCAACCATATTCACCATCACTTGGATAGCTATCGACGGTTCTACGATTTGCCGCCAGAGCCGAAAGCGCCGCAGATGCCCTCTCTCTTTCTCTGCTTCCTGCTAGGACTGGTACCGCCGCTGTGGTTCGCATGGGTCGCGAAACCGCGGTTAAAGGACTGGGATCGCCGCTTCGCCACTCCGGCAGAGCGCAAGCTTGCGATGGAGGCAAATGCGCGAGCGGGATGGCCACTCTGGCTCGATGAGGAAGTCAATGTCAATGCGTCTCAAGGCGCTCGCACCTGATGGGATAGGTAACGTCAAAATGAACGATCTCAGAGCCGTTTCACCCGACGCACTTCTCCTGGAAGGAGAAGGAGGCGTCCGCGCGGTAGACCGTCGCATCTTCACTTGTCCCACGCTGTTTGAGCATGAGTTCAAACACATATGGGAAAAGGTGTGGGTGTATGTCGCACATGAAAGCCAGCTTCCCAAACCTCGTGATTACCTGACCACGTGGATTGGCCGCGTTCCCGTCATCGTCAACCGAAACGGCGACGGGAAGCTCAACTGCCTGGTCAACATCTGCACGCATCGCGGCGCCACCTTGTGCCGTATGTCCAAAGGCACGGCGCGCGATTACAACTGCCCGTTCCATGGCTGGTCGTTTGATTTGGACGGAAATCTCGCGGCTCCAATGGCGGAAATTGGTGCAGGGTACCCCCCGGGCTTTGACAAGACCAAGCTCGGGCTGCGCAAGGTCCGGCTTGAGAACTACCGAGGGTTCCTTTTTGGAACACTCAACGAGGCTGCGCCCCCACTGATCGATTATCTCGCGGATGCGAAAATTTTTATCGACATGGTGGTGGACCAGGCACCAAACGGCGTAGAGATCCTCAAGGGGCACTCCAAATACACCTACGCTGGCAACTGGAAGCTGCAGGCGGAGAACGGCGTCGACGGCTATCACGTCGGATCGGTGCACGCGAATTATGTGTCGACGATGAAGCAGCGGGCGCGCTCAAAAACGCCAGGCGAGAAGACCCGGGCGATGAACGCCGGCGGCATCCCGAATGCGGCGGGTGGGTTCTACGAGTTGGGCAATGGCCACACCATGATCTGGTCGGACTGGACGAATCCCGAGGCGCGGCCGCTGTGGTCGCGGCGCGACGAACTCGAGCGCGAGATGGGCGCAGAGCGAATGGCGTGGACGGTGGGCCGACTGCGCAACATGCTGCTCTATCCCAACGTGTTCCTGATGGACCAGATGAGCAGTCAGATCCGCGTCCTGAGGCCGCTCACGGTGGACAAGACCGAGGTCACTATCTTCTGCTTCGCCCCAATTGGTGAGGAGCGGGCGGCGCGGGCGCACCGCATTCGTCAGTATGAGGACTTCTTCAACGCGAGCGGCATGGCGACCCCGGACGATCTGACCGAATTCGAGGAATCGCACAATGGATGCAGGCACACCAGCGTGATCCGCTGGAGCGAGATGAGCCGCGGAGCGGCGCACGAGATCGTCGGAGCAGACGATCGGGCG
>CAYZTJ010000044.1:0-23288 GCA_964481215.1 uncultured Nitrospira sp. | reverse complement strand
GCGACGAACCGTCATGAATAATGCGGGCTAGGCGAGGCTACGGCGCACGACCGAGGCCAGTTCTTCGGCCACGGATTGGATCTCGTTCCGATCCTTGCCCTCGACCATGACCCGCAAGAGCGGTTCCGTGCCTGAGTAACGGACCAAGACGCGGCCCGAGCTATTCAGCTTGGATTCGGCCGCCTGGATGGCCTGCTGGATTTCAGGGATCCCTTTCAGGTCCGGCTTGCTCTTGACCTTCACGCCCAGCAAGACTTGAGGGGTGGCGGTCATGCAGAGGGCCAGCTTGGAGAGCGCCTGGCCGCTGCGCTTCATCAGCTTGAGCACTTGCAGGGCGGAGATCAAGCCATCCCCGGTCGTATTGTAATCCAAGAAGATCAAATGACCGGACTGCTCGCCGCCGAGATTGTAGCCTTCGGCCAGCATGCGCTCCAACAGGTAGCGGTCCCCGACCGGCGTGCGGAGCAACTTGATGCCTGCCTCGGTCAGGGCGAGTTCCATGCCGTAATTGCTCATGACCGTCCCCACGACGGTCTTCTGCTTGAGCTGGCCCCTCTGCTCCATCTCCAAGGCCAGCATCGTCACCACATGGTCCCCGTCGACGACCTTCCCCTCTTCATCCACGAACATCACGCGGTCCGCGTCGCCGTCGTGGGCGATCCCGATCTGCGCGCCGCGCTTCAGCACTTCGGCCTGGAGCTGTTCGGGATGCACCGCGCCGCACTGATCGTTGATATTGGTCCCGTTGGGATCGTTGCCGATGACCCAGACCGTCGCCCCCAATTCGCGCAAGACCTTGGGGGTGACTTTATACGCGGCGCCGTGCGCGCAGTCGACGACCACTTTCAGACCTTGGAGATCGAGATCCCGCGGGATGGATCGCTTGACGAATTCGATGTAGCGCCCCTCCGCATCGTCGATGCGATAGGCCTTGCCGATGTCGTCGGCGGTGGGACGCAGGTGCTCGATGGCGCCGGAGGACAGCAGATCCTCCATTCGCATCTCCATCTCATCGGGCAGCTTGAAGCCTTCGTTGGAGAAAAATTTGATGCCGTTGTCCTGGTAGGGATTGTGGGAGGCGGAGATCATCACGCCGGCGTCGGCCCGGAGACTGCGCGTCAGAAAGGCGATCGCGGGCGTCGGCAGCGGGCCGACCAGCAGGACGTCCACCCCCATCGAACAGATCCCCGAGGTGAGGGCCGACTCCAGCATGTAGCCGGACAGTCTCGTGTCCTTACCGATCACGATTTGATGCCGGCCGGCGCGCGTCTTGAACACGTAGGCGGCCGCCCGTCCCAGCTTCATGGCGGTCTCGCTGGTCATCGGCTCCAGGTTCGCCACGCCCCGCACGCCGTCCGTCCCGAACAATTTTCTCATGTGGACCCTCGACCGCTCCCCGTCAGGCCGTCGCCCATGATCGCCGCCGCCGTCGTGAGCGCGGCGACCGTCTCTTTGACATCGTGCACCCGCAGCACCTGCGCCCCCAAAAGCCAGGCCGTCACCGCCCCCGCCAGACTACCCGGCAGACGGTCGGCCAGCGCCTGCCCCGTGACCGCGCCGATGAACGATTTTCTCGACAGGCCGACGCAGAGCGGCCGCCCCATCTCCGCCAAGGCCGTCAGGTTTCGCAGCAACGTCAGGTTCTGTTCACGATTCTTTCCGAATCCGATTCCGGGGTCAAGCAATATGCGTTCTTCCTCGATGCCGGCGTCCTGCGCGGCGCGCGCCCGCATTCGGAGAAACTCCTTGACCTCCTCCACGACATCGGCGTACTGCGGCGACTCCTGCATCGTGCGCGGCGTCCCCTGCATGTGCATGAGGATCGCCCCGGCCCCCGACTCCGCGATCGTGCGCGGCATGGCCGGATCGAACCGCATCGCGCTGATATCGTTGATCACCGCCGCGCCGGCGGCCAGCGCCCGCTTCGCCACTTCCGCCTTGGTCGTGTCGATAGACAGCGGCGCCGGCACGGACGCGGCGACCGCTTCGACGACCGGCAGGATGCGTCGAAGCTCTTCGGCTTCGCTCACCGACTCGGCGCCCGGCCTGGAGGACTCCCCGCCCACGTCGATCAGGTCGGCCCCTTCGTCCGCCATGGCCCGCGCGCGCTGAATCGCCGCCTCGGGGGTCAGATACCGGCCGCCGTCGCTGAAGGAATCCGGCGTCACGTTGAGGATCCCCATGACGAGGGGGCGAGGTCCCCAGGTCAGCAGGCGATCGCGGACTTTCCATGTGGCCGATCGGGGGCGAACGGCGCTGAGCATGGGCATCGTCATGGTCACAAACACAAAAGGCAAAAGGACGTCCGTCCTTTTGCCTTTTCAGGAAAGACAACGCTCTGGAACTAAGCAGCTACCACCAAGTTCCCTATTGATCCTGAAAAGACCAACCAGCTCTCGATCCGGCTCGGCCGGAACTAACCCGCAGGATGTTCAAAAAGGCCGTCAGCGCGGCCGCAGCGAGCGAGACGCCGAGGCGTACCGGGGACCCGTTGCTCTTCGGGGTGCAATGGGTGAATCGTACGTTGAGGTGGTGAGCGGCGCGATCACCCGTTGCGGTCATAGAGCAACGGGTCCCCGGCTGGCGGCCCTTTTGAACATCCTGCTAGACGGTCACCGGCTCCGCCGAACTCTCCTGCATGATCCGATCGATATCCGGCGAGTCCAGGACTTCTTTCTCGAGCAGCGCTTCGGCCAAGGCCTTGAGCGTCCGCATCCGATCGGTCAGCATGCGCTTGGTGCGCTCGTAGTTCTCGACGACGAGGCGTTTGACTTCATGATCGATTTCCAGCGCCACCTGCTCGCTGAAATCCCGCCGGGTGGCGATCTCCCGCCCCAGGAAGATTTCTTCGTCCTTCTTCCCGAAAGTCAGCGGCCCCAGCTTCTCGCTCATGCCCCATTCGCAGACCATCTTGCGGGCCAAATCGGTGGCCCGCTCCAGGTCGTTGCCGGCGCCGGTCGTGTAGTTCTTGAAGACCAATTCCTCGGCGACGCGCCCGCCCATCAAGATCGCCAGCGTGTTGTAGAGGAAGTCCTTGGAGTAGTTGTGCCGGTCGTCCGTGGGGAGCTGCATGGTCACCCCGAGCGCCCGGCCCCGCGGAATGATCGTCACCTTGTGGACGGGATCGGTCCCGGGCAGGAGCTTGGCCATCAGCGCGTGACCGGCTTCGTGATAGGCGGTGATCCGCTTCTCTTCATCGGTCAAGACCATGCTTTTGCGCTCGGCGCCCATCAGGACCTTGTCCTTGGCCATTTCGAAATCGACGAACTCGACCGACTTCTTATCCTTGCGCGCGGCCCAGAGCGCGGCCTCGTTCACCAGGTTCTCCAGATCGGCCCCGGAAAACCCGGGCGTCCCCCGCGCGATCTTCTCGAGTTCCACATCCGTCGCCACAGGGACCTTCTTGGTGTGCACTTTGAGAATTTCGGTTCGTCCGCGCAGATCCGGCCGATTGACCACGATCTGCCGATCGAAGCGGCCGGGACGCAGCAGCGCCGGGTCCAGCACGTCCGGCCGATTGGTGGCGGCGATCAAAATAACTCCTTCGGTCGTGTCGAATCCGTCCATCTCGACCAGGAGCTGATTGAGCGTCTGTTCGCGCTCGTCATGCCCGCCCCCGAGCCCCGCCCCGCGCAGGCGGCCCACGGCGTCGATCTCGTCGATGAAAATGATGCAGGGCGCGTGTTTCTTGCCTTGCTCGAACAGATCGCGCACGCGGGAGGCGCCGACCCCGACGAACATTTCCACGAAGTCCGAGCCGCTGATGCTGAAGAACGGCACCCCGGCCTCGCCGGCGATCGCCTTGGCCAGCAACGTCTTGCCCGTGCCGGGAGGTCCGACGATCAGGACGCCTTTGGGAATACGCCCGCCCAGCTTCTGGAACTTCCGCGGATCTTTGAGGAATTCGATGATCTCGGCGACTTCTTCCTTCGCCTCATCGATGCCCGCCACGTCGTTGAACGTGATTTTCTTCCGCTCTTCCGTCAGCAGACGCGCCCGGCTCTTGCCGAACGAGAGGGCTCGATTGCCGCCCAATTGCATCTGGCGCATAAGGAAGAACCAGAGGCCGAGGAACAGGATCAGCGGCCCCCAGGTCACGAGGAATGTGATGTACCAGGGCGAATCGTCCGGCGGTTTGGCTTCGATCTGGACGTTGCGCTCCCGCAGGACCTTCACCATGTCCGGATACTCCGCCGAATAGGTGCGGATGCGGGACCCGTCTTTGAGGATGGCGCTGATGTGATTGGTCTTGATGGTGACCTTGGTCACCTCGCCCTTATCCAGATAGGCCATGAACTCGCTGAAGATGACGTCTTCTTCCGGGGCATGCGTCTGCACGCTGAACAGATTGAACAGCAGGATCATGAAGAGGCCGACGACAACCCAGAACAACAGGTTTTTTACGCGCGCATTCATCCGCTACTCCCTCATCCCGATCCCGGGTGACAGGACACACACGAATCGTGGAATTCTAACACAGATAATTTCGAGGTGACAATAAATCGCTATCCCAGCAGCTCCTGCGTGTCGGACGCGTCCAGCACCGCCAAGTAGGGCAGATTACGGTACTTTTGCTGATAATCGAGCCCATAGCCTACCACGTAGTGATTAGGGATCTCGAAGCCGATGTAGTCGATGACGACGTTGAGCTTGCGCCGATCCGGCTTGCTGAGCAGCGTGCAGACCTTGATCGATTTGGGCTTCCGGGCCTTCAATTTTTTCACGAGATGGTCGACCGTCAGCCCGGAATCGACGATGTCTTCCACCAAAATGACGTCTTTCCCCTTGATATCCTCGGTCAAATCCGTGATCAGCTTCACTTTCCCGGAGGTCTTGGCTTTGGAGCCGTAGCTGGTCACGACGAGAAAATCCACCCGCAGCGGGATCCGGATCGCCCGGGCCAAATCGGCGTAGAAGCAGTAGGCGCCCTTGAGAATACCCACCAACACCAGGTCGCGGTTGACATAGTCCGCAGCAATCTGGCGGCCCAGTTCGCGGATTCTCGCCCGCATCTGCTCTTGAGTCACTATCGGCTTGCCAAACATCCGTTCCATGCTCGATCCTTTTCAATTCGGCCAAGTCTGACGACCCGCCCCTCCCGCTCCCACCACCACGCGCAAGACCCGCCGGGTGTCCTCACGCGCCACGAACCGCTCGTCCGCGCGATACCCGGCCACCCACAGAATCCCCTCGGGCGCCACCAAGAGCGGAATCTGCCGGCGCAGCGGACGAGGAACCTTCAGATTGGTGAAAAAATCCTGCAATTTCTGCTGATGCCCCCCGAGCCCTGCGGGACAAAATCGATCGCCCGCCCGCCACGACCGCCAATTCAACTCGGGCGAGAATCGATCGGCGTCCAGGCGCGCGGCCGTTTCGGACCGCTCGGATCGGCCAGGATGAAGGGCTTCCGGTTCGAGCGCCAGACTCAGCGACATGACGCAATTCCCCGCAAGCCAGTGGACCGTGGAGGGAATCGACACGGGGATGGTGTCTTTCCCGGCCGCCGGCTGTGTGGCGTCGCAGTGAGCCAACGCCGCGCCGCCATACATGCGGAGCGCATCCCCCTGCACGTCGATCTTCACCCCGCGGCAGATCACCCGGCGCCCCGCCGATGACGCGCCGGCCAGCCGCACGATCGACTCGACCACGCGAAAAGAGGCGCCATAGACATCCCCTCGCGCCTCCCGCAAGGCCATGCGCACCACGCGCCGTTGCAACGCCAGCGGCAGCCCCTGCAACCCCGCGCGACTCAGACTCAACCAGGGGGCTCCCGTCTCCACCCGGACGCGCCTCCAAGCCTGCGCCGCCTGATCCTCCAGGTACCGATGCTCCTCCCGCATGAGATCCGTCTGCTGTCGCCAGGTCGCAAGCAGCGAAGGATTCTCCCGTTTCAACATCGGCAGGACCTCCCGCCTGATCCGATTCCGCAAATAGATCGCCTTGGCGTTGCTGGAATCGGTGCGAGAGGCCAGTCCCCGCTTGGCCAAGTACGCGAGCACCTGGTCGCGACTCACCTCCAAAAGCGGACGGACGAAGCGCCCGTCCCGGCTCGGCGGAATCCCCGTCAACCCCTCGAGACCGGTCCCGCGGAGCAGCCACATACAGATCGTCTCGGCCTGGTCGTCCGCAGTGTGCCCCAGCGCGACCCGGTTCGCGCTCAGGCGTTCCGCCAATGTGGCCAAGCGCTCGTACCGGGCGATACGAGCCCGCATCTGCAATGAACTCATCCGGCCGGCTGACGCTTCAGGGGTCACCGACAGGACTTCGGTCGTGAGGGGAATCCCCATCCGATCACAGAGCACGCGCACGAACGCGGCATCGCCGTCGGATTCCACGCCACGCAACCGGTAATTGAAATGGACGGCGTGCAGCGATAGTCGCAGCGGGGACGCCAGCGCGGCCAGAAGCGAGAGGAGCGCGACCGAGTCCGGCCCACCGGACAAGGCGACCAGCACGAGATCGCCCTCGGCCAGGAGAGATTCCCGGCGGATATAGGCCAGCACGGTCCGCTCCAACGCGGAGCGCATGACAGGCGATCGCGCCGTCGCCGTCGGGCTCATGAGGCCAGTCCCCCGGCGGTTGCCAACGACGCGGGCCAGGTCCGCAAGGCCTCGCGAGCCCGCGCCACATCGGATTGAATCTGGGCGGAAAGCGCGGCGGGCGACTCGAAGGCCATGTCGCCGCGCAGTCGGTCGATAAAGGTCACGGCCACCGAGTGTCCGTAGAGGTCGATCGCGGCGTCGAGCAGATAGACTTCCAGCAGCCGCTCCCCAGACCCAAAGGTGGGACGGGTGCCGATGTAGGACACGGAATCGTACGCCCCCTCCTTCCAGCGCAATTGGGTCGCATAGACGCCGTCCGGCGGAATCACCCGACCGGCCGGGAGCGCCACATTCGCCGTCGGCCAGCCCATGGCCGTGCCGCGCTGTTGTCCGCGGATCACCGTCCCGCCCAGGGCGTAGCCGCGCCCCAAGCCGCGCGCAGCCTCCCGAATCTCGCCCCGTTGAATCTGTGAGCGGATGACCGTGGAACTCACCACCCGGCCGTCGATGGGCACCGGGACGATCGGATGCACGTCGAACCCCCACTGGGCGCCGTACCGCTG
Source organism: uncultured Nitrospira sp. (assembly GCA_964481215.1). Lineage (GTDB taxonomy): Bacteria > Nitrospirota > Nitrospiria > Nitrospirales > Nitrospiraceae > RSF151. The sequence goes on along the minus strand of CAYZTJ010000044.1, from coordinate 16,183 downwards.
CAGGTCCGCAATGCGGCCGGCCCGGCCCTTTCCGAAGGCAAAGTGCTCCCCGACGAACAGCTCCTTCACGCCGATCCCATCCACCAGGATCTCTTTCACGAACTGCTCCGGGGTGCGCGCCGCCAGCGCGGCCGTAAACTCCAAGACCACTACCTCCGTCACCCCGGCGTCGTCGAATCGTTGCAGCTTCTCGTCCTTCGACGTCAGAAACTGCAGATCCACATGGGGGGCGAGCACCGTCACCGGGTGGGGATCGAACGTCAGGACCACCGGCGTGCCCTGCCTGTCCCGAGCCCGGCCCACCACCATCTCGAGGAGCGCGCGGTGGCCGAGGTGCTGGCCGTCGAAATTGCCGATCGTCAGGACGGGATAGGGTTGCCTCGCGTAGCCCGCCAGACCACGTGAGATGTTCATAGCGACGACGGGAATTCGATCACCCGAGCCGCCGGGCGGCGTCCTTGGCAAAGTAGGTCAGAATCAGATCCGCGCCGGCCCGCTTGATGGAGAGGAGCGATTCCATCATCGCCCGCTCCTCGTCGAGCCACCCGGCTTGGCTCGCCGCTTTGATCATGCTGTATTCCCCGCTGACTTGATAGGCGGCGATCGGAAGGGTCGTGCGGCGCCGCGCGGCGGCAATGATATCCAGATAGGGCATCGCCGGCTTGACCATGATGATGTCGGCCCCCTCCTTCACATCGGCGTCGATCTCGCGCAGGGCCTCGCGGGCATTGGCCGGATCCATCTGATAAGTCAATCGGTCGCCGAACTTGGGGCTGGAATCCGCCGCATCCCGGAACGGCGCGTAAAAGCAAGAAGCGAATTTCGCCGCGTAGGCCATAATCGGCAGATCGGCAAAGCCGTGCCGATCGAGTTCGTCCCGAATCGCGGCCACGCGCCCGTCCATCATGTCCGAGGGCGCCACCATGTCCGCGCCGGCGCGCGCGTGCGTGAGCGCCATGGCCCGGAGACACTCCAAGGTCTCATCGTTCAAGATCCGGCCGTCCTTGACGAGGCCGCAGTGGCCGTGTGTCGTGTACTCGTCGATGCAGACGTCGGTGATCACCATGAGGTCCGGCGTCTTGTCCTTGACCTCGCGCACCGCCCGCTGCACGATCCCGTCCGGATCGTAGCCGGACGTCCCACGCTCGTCCTTGCGATCCGGGATGCCGAACAGAATGACCGCCGGCACTCCCAGCTTCCGGATCTCGGCGGCCTCCTTGATCAGCAGGTCCACCGAAAGGCGCGACTGGCCCGGCATCGACGCGATGGGCTCCGCGCGCCCCTTGCCGACCGTGACGAACAGCGGCGCGATCAGGTCCTCCGGCGAGAGCCGGGTTTCGCGCACCATCCGCCTCAGCGACTCGTGCTGCCGCAGGCGCCGCAGGCGATGTCGGGGAAAGGCCATCGTCACTTCCTCGGCAAGTTCGTGAGGAACACCACCAGGTCGCGCACGGAAATCATGCCGACCAGCTTGCCGTCCCGGGATACGCCCAAGTGCCGCAGGTGCGACGACGCCATTAAATCGTTGGCGTCCAACAGCGTCCGGCTCTCTTCGATGGTGAGGATCGGCGCGGACATGATCTGCTCGACCGGCGTCTTGGAGGCGTCCAAGCCCACCGCCACCACCCGCCGCACCATGTCCGTGTCCGTGAGAATCCCGATGATTTCATCGCCCCGCTTCACGAACAGGCTGCCGATGTTCTTGTCCCGCATGAGCGCGGCCGCCGACCGGGCATCCATGTCGCGATCGACCGTGATGAACTTCTCCTTGGGCACCATGAATGATTTCACTGGAACCATGCCGTCTCCCTCCGTTCAAGTGTCACCGTCGCGTCCTCTTGGGCCTCCGCTCAGGCCCGCTGTGCCGACCCTTCTACCGCATGTCGCACGATCGCGTCCACTAGGGCCGGAATCGTATGCTGGGCGGCCGTGACGCCCACGGTCAGCCCCCGCTCCCGCGCCGTCTGGGCGGTAATGGGGCCGATGCAGGCGATCGTCGTCTCCCGCAGCAAGGCCGCCGCCTCCTCCCGGCTGTCGAACAAGTCGCAGAAGTTCGCCACGGTCGACGAACTCGCGAACGTCACCACGTCGACGGCATGGCGACGCAGCCGATCCTTGATCGCGTCGGCATCCACGGCCGGCCGCACCGTGCGATAGGCCGGCGCCACGCGGACGTCCACGCCCATCCGGCGCAGCTGCGCCGGCAGCAGCTCCCGCGCGACCGCCGCCCGCGGGATCAGCACGTGGTCCCCGGCCGCGACACCCGCTTGCACCATGGCATCCAGCAGCCCCTCGGCTTGAAACTCGGCGGGCACGAGGTCCGCGCGGAGGCCGGCGGCCGCCAGCTCGTCGGCGGTCTTGGGACCGATCGCGCAGAGCGTGGCGCCGGCCAGCGCGCGCGCATCCTTCCCCGCCTGCCGCAGCCGCGCCAGAAAGGCGCGGACGCCGTTGACGCTGGTGAAGACCACCCACCGGAATCGCCCCAGCTCGGCGATCGTCCGATCGAGGGGCTCCCAGGACTCCGGCGGCGCGATCTGGATCGTCGGACACTCGATCGGCTCCGCGCCCAATTCGGCCAGACGGTCGGACAGGTCGCCCGCCTGCTCGGCCGCGCGTGTCACGACGATGCGCTTGCCGAAGAGCGGCTTGGATTCAAACCAATTCAGCCGTTCTCGCAGCCGGACCACCTCCCCGACGACGACCAGCGCCGGCGGTTCGATCTTGGCCTCGGCGACGCGCTGGACGATGTCTCGCAGGGTTCCCACCACCGTCCGCTGGGCCGCGCGTGTGCCCCAGCGAATCACGGCCACCGGCAGGTCCGGCGCCTTGCCCTCCGTGATGAGCTGATCCACCACGAGCGGGAGATTCTTGACGCCCATGAGAAAGACCAGCGTCCCGGGGCCGGAGGCCATCCGCGGCCAATCCAACGCCGAGGCGCCCTTGGCGGGATCTTCATGGGCCGTAAGAAAGGCGACGGACGAGGCGAAGGTCCGGTGCGTGACGGGGATGCCCGCGTAGGCCGGCACGGCGACCGCCGACGTGACGCCGGGCACGATCTCGTAGGGGATCCCGGCGGCCGCCACCGCTTCAGCTTCCTCCCCTCCGCGTCCGAAGACAAAGGGATCGCCGCCCTTGAGCCGCACGACTCGCTTGCCCTCTCCGGCCTTCTGAATCAGCACCTGATTGATATGGTCCTGGTCGTCATAGGCCTGGCGACCGCGACGGCCGACGTAAATACGCTCGGCGTCCGCAGGCGCAAAGGCCAGCAGCGCGGGATTGGCCAGGTAGTCGTACAGGACCACATCGGCGCGCTGCAGACATTCCTTCCCCCGCAGGGTCAAGAGCTTGGGATCGCCGGGTCCGGCGCCGACCAGATAGACGATGCCGAGTCTGTGGGTGTGCTCGCTCATGCGCGTCCGTAAATGTGGTCCAGAATCGTCCGCCCGCCGTTCGCCAACAACCGCTCGGCCAACTCCCGTCCCAGCCGTTGCGCGTCCGCGGCTGCGCCGGTGGCGCCCTCGCGAATGACCGTACGCCCGTCCACGCTGGCGACGAGGGCCTCCATGCGCACCTGCTCGCCGTCGACCGCGGCATGTCCCGCGATCGGCACCTGACAGCCGCCTTCGAGGCGGTCGAGCAGCGCCCGTTCGGCGGTGACGGCCACGCGCGTCGCGCGATCCTCCAGCGGACGGAGCAGATTCACGATGAACCGGTCGTCGCTGCGGCCTTCGATGGCCAACGCGCCCTGCCCGATCGCCGGCACGCAGGTGTCGGCCGACAAGTACTCCGTCACGCCTTCCGTCCACCCCAGCCGCTTGAGACCCGCGGCCGCCAGCACGATGGCGTCGAATTCCCCCTCTTTCAGTTTGCGCAGCCGCGTATCGAGATTGCCGCGCAACATGCTGATCCGGAGATCAGGCCGCAGATGGAGCAACTGCGCCTGCCGCCTCAGACTGCTGGTCCCCACTCGGGCGCCCGTAGGCAATTCGGAAAATCGCAGTCCGCCTCGACTGAGCAACGCGTCCCGCGGATCTTCCCGCTGCGGGACACAGAGCAGGGCCAAACCGGCCGGCAGCACGGTCGGCACATCCTTCAGGCTGTGCACGGCGAGATCGATGTCCTTCCGCAGCAGCGCCTCTTCGATCTCCTTGACGAACAGCCCCTTGCCCCCGATCGCGGCCAGCGGCACATCCAGAATCTTATCCCCCGACGTCTTGATGCGCTGGAGTGACACGGACAAGTCGGGCGCCAGCTCTTTGAGCCGAGCCTGGACCCACTCGGCCTGCCACAGCGCCAGCGTGCTCCCGCGCGTGCCGATCACGATCGACGATCGCGTCGTTTCCTGCTCCGGCGCCGCGACCGTCACCGCGCCCTCTCATGGTAGGGCGTCGAAACGCTCCCGGAGCCCTGGGCGCCCGGCAGTTTCTCCTCGGTCATCGCTCGTCCCGGATCGGCCGCCGTGCCCAAGGCCATCCCGCTTCGATAATGCGCCGCCACCAGCATGTAGCTCATCAGTCCAAGGATCGCGAGCAGAAACGCCAGGACGTCCCAGCGAAACCCCTCCCGCTCACGATAGTCATAGCCGCATGCGGGACAGTCCGGCAGCGGGTCGTGCCCCAGATAGGTCCGGCGACACTTCGGGCAGGTAAACAGTTTGGGGCCTGCGGCCATTCGGCTCCACGTGGTCGTCACCGTCTTGGACACATGAACGAACCGGTCAGGGCTTGGGCCCGGGTCGAGGCGTCGATTCCCCCGCCGTCCGCGCCGCGCCGGACGGCACACCCTCCGATTGAGCCTCGGCGTCAACCGGTTCTTGCGCGGGCGAGGACCCGCCGGGCCCTGCGCCTGCGTTCCCATTCAAATTGAAAAACCGCCGGGCGGCTTCGACGAACACGGCGCCGGTCGACGATTCCGCTTCCGCCTTCAAGGTCACGAGCGATCCGTGCAGCAGTTTGTTCACGATCCCGGACGCCAGGGCCTCCACGGCGTTCCGCTCGTGCGGGTTCAGGTCGCCCAGCTTCGCCAGCGCCTTCTCCAACTCGCCCTGCTTGATGTCGTCGGCCCGCTTGCGCAACTCGACGATCGTGGGCGTGACTTCCAACGAGCGGAGCCACTGCTGGAGCACGCCGACTTCCTGCACGACCATACGCTCCGCCTTGAGGGCCTCCTCGCGGCGATCTTTCAGATTCTGTTCGACCCGCAGCTCCAAGTCGTCGATGTCGAAGAGAAAGGCGTTGTCCACGTCTTTCACGGCCGGATCGATGTTTCGCGGCACCGAGATATCGATCAGGAAGATCGGACGGTTCATGCGGCGGCGCACGGCGGCCAGGACGTCGTCGCGCCGGATCAGATAGTGCGAAGCGCCCGTGGAACAGAGCACGATATCGGCTTCGGCCATCTCGTGCCGGAATTGATCGAAGGCGATCGGCATTCCGTTGAACCGTTGCGCCAACTCCATGGCATGCTGGGAATCGCGAGTCGTGATCATGACGCGGCCCACGCCTCCGGCGATCAAGTGCTTGGCCGCCAGCTTGGCCATTTCGCCCGCGCCGACCAGCATGACGGTCTTGTCCCGCAGCGTGGAGAAGATCTTCCGGGCCAATTCCACGGCCGCATAGCTGACCGAGACCGCATTCTCCGCGATCTTCGTTTCGTTCCGCACCTGCTTGGCCACCGAGATGGCCTTCTGGACCACTTTGTTCAGAATGACGCCGGTGGTCTTGTGCGTGAGGGCGGCTTCGAACGCGTCCTTGAGCTGCCCCAAGATCTGCGGCTCGCCCACGATCATCGAATCGAGACTCGCCGCCACCCGGAAGAGGTGCGCGATGGCGCGGTCCCCGGCATGCCAGTAGAGATGCGGGGTCAAGCGCTCGGAGGACAGCGACAGGTGCGTATCGGCGAGAAATTCCTGCACATGGGCGTAGCCGGCCTCCGCCTGCTCGACGACGGCGTAGACTTCCACCCGATTGCAGGTGGAGAGCACCATGCCCTCCTTGATCGCCGGATAGCGGATGAGGCGGGCCAGCGCCTCGTCCAGCCGGCTCGAGGGAATCGCCAACATTTCTCGCACCTCGACCGGCGCGGTCTTGTGGCTCAGGCCCACCACGATGAAGGCGCAGGTCGGCATCAGGTGATCGTCCCGTGGCTTTTCATCAACACGCCGATGAAGGTCAGCACCACGCAGGCAAATCCGATAATCGTGAGATAGGCGGCGCGCTTGGCCCGCCAGCCCACCGTCAGGCGTCCTACCAGCACCACGAAGTAAAAGAGCCACGTGATCAAGGCCCAGGTCTGCTCGGGGTTCCAACTCAGGTAGGACCCGCGGGCGAACTCGGCCGACAAGGCCCCGGTGATGATGCCGAGCGTCAGCAAGGGGAAGCCGAGCACGATCGATTGCTGGTTCAGCTGATCGAGAAAATCGAGCGGCGGCAGCTTGGCGTAGAGGACGTTGAATCGCTTGGATTTCAGCAGCCCGTCCTGGATGAGATACATGATCCCGGCGGCGAAGGCGACGGCGAAGCCCACGGTGCCGAGCATGCTCAGAATCACGTGGACCCACACGGTCTTCAGCACCGGCTCCAGCGTCGGCACCTCCTGGGGCAGCGCGGCCGCCGACACGATCGAGATGAACGCGATCGGCAGGATAAAGGCGCCCAAGACCGGCACGCGATGCCGCAGCTCGACCAGGAGAAAAACCAAGACGAGCGCCCAGGAGAAGAACGACATGGCCTCGCCGAAGCTGCTGAGCGGCGCGCCTCCGCCGGTCAATCTGGTCAGCAAGGCCGCGGTGTGCAAAAGGAATCCCAGCCCCGTGATGATGAGCAAGGTTCGAGACAGGGCATCCGAGCGCCGGAGCAGATAACCCAAGGCACAGGCGGTGCCCAGGAAATAGAGCCCCATGGCGGCGACGAAAAACACGCTGGATACCTCTCCTATCTCCGCAACTTTTCAGAGAAAACTCACACAAACCCGCCGGATTATAGTCTCCAAAAAAGAGCGGAGTCAAGAAAACCGGCGCCTGGAGCGCGGTTAGCGACGGCGCAGAAAAGCCGTGAGGGCGAGCGTCGTGCTGGGAAAGGCGAGGTCGGCCCAGGGGATCTCGTCGGCGGCAAACCACCGGGCATCGAGCGTTTCATCGCCGGCCCCGATCGCGCCGCCGACGGCTTCCGCCACATACACGATCACCACGACCGGCGAACCGGAGGAGGAATAGACGTCCAGGAGGCTCGAGATGCGGATTTCCGCTCCGCTCTCTTCGAGCGCCTCGCGCACGGCGGCCGCTTCGAGCACTTCGCCGCGATCCACAAATCCGCCGGGAAAGACCCACCGGCCATAGCCGGGCTCGATCCCGCGGCGGATGAGCAGCACGCGCTCCCCCTGCGTGATGATCGTGCCCACGGCGACTTTGGGATCGAGAAACAGGACGAAGCCGCAGGCCCGGCAGACCAATCGCGGCGGCTCGATGGCCTTGATCACGCGCCGCTCAAGCGCGCCGCCGCATTTGAGGCAATACGCGTAGTCGCCCCGCATGCGTTCTTCATCGTTTTCGAATCGAAGTCTGTCCGCCATAGGCCGTGGGTGAGTCGGCGCCGCTGACGGCGCCCGAACGGCCTGATCATAGCACGAGGCGGGCGGCCCGACACCGCGCCGCCCGCACATCGACAGAGACGCGGCCTTTGAGTAGGATGCCTCGCATGAAGAGCGGAACCCTTTACGTCGTCAGCACGCCGATCGGCAACCCCGATGACCTGACTCTTCGCGCCCTTCGCATTCTTGGCACTGTGGATCTGATCGCCTCCGAACAGCCCCGAGCCACGCAGGCCCTCCTGGCCCCCCACCGCATTGCCACCCCGCTGACGAGCTATCACAACGACAACAAGGAAGACAAAACGCCGATCCTCCTTGCGCGGCTCCGCGAAGGCCAGGCCGTCGCCCTCGTCTGCGACGCCGGCACCCCGACGCTGCAGGACCCCGGCTGTTACCTGATCGCACAGGCCGTCCAAGCCGGCTTCACCGTCGCCCCGATCCCCGGACCTTCCGCCGTCCTCGCGGCGCTCGTCACCTCCGGCTGGTCCGGCGATGCCTTTGTCTTTGCCGGCGCCTGGCCGACTCGCCGCACAGCCCAGCGTCGTCTGCTCGCGTGGGCCATGAACGGCCCCGCGCCGATCGTGCTCTTCATCGATCCGGCGCGCGCCGTCACGGCACTGGCCACACTGGCCGCGTCCCTCGGGAACCGCTCGGCCGTGATGGGTGTCGATCTGACAACGGCGCGCGAACAGGTGTTGCGGGGCCGACTCAGTCAGTTGATGGCCCGCATCGGCAAGGCCCCGCTCACGGGCGAGATGACGCTAGTGATCCAAGGACGACGCGGCCGCGGACGACGAAAACGACGCTGACGAAGAATGAATGGAGATTTGACCGACTCTGAATTTAGCGGCTCACAAACGGGGAAAGCGCATCCCCTCAGGATGTTCAAACAGGCTGTCCAGCGCGGCCGCCGCGAGCGAGCAGGTGAATGCGGAACGCTGAGCGGGACGGCAGCGGGACGCGCGAGACAAGCAGGACGGGTATGACGCGGAGGCGAACGGTTCCCGCCTTTCGCGCTCGTCTCGCAGTCTCGCCGGATCCTCGTTCATCGCTCATCGTTCCTACTTCAGCGTTTCCCGGATGAAGGACTCTTTCAACATCCAGTCACGCGTCCGCTTTCTTCTGAATGATCACCCGATGGGCGCGCTCGTGCGGCTCCTGACTGAGCACCTGGTGCCCGTCGTCCTGCACGCTTCGCGGCACGTTCCGAATGGGATCGCCGTCATCGAGAATGACCGCGAGAATCTGGCCCCCCAGCATCGTCTCCAACTTCAGCTTGGTCTTGACGAAATTGTAGGGGCAGATGACCCCGCGGAGATCCAACTCGGCGTCGGGGGGTTTCGTCGTCATAGACATGGGCGGCCTCGGGGCGTCGTGAGCGCAGGGCGAACCGTCAACGTCGTCATCCTACCAAGCCGGCCGGTGGCCCGCAATTGACCGCGATGTCCGTGAAGGGACGGCAAATAAAAAGGGGGTCGCCGAAGCGACCCCCTTTCCCGCTCGACATACGAGCCCGTCTTATTGCTTGACCAGATTCGGCTTGTTCGCATCCGCTCCGTAGTCGGAGCGGTTGGACTGGCCGTTGTCGCCCCAGCCCGGCTGCGGCGCGCAGTTCCAGCAAGGCGCGGCGCCCGTCATTTCGCCGATGGTGCTGGTGATGCCCGATTGAATCTCGCCCGGCAACACCGTGTTCACCACGCCGCCCGTGCCCGAGCCGTTGTTGGTGACGATGCCGCGCTCCGTCGACGGATCAGGGCGCTGCCCCAACCCACCGAAGCCCGCGAGCTTCTCGTTGCCGCGGATCACGGTGATCTCGCGGACCAACTTCCGACCGGTCCCGAAGGGCTGGCGCTCCGAGGTCTCTTCCTTCGCCTGCACCGTCACGTCGTCGCCCGAGTTCAACACCCGGATCTGGTCCATGTTGGTGTTGTCATCGAGATAGACCGTGATCGAGGACATGGCGCCGGTCCCCGCGCGGCCTTCATCGTGCGAGCTGCCGCCCGTCTCCAGGTGGATCTTGCGGCCGGGAATATCGATGCCGAGGATTCGGCCATAGAGCGTCTCGTTCTGCGAGAGCCGCTCCAGGAAGGCGCTCTTGTCCCAGATCTGCGAGCGCGATCCGACGTTGGCGCTTTCGCCTACGCCCGTGCCGAAACCAGACGACTGCTGCAAGCGTTCCTGCGCCAGTGCAGTCCCCACAGCACCTGCAAACAGGATTGTTGCTCCTAGTGCTACAACCTTACGCATGTGGTGCCTCCTTGTGAGTTAGACGATTAGGTGTAAGGTAAAATGACAATGAAAACCGTTGGTTCACGCCCGGGGGTCCGGAAAAACTCGCGGGGACTATAGGTCAACTCCCCTATCCATGTCAAGCACAATTCCGGCAGGGTCTGACTCGCGCTCGACGCCCCGAAGCCTGCCCAAATTCAAACACTTTTCTGGAGGCCTGGTGCCCGGAGGGAGGGTCGAACTCCCACTCTCTTGCGAGAACCGGATTTTGAGTCCGGCGCGTCTGCCAGTTCCGCCATCCGGGCACGATTTCGCGCGATTCTTCTAACACGATGCGCCGGGAGCGTCAACCAAACGAGCGCCGAACGGGCGCCTTTCCTTTCGCTGAAACCAGATGCTAGAATACGTCCGCAATCGCAGCAGGGCCGCGGTCGGAACCATGCGGCCGAGGGAGAGGAGGAGACAGCATGGCGGATGTCCAGTGCGTGAAGTGCGGCAAGGCGGGCGAGCCCATCGGCGATCCCATCTTCATGGGCAAGCTCGAGAGCGAGATCAAGGCGAAGGTCTGCAAGCCCTGCTGGAAGCAATGGGAAAACATGCGTGTGATGGTCATCAACGAATATCACGTGAACCTCGGCGACGAGAGCGGACGCGAGTTGGTGAAGAAGCAGATGCTGTCGTTTCTCAACCTGGGCGAGAAGCAGGACGCGTCGCAAGTGCAACAGAACTACCGCCCCGCCTGACGCCTCTCGCCTCCTCCGTTCTCCAGTCGGCGGCCCTCCCCGACATGCTACGGACTCACCGGCGCTGATCTATGCCGACCGGCCTCCTGCAGAACCAGGTCGCCTTGATTACCGGCGCCGGTCGAGGCATCGGCCGGGCGACGGCCTTGCTGTTTGCGCGCGAAGGGGCGAAGCTTGTGCTGTGCGCCCGAACCAAGCGCGAGATCGATCACGTCGCGCGCGATATTCGATCCCAGGGCCTGACGGTCATCGGTCGAGTGGTGGATATCGGCAACCCTCGCGACGTCGACTCGTTGATCCGTGCGACCCTGCGCCGATTCGGCCGGATCGACGTCCTCGTCAATAACGGCGGGATCCTGGGCCCCCGTATTCCGCTGGCCGACTACACCGTCCGTGACTGGAGTCGCGTGATCGCCGTCAATCTGACCGGCACGTTCCTGGTCACCCATGCGGTGCTCCCCCAGATGATGAGACAACAACGGGGGTGCATCCTCTCGCTCTCATCCTCGGTCGGCCGGAAGGGCCGCGCCGAATGGGGCGCCTATGCCGTCTCGAAATTCGGCGTGGAAGGGCTTTCGCAAACGCTGGCGCAGGAGCTGGAAGCGTTCGGCATTCGCGTCATGACCTACAACCCCGGCGGGACCCGCACGAAGATGAGGGCTGAGGCCTATCCTGCGGAAGACCCCACGCCGCTCCGCGATCCGTCCGAGGTGGCCGAGGATCTCCTCCGCCTGGCGACCCGCACCTCGATGCGTCACACCGGGAGGGCCTTCGATCGCGAATCGGTCGCCGCGCTCGCGCAGGACTCTTCGCGTTGACAGGGCGGCAACCCCAATGGTAATTTATCGAAAAATCGGGCGTTTCTGCCCGGGCGTGGCGGCACGCGGGAGTCGATTCGCGTCGTGATTATCCAGATGAAGGTTCGGGGTCTGATGTTCGACCCCTACAACAATACCTTCATTGTCATCCTCAAAGACGAGGAGAAGAGCGAAATGCTCCCCATCTGGGTGGGGCGGCCCGAGGCCAGCGCCATCAGCTTTGCGTTGGAGAGCGTGGCGGCCCCGCGGCCGATGACCCACGACCTCATGAAGTCGATGCTCGAATCCGTGGACGCCAAGGTCATCAGCGTGGTGATCACCGAATTGAAGGACAACACCTACTACGCGCGGATTCACCTGTCGTATCAGGATTCCGAAGTCGTGATCGATTCCCGTCCCAGCGACGCCATCGCGCTCGCCTTGCGGACCAGCGCCCCGATTTTTGCCAACGAAGATGTGCTGCGTCGGCAAGCGTCCGACGAATTGGAGCAGTGGCTCGAAAATCTGAAACCCGAGGACTTCGGCAAGTACGAGACCTAAGCCGGCGGGCGTCGGATCACCTCGCACTCCCCAGCTCCCTTCGCTGACATCGTTCGACGAGGCCGTCATCGGAGATCCCGCGCGGAGACGGGAAGACGGCGGGACCGGCACAGCACGACGACACGTGACGATGGAACACCAGGGAAACGGCGAGTTGGTCAAACTGCTCGTGCATGGCGTCCTGCGGGACCCCAACACGGAAACGCAGATCGTCATTTTGAAAGACGAGCAGAACCAGGAGACGCTGCCCATTTGGGTCGGATTGGCGGAGGGCGACGCCATCAGCCACGCGATGAGCCAGTCCCAGACCCCGCGGCCGATGACGCACGACTTGATCCGAAGCATGACCGAACACTTGGGAATCACCGTCACCCGCGTGGTGGTCACAGACGTGAAAGCCAATACGTATTTCGCCACCATCTATATGGACGCCAAGGGCACGGAGCGGACCGTCGATTCGCGGCCGAGCGACGCCATCGCCGTCGCGCTGCGCACCCAAAGCCCGATCTTCGTCGCCAAGCCGGTCCTGCAAGCGCGGGGCGGCGGCCAGCTCGACGCCTGGCTGGAAAAATTCGGCGTGAAGCACCCTCAGCCGTCCGAGGCGGAGGGCGAGCCGACAGCCTGATCAGCGACAGAACCGAAGGAGCCACGGAGACATCATCATGAAATCGTATCTCGCAAAAGAAGCCGATATCGTCCGGAGATGGTACCTGGTGGATGCGTCCGGCAAGACGCTGGGCCGCCTGGCCGCCCGGGTCGCCACGCTGCTGCGCGGCAAACACAAGGTCACCTTCACCCCGAACGTGGACACGGGCGACCATGTCGTCATCATCAATGCCGGCAAGATCCAGTTGACCGGCAACAAGATGCGGACGAAGACCTATACCAATCACACGGGTTGGCCGGGCGGGCTCAAGACCTTGACGGCGGAGCACGTCCACGCGAGAGACCAGACGACTCTGTTGGAAGAGGCCATCAAGGGCATGCTGCCGAAGAACCCGCTCGGCAAACAGATGGCCCGCAAGCTGAAAATTTACGCCGGGACGGATCACCCGCACGCCGCGCAAAATCCTGAACTGATCGCCTTGTAAGTGCTCCCGAAGGAGGGAAAGAAGCAGCTATGGCAACCACAACGCAATACGCAACCGGCCGACGCAAGTATGCCGTGGCCCGCGCCTGGATCTCCCCCGGCTCCGGCCAATTCACCATCAACGATCGTTCGCTCGATCGCTACTTCCCCCGCCCCACGCTGCGGAGCGCGGTGCAGGCGCCCTTCGAAGTGGCCGGGATCGCAGGCAAGTACGACGTGAAGGCCAGCCTGCTCGGCGGCGGATCGACGGGTCAGGCGGGCGCCCTGCGCCACGCCATCTCGCGCGCGCTCGTCGCCTTGAATCCGGCCTTCCGCGAGCCCTTGAAGAAGGAAGGCTTCCTGACCCGCGATTCGCGCGTCAAGGAACGGAAGAAGTACGGACAAAAGGGCGCCCGCAAGCGCTTCCAGTACTCGAAGCGGTAATCGCTCCTTCTTGGGACGACACGAGGGGAAGGCGCGACCCGCCTTCCCCTTTTTTTCAGCGTGACGCTGGAGACGAGAGACCCATGGCCCCATCGACCGACCAGATCACGATCGCCGTCGTCGGCGCGTCCGGGTACACCGGCGGCGAGCTGCTGCGGCTGCTGCTGTTGCACCCGCGGTTTCACGTCATCGCGGTCACGTCGGAGAAATCCGCCGGCTCGCCGGTGAGCTCGAGCTTTCCGTCGCTGACCGGCTTGTCGACCCTCACCTACGAAGCCCTGGAGCCGGACGCGATCGCGAGAAAGGCGGATGCGGTCTTCCTCGCCTTGCCGCACACCAAGTCCTTTGAGCCGGTCGCCGCCTGCCTGGCCGAACGAAAACCGGTGGTCGATCTGAGCGCCGACTATCGATTGAAAGATGCCGCCGCCTACGACACCTGGTATCAGACGCCGCACCCTCATCCGGAGTTGCTGGCGCGCGCCGTGTATGGACTCCCGGAAGTTCACCGAGAGGCCCTCCGGTCGGCTCAACTGACCGCGGCGCCCGGCTGTTACCCGACCGCCGCGATCTTGCAGTTGGCGCCCTTGGTGGCCAACGGTCTCATTCAATCCGATTCCATCGTGGTCGACGCCAAGTCCGGCGTCTCCGGCGCGGGCCGCAGCCCGGCCCTGCCCTATCACTTTCCGGAAGCCCACGAGTCACTCGAGGCTTACAAGATCGGCACGCATCGGCACATTCCGGAGATCGAGCAGGAGCTGCAGACGATCGCGGGCACGCGCACGTCAAGAAAAAGCCAGGCGGGTCCGCCGGTCCGGATCGCGTTCACGCCGCACCTGGTGCCGATGAATCGAGGTATCCTGAGCACGGCCTACGGCCGGCTCACGAGCGCCATGCCGCTGAACGATCTCCGCGCCCTCTATCGGGACTACTATAAGGGTGAGCCCTTTGTCCGCGTGCAGGAGGGAGAGGCCTCGCCCAACCCGCGGCATGTGCGCGGGTCGAACTTCTGCGACGTCGCGGTCTATCTCGACCGGAGGGCCGGGTGCGTGGTGACGGTGTCGGCCCTGGACAATCTCGTGAAGGGCGCCGCGGGCCAGGCCATCCAAGCGATGAATCTCATGTTGGGTCTGCCCGAAACGACGGGGCTGATGGGCGCCGGGCTCTTCCCCTGACGGCTGTTCAGAACCTCTTTAGAGCCCCAGACACAGCACAACAGATATCGATCACACGTGACAAGAAACAGCTCGCAGGATGTTCAAAAAGGCCGTCGCACCCGCCAGGCGCGTACCCGGGCCGCAGCGAGCGAGCAGGTGAAGACTGAACGATGAACGCGAAACGCTGAGCGGGGAAGGCAGCGGCACGAGCGAGAAAAGCGGGGCGAGCGTGACGCGGAGGTGAACCTTTCTCGCCTTTCGCGCTCGTCTCGCCAGTCCTGCCGGAACCTCGCTCATCGTTCATACTTCAGCGTTTCCCATTGGGCGGACTTTTTCAACATCCTGCTAACACCGCGACCGCGAAACTCTAGACACCAACGTATGCAGCCCTCCATCACCACCGTCACCGGCGGCGTCACGGCAGCGCAGGGCTTCACGGCCAGCGGGGTCTACGCCGGCATCAAGAAAGTCCGCAAGCCGGACCTCGCCCTGGTCGTCTCCGAGCGGCCGGGCCCCATCGCCGGCACCTTTACCAACAACCGTGTCGTCGCCGCGCCGGTCATTCTGGATCGGCAACATCTCCGCCAAGGCGTCGGCCAGGCCATCCTCGTCAACAGCGGCAACGCCAACGCCTGCACCGGCAAGGCCGGCATGGCGAACGCGCGCGAGATGGCCCAACTCACGGCGAGCGCCCTCGGCATCGAGGTGCACAAAGTATATGTGTGCTCCACCGGCGTCATCGGCCAGCCCTTGCCCATCGAGCGGGTGCGCGCCGCCCTTCCCGCCGCCATGGCCAACCTCAAGTCCAAGGGCGGCCGCGCGGCCGCGCAGGCCATTCTCACCACCGACCTGCGCCCCAAAGAAGCCGCGCTAAGGAGCCAGCTCGACGGCGTTCCCATCACGGTCGGCGGCATGGCGAAGGGCTCGGGCATGATCCATCCTGACATGGCCACCATGCTCGCCTTCATCACGACCGACGCCGCCATCGAGCAACCGACGCTGCAACAGGCGCTCCAGCAGGCCGTCGATCACTCCTTCAATTGCATCTCGGTGGATGGCGACACGAGCACCAACGACACGGTCCTCTGTCTGGCCAACGGGCAGGCCGGCGGACCACCGCTCCGGCCCGGCTCGGTAGAGCTGGCCACCTTTCAGCGCATGCTCGACCGCGTGTGTCAGGAGTTAGCGCTCAGCATCTGCCGGGATGGCGAAGGCGTGACCAAGGTCGTCAAGATCGCCGTGACGCAGGCGCGGTCGCCGATCGACGCGAAACGGGTCGCGCGCACGGTGGCCACATCCAATCTCGTCAAGACCGCGCTCTTCGGCGAGGACGCCAATTGGGGCCGGATCATGGGAGCGGTGGGGCGAGCCGGCGTTGCGATCGATCCCAATAGGGTCGCCGTCTGGTTCGACCGGGCTCAGATCGTCAAGGAAGGGGTTGGACTGGGAGCCACCGCCGAGAAGGCCATCACGAAAGTCATCAAGCGGAAAGAGTTCACGATCACGATCGACCTGGGCCAGGGGACCGGCGAGGCCCACGTCTGGACCACCGACCTCTCCTACGACTACGTCCGCATCAACGCCTCGTACCGGTCCTGA